>PLEC01000030.1 GCA_003136935.1 Gammaproteobacteria bacterium
CTTGGCCCAGCCTTCCCAGATCGAAGCCGAGACGCTGACCAGATCGCCGAATTCGCCACGCCGAGCTCGCGCGATGGTGTCGTGGATCAAAGGAGACAGTCCCCCCTGATAGGCGATGACGATGGTTCGCGCGCTGCGCTTTTCTGCTTCGACCAAGGCTAGTGCTTCCGCGACCGTGGTCACCATAGGCTTTTCGAGCAACAGGTCGAGACCGGCATCGATCACCGCCAGGGCATGGGCAGCATGAAAGACGTGGGGCGTCGATACGTATACGGCATCTAGCCGACTGGCCTCAGCCTCCAGCATGGCTTTTTCGGAGGCGTATTCGGCCGGGCGCCGCCGGCCAGCGGCGGCGCAAATGTCACTCAAGCGCTTACGAGAGGCCGGATCGATCTCGGCAAGCGCAGCGATCTCGACGTCCGGCATTGCCGACCACCCGCGAGCGTACTCTGCCGCCTTCAGTCCCGCGCCAACAATCCCAAACCGCAACATCAAGATATTTCTCCATTTGCGCACACGTATACATTATGACGTCGAAAAAAACTGACCCGCAATGCCCGCATAATATGCCCTTTCGGCTGCAGGCCCGGCCCCAACACCCTATTGCCTAATGTGTGTAGACGTGTACCTTCGAGATTGTCGAGGTATGCAAGCGGCTGAAATGCCGCCCCAGGGGGCATGCAATGAAATCAACCGTGCTTCGTGCGGGTCTGGGCTTGGCCATCATGGTGGCCGCCATTTCGGGCGCGGTTGTTAGTTCGTGCACATCCGCCCAGACCATTCGCGTTGCCGAGCATCGCCAAGCGCGCATCGACGCGCTGAACAGGTCGATCCCGAGCATTGAGAAGCAGCTTGGGATCACCATCGAGGTGGTTGAATACCCCGCCCCCGAAAAAGACTACATGAGCAAGCTTCTGACCGAGCTCGGCGCCGGCAATGCGCCAGACCTCTTCACGGCCAATTTTGATTCCGACGTCGCCGATTTGGTGTCCGCTGGGTATCTTGCCCCCATCACTGCCGAGGTTAAGGCATGGGACGGCTACGCCCAGCTTTTCGATGTCGCCAAAAAGCTGTCGACCCGGGCGAACGGTGAGATTTATGCGCTGGATTCAATGCTGGGCGTGGAGCAAATCTACTTCCGCCGTGATTTGCTCGATAAGGCAGGAATTTCGACCGCTCAGCCAACGAGCTGGAAAGACTTGCTTGATCGAGCTAGGGAGATAAAGAAGAAGACCGGTAAGTACGGCCTGCTGCTGCCCGCGGGAATCAGCTGGGGAGGAGGGGCGTTCAACGAGGGCTTCGCGCTATTTGTGCCGGGATCCAAAACACCCCAGATCGCCAATGACGACGGCACGCTGAATTTGAACGGCGAGGGGGTGAGGGACATCCTTGGCCTCTATAGGTCCCTCATCGATGAGGACCTGATGCCGATCGAACCGCTCCTCGGACCGGAACCGTGGGTGATACCCAAATATACGATGTTCCCGGCCGGGGATTTGATGGCCACGACCTGCGGCACTTGGTGCTACATCTATGACTGGGGCAAGGACAGCAAGAATCCCGTGCCTGATGTCACCCGGAACGTCGGAACCTGGGCGGTGCCTGGCATGACCGGCGGTTCAAGCGTCATGGTCAGCGGCAGAAACATTTGGGCGGTCAACGCAAAATCAGCGCATCTCGCCCTGGCCAAGAAAGTGCTCTTGGCATTGAGCTCAGTCGACGCGACAGTGGCCTATGCCCAGTTGCTCGGCAATATTCCGGCGCGCAAGGATGCCGCCGACAACAAGGATTTCCAGGCTCTCACAGAACTTGTGCCGGTCCTCAAGAACGTCGAAAACGGAACATTCCTGAAATCCGCGCCCGGCTTCTCGGTCGTATCCGAGGGAGTCGCGCGCGCTACTGAGGCCTTGTTGCGCAAGCAAACCAACGCGGCAGGGGCACAGGCGATCCTCGTCAAATATGTAAAGGATCTGCTCGGCGACAAGGTCGTCAAATAAACAGATTGTTTGCAACGTGGATATCGAAAAGAAGAGGGGCGTCCTCCCCTTTTCGAGCTGGCGCCCGAGATCGGATCGTTCGAGACAATTCGCCATGGCCATGACTTATGAAACGCGAGTGGCCTGGCAGAATCGGATGTTGCTGGTGCCGGCCCTTGTACTGCTCGCGGGCTTCATCCTGATACCGGCCGGGGCAGCCATCTATATCAGCTTCACTAATGAGGCATTGAGCGGTTTTGCGGCAGCCCATCCCCAACTTGTGGGGTTGAAAAACTATGTGCGGCTGTTCTCCGACGACGGATTCTGGAATTCGCTGGTCGTCACCGCCTTCTTTGTTTTCGGCTCCTCGATCGTTGGTCAGTTTGTGCTCGGACTGGCATCAGCGATGGCGTTACGTCGGCCGATTGCTTTTAGGCCGGTTTTCAATGCCGCTATTCTCTTACCCAATGCGGTCCCCGAGGTCGTCGCCGGCTTCATCTGGATATCCATGCTGGCGGGGGGCAAATATTCGACAGTCAGTCGAATCGTCGGGCTCGTCGGTATTCCGCCTCAGAACTGGCTGGGCTCCTTGCCGCTATTGATGATCATCGTCGTGAACACCTGGCGCGGCATCGCCTTCGCGATGATATTGATGACCTCGGGTCTGAGCGCCGTCCCGACGGAAGTGTATGAGGCTGCCCGAATGGATGGCGCAACGCCGCGCCAGATATTCTGGCGGATCACCTTGCCGCTGCTGCGGCCCACCATCTTTCTCTACATGCTGGTCTCAACAGCAGGGACGATCGCCATTTTCGGGCTGATTTACACGCTCACCCGGGGCGGTCCCGGCGGGGCGACCGAAATTATCGGCATCTACATATACAACCAGTCCTTCACCGCCTACCAGCTCGGCTATGGGTCGGCGGTTGCCGTCATCATGCTCGGAGTATCTGTCGCAATCGGAGTCATTTATGTTCGGGTCTTGAAGGTGCAGGTTTGATCGGCGTGCGCAAATTCTCGCGAGCCGAGGCGACTGCCTACGGGTTCCTCACGGTAACGCTTGTTTTCTGCCTGCTTCCTTTTCTCTGGGTGGTTCTGGCCTCCGTCGATCCGAACGCCTCCCTGTTCCTGTCGCTTCCCAAAGCGATAACTGCGGATCACTTCGTCAAGATCTTTACGGCGGAGAATGGGGGGCGCTGGTTCTTTAATTCGCTGGTGACTGTAGGTGCGACAACGGCACTCGTGATCATAGTCGCAGGGATGGGAGGGTATGCGCTCTCGCGGACTAACGCTTGGTGGAAGCGCCCGTTTTTGTACGCCATCATTCTGGTCCGAGTCCTGCCGCCCACGGCGCTCATCGTTCCGCTGTACAAGGTTATGCTGATCTCCAATGGCGTGATGGGCGCCCTGGTGCGCAGCATCGTGCCGCCTGACAGTATTCGTTCGGCGATGCAGATCTTCGGCTTCGTCGACGGATATCTGGGGCTGATCCTGGTGTTGTCCGCCATGCAGCTGCCGCTGGCGCTTTGGATCATCAAGACCTTTTTCGATCTGACCCCCAAGGACTACGAGGAAGCGGCCCTGATGGATGGGGCCAATGTCTTTCAGCGCATTCGTCGCATTCTGGTGCCATTGGCGCTACCGGGTCTGGGTGCGGCAGGATTGCTGACTTTCATCGGTGCCTGGGGTGATTTCCTGATGCCCTTGACGTTCATTTCGTCAGCCAATCTGCAACTGTTGCCGATCGGACTGTTTCGGGCTTTCCAGCGAGCGAACACCATCGACTACGGCTATCTGAGCGCGCTCGCTCTGCTGTACATGCTACCGGCGGTGGTTGCTTTTGGCGTTGCTCGCGGCTTCCTCGTTCAGACCTTCACTGGCGGAATCAAGGGATAGAAATGGCCACCATCTCAATCGAAAACGTGCGCAAAAATTATGGCGCGGTCGAAGTCATCAAGGGTGTGAGCTTCGAGGTTGCGGACGGGCAATTTGCCGTTCTGGTCGGTCCCAGCGGATGCGGGAAATCGACGCTCCTGCGCATGATTGCGGGACTGGAATCCGTAACCGCAGGCGACATCAAACTCGACGGCAAGCGGATCAACGATGTTCCTCCGGACCAGCGCGGAATCGCAATGGTCTTTCAATCCTACGCCCTCTACCCGCATATGACCGTGGCCGAAAATATCGGCTTTTCCCTCGACCTCAAGAAGGTTCCCAAGGCGAAGATCCGCAAGGAAGTCGGGCAAGTGGCGGCATTACTGCAGCTTTCGGAATTGCTGGACCGCCGGCCTGCGGCGCTGTCGGGCGGCCAGCGACAAAGAGTGGCGATCGGCAGGGCGATCATCAAGAAGCCGCGAGTTATCCTTTTTGATGAGCCGTTGAGCAATCTCGATGCATCACTGCGGGTTCAGATGCGCGCCGAATTGCAGCGCCTACATCAGGAACTTCACCCGACGATCGTCTACGTCACTCACGACCAGGNNCGAGGCGATGACTTTGGCCGACACAATCGGGGTCCTCAATCAGGGGAACGTGGCGCAATGGGCCCACCCGATTGAGCTTTACCGCCGTCCAAAGAACATGTTCGTTGCGACCTTCATTGGGTCGCCCCGAATGAACCTGATCAAGGGTGTCGTCGCCAGTCAAGATGTGACGTCGTCTTTTACCGCAACGGAAGGCTGGACAGTTCCACTTGCAGGCAGGGATCTGGCGGCAACGGACACGCAGCCTGTCTGGCTGGGGATTCGACCCGAAGACATTCGGCTCGTCGATGCAAACTCCGCGGCCGATCTTTCCGGCAAGGTCACCATTGTCGAGCGGCTCGGCGCGGAGACTTACGTCAACGTCGTCAAGGGCACCGAGACGCTTCTAGTGCGGGTGCGGGGCGACATCGCGCTGCGCTCCGGAGACACCGTGCAGTTGGTGCTAGATCGTGCGAGTTTTCATCTTTTCGATCAAGCGGATCGAGTTTTTCCGGCCTGAGACGGGCAATTTGACTATTTCCTGGAGGCAGGTGTGACAATTCGAGTAACGATCTGGAACGAAGGCCGGCACGAAAAGACCGATGCGCCAGTCCAGGCAATCTATCCGGACCGGATCGACGGCGCGCTTGCGGCTGGCCTGGCCGATCGTGATTTTGAAATCGAACGCGCCACTCTCGATGACCCCGCGCAGGGCCTGCCTCTGGAATTGCTAGACCGTACCGACGTGCTCGTGTGGTGGGGACATGTCGCCCACGAGGAGGTTGCGGATGCGGTGATCGATCGGGTGCAGCAGCGCATTCTCGCCGGCATGGGACTGGTAGTGCTCCACTCAGGGCATCACTCCAAGATGTTTCGCCGCATGATGGGTACAAATTGCAATTTGGCTTGGCGCGAGTTGCCGCAGGGCGACCTGGAACGCGTTTGGGTAATCAATCCCGCCCATCCGATCGCAGAGGGCCTGCCCCCCTATTTCGAGATTCCCCAGTCGGAGATGTATGGCGAACCTTTCGACATTCCGGCTGCTGACGAAATCATTACTCTCTCTTGGTACAAAGGTGGGGAAGTGTTCCGCAGTGGGCTGACATTTTACCGCGGCCTGGGGCGCATCTTCTATTTCTCGCCAGGTCACGAAACATTTCCGATCTATCACGATCCGATGGTGCGCAAGATTATCGGCAATGGAATCGAGTGGGCGATGCGGCCTCATAGCGGTGTGCGCAAACTCGACAATTGGCACCGCAAGGCACCGGTTCACCGATGAGCCGTCTTTCGCGCAAAGGGCAAAGACCGCCTTCGCGAAGCGACCTCAAGCGGCGGCCAATAACGGAGGAGTTAATATGTCTGTTACGATCTCGCAAGCAAACCCGCTGGCCGCGGCAAGCCCGCTAGAGAGCTTTCGGCGAGACGGCTACACGATCTTCAGGGGAGTGCTGGATCCCGCGCTCGTGAGCGAGGCAAGCGGTCACGTCGAATGGCTTCAGGCGCGCCATCCTGAGGTTCGACCCGAGAATCTAGATCATCAATTACTCGGCAAGGATCCCTTCTGGCTGCGCTTGGTGAGCGACTTCCGATTGCTCGATATCGCCGAGCTGTTCATTGGTCCTAACATCGCGCTATTCGCCTCGCACTACATCTGCAAGCCGCCCGGCGACGGGCAACCGGTGCTTTGGCACCAGGATGGCAGCTATTGGCCGCTCGAGCCGATGGAGGTCGTGTCGCTGTGGCTAGCCGTGGATGACTCGACCCCGGAAAACGGCTGTATGCGTGTAATACCCGGGACACAGCACCTCGATTTGCAGCAGCTGAAGGCGCGGACTGAGATTGCGAACGTCCTGCGATCCGGCATGGACGAAGCCGCGGTGGATGAATCCAAGGCCATCGACCTCGTGCTCCGGGCCGGTGACGTTTCCGTGCATCACCCGAACGTTATCCACGGCTCCAACGCCAATGCTTCGTCAAAACGTAGATGTGGCCTCACGATTCGATACATTCCGACAACCACTCGAATCGTGTCGAGCGAGCCCTGGCCGTCGGCTTTCCACCTGCGCGGCCAGGCTATACCGGGCGTCAACACCTATTTGCCGCTTCCCAAGTATCGGGAAGGTGAGCACATGTCCTTTCAAGGCCGCGACGCTTGGTCTTGAGACCGAACCCGCTTCCCGCGTCAGAGGTTGCCGGACGCGTGAGAGGGCATCAGCCACCACGGAGCGCCGTCGGTTCGACCCCTGAAGGCAGACAAACAAGAGCTCCGATGACCCACGCGAACCCCCCGCTATGCGGCGTCGAGCTCGGGGGAACGAAATGCGTGTGCATGGTCGGCACCGGACCGGACGACGTCCGGGAGCGACTCACAGTGAGGACCGAGACCGATGCGACGGAGACGCTGCGGCGCGTCGAAGGAATCCTGCGGAGCTGGAGGACCAGACACGGCGCGTTCGGGGGCATTGGGCTCGCATGCTTTGGCCCGCTGGAGCTGCGGCATGACTCTCCCAACTTCGGAAAAATCGGCAGGACGCCAAAGCAGGGATGGGAGAACACAGATGTGGCGGGTTTCTTTGCCCGTGGCTTCACAGAACCCGTCGGCATAATGACCGACGTTATCGGTGCCGCGCTTGCCGAAGGCCGCTGGGGCGCAGCGCAGGGGCTGACTGACTACGCGTACATTACGGTGGGTACGGGAGTCGGAGTGGGACTCATCGCGGCCGGCAGGCCGCTATGCGGCTGGCACCATCCCGAACTCGGACACATTCGCGTAGCACGTGCCCCAGGGGATAACTGGCCGGGTAATTGTCGTTTTCACGGCGCATGCGTAGAGGGGCTCGCCTCTGGACCGGCGATTGAAGCCCGTACCGGTACGCCGCCGGCGAGTCTGCCCGTCGACAGTCCGGTCTGGGATACGGTGGCGTATGCGCTCGCTCAACTCGCGCACAACCTGGTTCTGACCCTGGCGCCGCAGCGGATATTGATTGGCGGAGGCGTGGCGAGGGAGCAGGCCCATCTGTTTCCGCGAATTCGCCAGTACTTGCTTCGCAGCATAAACAACTATGTCGATATCGAGCATGCCGCCGGCCGCCTCGAGGAGTATATCGTCGCGCCAGGCCTGGGAGCGCTTGCGGGCCCGCTCGGCGCCCTCGCGGTTGCCGCGACCGTCGGGTCAAGTGGTCTTTGAGCCCCGCGTACGAGCCGACGCGTGATTACCAAGGACGCTGTGAATCACGCGGCCGCAGAGCGCCTGCATGGCGAGCTGCTCGGATGGTTGCTCGCAAGCGCCTATCCCCTCTGGGCGCAGATGGGCTACGACCATGAACAGGGAGGATTTCACGAGCGTCTCAGCGCCGACGGTCCGCTTGCGGAGGATCCACGCCGGGCGCGTGTCCAGGTGCGGCAGGTGTATTGCTTCGCCAATGCAGTGGAGCTCGGATGGGACAGCGATCCGGTGCCGCTCGTCTCCGGCGGCCTGGAGTATTTCTTGAGCCGCTACCGCCGTCCCGATGGGCTGTTTCGGACGCTGTGCGCAGCCAATGGCGCGCCGCTTGATGAGCGTGCGTTTCTCTACGATCAGTCATTCGTCTTGCTGGCTTTAGCAGAGAGCCAGAAAGTTCTGGGCCCGCAATCGTGGCTTCGCGATGAGGCACGTGTCCTGATGTCCGCAATCGGTCGGCTGATGAAGCGCCCGGGGTTAGGTTTCCACTCGGGACTGCCCGCACGGGAGATTACTCCAACTGACGGACCTTACTCTTCTGAAATCAGACAGTTAGATCTTCGACGCTGTTTTGTTACCCAGAAGGTTACCCATCTCAATAGCGCGCTGAGGTGGGAACGCTTGGGATCTGCCGGGCTCGGGAGAGCCGGCCTTCCACTCATCGCGCGAAGGGGCGTGACATCGGCGATCACCGGGTCCCAGCGCGAATCGCGTCAGACATCCCTGAATGGAACCTCTCGCTGAGCTTCTCTGCCTTTGCGTTCTGCGCTCTGGCGGCTGGAAGCGCGGCGGCGCCTACCCCAGGCGCCGCGGGCGTGCATTCTCATAGCCGCGCCCATGATTTAGTCCTCAGAACAGCAAGTCCTGAGCTATTCGTCCCAGGCCTGCACGATCGTCTGCTCAACGATCAGTCCATCCTTCAATTCCAGCAGGGCGATGCAGAAGACCTTAGCGCCGTCCGGATACAGGCATGCTTGAGTGAATGCCAGCCGGTCGCCGTCGGCGATGCTCATGTCCACGCGGTGGGTCATGGCGCGGCCGCAGATGTCGTCCCAGAACCTTGCGATCGCGGCCCGACCCTTGACCTCCCGAGGCTTGCTGGGGGGATTGTTGTGGTCAATGATCCGCGTCACCGCGTGTTCCGCATAGAGCTCGGCGAGCGCCCGACCGTCGCGTGTCTCGATGGCCCGCTTGATCGCATCGCCGGTCACCCGTGTTGCTTTTGCAAGCATGATGTTCTCCAATCGGTAGGTAGTCGCCCTGCCGGTTTCGGCCGGCAGGGCCTGGTGTCACTTAGCTTTTGCCTTGGCCATTTTCGCCGCATGTGCGAGGACGGCGTCGGTTTCCTGACGGAATACGGCGGGATCGACCTGCATGCCGTTCAACACGGTCGACCAGTGCCGTGTGATAGCGGCCATGGCGACGGCCTCGCGGATCTCCTCGTCCGTCGCACCGTATAACTTCGCCGCCGCGGTGTGGAAATAGATGCAGTACTGGCATGGGATCTGCGCAGCAACGGCGAGCCCCAGCAACTCCTTGGTCTTGCCGTCGAGCGCGGTGGCGGAGTTGAGCTGGACAGATTCGAACTCGCTCCAGGCTCCGGCGATCCCGACCTCCGGAAAGACCTTGAACATGCCCGGCACCGAGCCGAGCGTTTGCTCGATATCCTGGTACGTCGACTTTGTCGGTGGATCACCGGCCGTGGCGGGAGGTACGACCAGAGCAAATGCCACGAAGGCGGTGCCGAGCGCGAGCATTGCGACTTTTCTGATGAATTTCGACATAAACTTCTCCATACGGTGTGGTGCGAGCGGCCGTTAGCCGCAGCGGTAATACGCCGGCGATTCTGGTGGATGCGGCCCGCTCTCGCTTCCATCGAAAGCGCCATGCCAGCCATGGCCCGTCGGAGCCAGCGACGCATTACCGCACAGGCTGGCGTGCCACCAGAGCGGCGGCCGCCGTCCGCGTCGGCAAGTCGAGCTTCAGGAGGATGTTCGCAACATGCCGTTTGATCGTGTGCTCGCTCAGACCGAGTTGGACGGCGATATCGGGGTTGCTCAGACCCTCGGCGACGTGCGCCAGCACCTCACGCTCGCGCGCGCTCAGCGTGCTGGGATCGGCGGGGCGCATCTTGCGCAGAACAGGCTCGAGATGCCGTTCATGTGCCAGCGCCACCAACGGCAGGGGGTCGTGGACGCCTTTGATGATCAGCGTTCCGCGATCGACGAATTGGAACCCTGAGCCGAATACCAGCTCGCTCGCCAGCCGAGAGAGCAGGATTTCGGACGTTCGGGCGGCGGCCGCGATCCTGTCGGCCATTTCGAGGGGGCTGCCGGATAGGGGCTTGCTGGAGATATCGATCTCGCCGACATGGATTCCCTGCGCGATCGAGAAACCCAGCGAGTCGGCCGTTTCGCGTAGCGCCAACGCGGCCTGCAGTGCGCGCGCTGGCCCGTCGAAGCGGGCCGCGATCCGGCTGGTGAACGGGTCGGCGCAGCCGCCATAGCGCTCCATCACGCGCGGCACCGCCTCGCGGAAGCGCTCCGCTCGCTCATCCGAAAACCGCCCTTCGCCCGCGGAGGCCTGGAAACCAGCTATAGGGCGCGCGACGAGAAGCACGGCAAGCACGCGGTTGCTGTGAGCGATCGGGCGCTCGCCAGTCACGAACTCCTCAACGATATCGGCCATACCTTCGACATCGCCCATCCAAATCAAGTGGTCGCGACCCGGAAGTTCGACGAAACGAGCGTCCTTTATCTGGCGCGCCAGCCGGCGGCCCCCTTCAATTCCCGCGTAGGCGTCTTCCGCGCGGTGGATGACGAGTGTCGGAGCCGAGACGTCTGCTAGCATCGCGCTCACGTCAATTGCCGCATTTGCCGACGCTAACGCGAGCGCTTCCGTTGGACTCGCCGACAGTCGCTCGAGTCGCGCCCACCATTCGGCAAAACGGCGATCGTCTGTGCGGCCAGGCGCGAGCAGGGAAAGGGTCGCAGCGGTGCCCCAATCCGCCTGGATGGAATGGGTGAAGCCCCGGAAACTCTTCGCGTCCATCACCGAATCACGGAAATGCGCATAGCCGCCGCACAGCGCGAGAGCCCGCACCCGCTCAGGCCGGGCCGCGGCAAACAGGATCGACATCGCCGCACCTTCCGACGCGCCGATCAGGGTGGCACGGCCGCACCCGGCGGCATCGAGCACCGCGCGGATGTCGTCTGCCCTCGTTCCCAGGTCGTATGCCTGCGCAGCCACGCGGTCGCTCAAGCCGGTCCCGCGTTTGTCGAACAGAATGAGCCGCCCAAAAGCGGAAAGCCGCTTAACGAATCGGCCATAACCCGGATCCTCCCAGAGAATCTCGAGGTTGGAGAGAAAGCCCGGCACGAGCACAAGGTCGAGTGACCCCTGGCCCACTACCTGATAGGCAATTCTAGTCTCTCCATTTCTCGCATACCTGGTTTCAACCGGACGCACCGCTTCTCCCCATACTGACAGCGCAGCACCTGTCAGCTTATCGATCGTAGCAGAGCGTGTTTACCCAGGGCAGGCCGGGCAGGAGCGCATGACCTGCAGCCCTTGAATTCCTATCCATGTCCGACGGGAACTGCGCTCGTTGCGTCCTCCACTCAGATCTTGCGGAGTCGCGCTTTTCCGCCTGGATGCGGCTGGCGATTCTCGAGGCGATGAACGGCGGGGAGCGCGATCAACAGCTGTGGTTCATCATCGACGAGTCTCGATCGCGCGCTGTGGTGGGACCCCTTGGCATCTGTTGGGCTCGTCTGAGCCGACTCCTCATCTGCCCAGCGACGGAGAGCGAGGAGCTTCAAGTCTCGTGCCCTAGCGGTTCGCGATGACGACGCTGGTCGCGCGAATGCCGCCGACCTGGTTCAGCTGCGAGCGTCTCGAAGGCAACCCGCTGAAGCGCATCCGCGTCGGCGGCGTTAATCCCCAGCTGCGTTGCCGCCGTTTCATGGCGCCCGAGAGATCGGGGATCGCGGCCGGTGACGCTGCCAAAGATGACTAACGCTTCCAGATAATAGCCGTAGCTACTGCCGTGATAGCCGTCGACACCCCACAGATTGAGCTCTCCATGGCGCGCCGCTTGGTAAGGGTTCGCAGTTGCAACGGACGTGTCCATGGCGCGGATCCATGCTTGGCCGACCGGTATAACCCCCTGGATATAGCGAGAATTTGCCGTCGCGCGATCGCACGCTAATCGCAGATCACGCGCCATGGCGTCGATGGGACGCCCAAACCAATGTCCGGACGGCAGATACGTCTGATCGGCTCGTGACCACGTCGCGACCAGACGCACGTCGACGTGGGGGTTTTGGGCGTGGAAGAGTTCCGCGAGTTGGCCGGCGTATTCGATGAGCACGCGCGCGTCCCCGGGTGCCTTGCTATCCAGCGTACTGTAAGGCTGCAGGACCACATGATCCCACGGACGTGCGATCAGCCTCGCCTTTTGCTCGTAGTGGAAGTCCAGGTTCATGCCACTGGCCGCTTCGAGGCTAACGTCATACCTGAGGCCCGCTTGGCGGGTGAACGCCTTGAACACCGCGGCTACCCCGCTTGCACCGCCCTGATTGAGATCGGTGACGGTTTCCGGCCGATAGTTTTGGACGGGGGACAACTCACCCTGCGTGAAACTATTGCCGACGAACAGGATCGTGTCGGCGAATGCCGGCGTGTGGGACGCAAAAATGGCGCCGAGCGCGGCGGCGACTCGCAATGCACGACTGAAACGCCAGCCATTGACCCCGAGGCACTTCATTCTGTGATCACCGACGTACTGAAGGCGGGGGAACGTGGCGATTGGATTGTCGCGGCGCGCACGTTACTTGATGTCTGAAGACCGTTAGAGGCAGCCAGGCATCGAAGCTGCGGCAGCCGAAATCGTAGCGGCTACGGCCGTCCGCCTGTTGGGATTTTGCCGCCCAACGCGTCTGCAGATTCGTCTTTGACGAAACCGATGGCATCGAGAGCGGGTTGGACTTCCGGGTTCGACATGAATTGCTTCCAGATCAGGCCGGAGCGGTAGTTCTCGATCATGACGACGATCGGTGCCTGGTTGAGGGCCATGTTGACGTCTTCGAACCAGTTTTCGGTTTGGTTGAAGCCATCGCGGAAACCGTAGATGCCCCAGAGTTTGTCACCAAGATCGCGGTAGAAATGCTTTAGCGCTTTCATTGATTCTTCCGGAGTGTAGGGGAACGAGGCTAAGGCAGCGGTGCAGGTAATGGTGCCGTTGTCGTCGCCTGGCAGGGAGCGGCCTTCGGCGGCGTTGACGCCTGCCGAGCGGCCCCAGGTGTCGTCGCCGTAGCCGACGAATTTGCGCGGATTGTCCATCGCGTAGGCGTGGGCGGCGAGGGCGATGTTGCGATTGTTCTGGAAATAGTTGGTGTAGCGGTCGCGCTTCCCACGCGGGTCGAAGGCGAGGAAAGAGTAGTGGGTGAAGAAGAGTTCACCACCGCTGCCGACGCCGACGTCGAGTTTCTGTCCGTAGTAGGTATTGCCGTTGGTGTAGTGATCGCCTTGTGTGGTACGTCCCCAGCCCTGCCGGTAGCGCACGGCCAGGTCGGACTGGCTGGCGAATCCAGTGTGGAACATGCTCGCGGGGACCGCGTGCGTGGGCGAGGCAATCGCGAGCAGATAGATGATCATGGTTTCGTTCCAGCCGATCAGAGGGTGATGGATGTAGAAGCCATGATCGGGCGACCAGTGCCAGTACAGGAAGTTGGGGTCAGGGCCCTGGCGGTACCAGTCCCATTCGACGGTTTTCCAGAAGCTGGTGACGGTGTCACGGATCTCGTGCTCGCCGGCAGTGTCATGGTTAAAGTACTGACGGGCGACGAGCAGACCCTGCATGAGGAAGGCGGTTTCGACCAGATCGCCACCATCGTCGTAGGAGCCGAAGTAGGGGATGATTTTGCCGGTGCGACCATCTAGGAAGTGCGGCCACACGCCATGGAAGCGGTCGGCTTTGGCGAGGAAGCGGACGATCTTGAGCAGGCGCTCGGTGCCCTGCTCGCGTGTGATGAAGCCGCGGTCCACTCCGACGACTAGCGCCATGATGCCGAAGCCGGAAGAGCCGACGGCGACGAGATTCTTGTCGCCGGGAAGGATCTCGATGGCCATGCCGGCGTTTGGGTGCCCGCCTTCCCAGTAGTAGCGGAAGCAGGCTTCCTGCACCATGGTTAGAAGCTCGTCGTCGGTGAGGGCGCGGGTGGCGGCCTGGACGCCGGACGATCTTGGCGACTCCTTCCCGGTGACATCGACGGTGGTGATTTTGTAGGACGCGGATTTGCCGCTGACACCGAGGAAATCTTCGTAGCGAGCGCCGCGGGCGCCTTCCTGGATGCCGATCGGAGCATAAGGCTTGGCGTCGTAGGAGCGGTAGATTTTGTAGTACTGCACGGCTGGGTTGGTGACGGGAGTCCAGCTCAGGTCGATGTGGCGGTCGTAGCCTTTCGCCGTTAGGCCCGTCGGTGCCACGGACGGCTGGGAGCTGGCGGGCGGGTCGTCGGCGATTTCGATGTCGTCGAGGTAGAGCGTGTGGGGCTTGGCATCGTCGAGGCCTTGTACGAGGGTGAGGCTGTAGAGTTTCTGCGGGTCAAATTGCTTGCCCTGGGCGCTGTTGATTTGGCCGGAGAAAGAGTCGAGGGGCAAGCGGACGCGCGTCCATTTTCTTGCAGAAATCTTGGGAAGCGAGCCGGTCAACTCGATCGAAGGTGTGCCCTCGCCATTGGAGTCCCGCAGATAGATGCGTGGGGATGCTTGCGCAGGAAGATCTTCTTCGGCGTAGCACCATACGAATAGATTGCTGCCACGAAATTCGGGCGATCCGTAGCGGTCTCGCAGGTAGAGAGTCATGCGCCAGTCGCCGCCGGTCCGAGAGCGCCACTTCAGGCGCAGCGAGTTGGGCGGACTAACGGAGTGATTCTCTTCGACGGGAAGCTTGTCGTGAACGAGTTCCAGTTCACTGGGCGCGATGAAGAAGCCGTGGCTGTAGTAGAAGAAGTCGCTTGTCAGGCTGTTGTCAAAGGCGACGTGGCGGGCGTAGTCGACTTGGGCGAAGGCGGAGAGCGGGAGTAANNTTTTGATTTGGCGGGCTCAAATTGCCGAGCAACAGAATTGTTTCAACGGACGCGGCCGTGAGCGCACAGTTGGGGCGCTGAAGAAGCTCATGGCGGTCGCTTCGAAGTTTCTGGGTCAGACCATTGAATTGTCGTGCGCCGAGTCTTCCGGAACCTATTGCACTACATCCCCGTGCGCAATGATGCCAGCCTGCTGGAGCCTTACTCACCGCCTGCCCACGGCGCGATCGCAATCCGCCAGGGTGCTGCGCATTCAGTCGCAAATCCCCTCGTTTGCGGCTTGGTCGACGCGGTGGGTTCCTTGCTCCGATTTCGGCGATGAGTCTCCGGTCAATTGCCTCAGTTGTCGACCATAGCGTATCGTCCATCCGCGACAGCGGCCACTGCGCTGCTGCAAAGAGCGAAGCCGGCAATGTTGCGCTCTTAGCGCCTTGTAGCTGATGGCATAGGATCTCAATGAGCGCTTCGCTAGGCGTGTTTCTGCTGCTCGGTACCCTGGCTTTCGAGGCTGCCGGCGCAGAGCCCCGGCGCCTGGCGCTGAACGTCCGTCCGGGGGATGTGCTCGCCACGGGCAACGAGTGGATCGCGTTGCCCGAGATCCGCACGAGCGACGGTGCGCTGGTCACATTCAATGTGCTCTCGATGCGCGAGCGCGGCCTGCTGCAACCGAGCGGCGAATCCGGTCGTCCCGTCCTTGAGCCCTACCTGAAGGTCGGCGCCAAAAGGCAGGCGCTTGATGCGCTGAACTGGAGCCTGCTCGAATACTGGATCCCGCAGGCCAAGCAGGACAAGGATGGACTTGAGTTCACTCTGACGTATTGTGCGCCGCCGGGTTATCGGGCGGCGTTCCTGCGCCTGACCGTGAAGAACCAGCGGAGCGAAGCGGTCGCCGCGACGCTTGGGCTGAAGAGCTCCTTTGGGGCCCTGGCCCGAGTGACGTACCTGCCGGTCAGCGTGCGCGGCGAACGCACCATCACGGAGACGCCCTGGGTGGATCCCGGCGAGGTCTACAGCTACATCACGAGCGACACTCGCTTTGCCTGGGCGGTCGTCCATCCGCAATCGAAGGCGACTTTCGGTACGCCACCGGTGACCGTCGCCCCGGAAGCCGACGCGGCAAGAACGGTCACGCTCCAGCCCGGGGAGACGGCTGAGGCGGTGTACGTGCTGGCGGCGGGGGTCGAGGAATTCAGCGCGGCGCACAATGCCCGATCCCTGAAGGAGATGCTCGACCGCAGCGGATCGGAAGCCATGATCGATGAGACGGCCGCCTGGTGCCGGGCACGCACGCGCAGCACCGGGCGTGCCGACCTCGATGCCCTCATGAATCGCAACCTTCTGTTCACGATGCTGTATGCCTGGGGCAGGACCATCGATACCGAGCAGCTTGTGGGCGTAACGTCGCGCAGCCCGCGCTATTACGTCGCCGCCGCCTACTGGGATCGCGATGCGATGCTCTGGAGCTTTCCGGGTTTGCTCGACGCCGATCCGCCGTTCGCCCGCGAGGCGCTCAACTACGCCCTCGGCATCCAGCTGCGCAACACGGGCACGCACAGCCGTTTCATCGACGGCATCGTGCTCGAGGACGGGTTCCAGCTCGATGAAGCGGCGGCACCCGTGTTGGCGCTCGCATCCTACGTGCGGCGCACGAGCGATGAACGGTTCCTAAGCGAGCATCGCGACGCCGTGCTGTTGTTGCGAGACCGCCTGCTGTCGCGCTTCGATGCGCCGACCGGTCTGTACTCATCCCTGCAGGATTCGCAGGACGAGTACCAGAAGCTTCCGTTCCTGACTTACGACAATGCGCTGACCTGGCGGGCCCTCAGCGATCTTGCGACGCTGTTCGACCGTCTGCGGGACTCCGGGACGGCGCGGGATCTGCGCCAGCGCGCAGCGGCGCTGCATGCGGCGATTCTTGCGCACGCCGTGGTCAAGGACGCGCCCGGCGCCACAGGCCCCATCTTCGCCTCCGCCACCGATGGCAAGCAGTTCGTGGAGACTGACATCCCACCCGGATCGCTGCTGAAGCTGCCGGCGCTTGGGTTCATCGGTGAAGATGACCCGCTGTTCGTGCGGACGTTCGAGTGGCTGCACTCGCCGCACTACAAATATTCCTATGCTGGGCACCGTTACGGGTTGCCGGGCAGCTATCGACTCCAGTTCACGACCTCCTGGGTGATCGCCGACGAGCTGTTGCTCAAACGGTCGCACGACCGCGCGCAGGAGATCCTGCTGGCAAGTCCCTGGGATGCGGGCATCGTGTCCGAAGGGATCGATCCCGACACGGCGCAGATGGACATGGCCGGTCGCGCCTTTGCGACCGCCGCCGGATACGTTGCGCACGCGATCTGCCAGACGGCATGCTCTGCGCGCCCGTGAGCGGAACACCGCGCCCGGTCAGGTATCCACATTGGAGCAGCCCGACCAATGAGGAGATGGTCTCCATATGAAACGCCCCGTTCTGAGCGCATCGATCGCCGCCGCGATGACCACTATCACGCTGGGTGCCGCGGGCATCACGGCGGCATCCGCCTCCGCGATCTCGATTTCGGTCGAGGCAAGAGCCGAAGGCACTCCGTTCCCGCACTTCTGGGAACAGATGTTCGGTTCCGGGCGCGCGGTGCTCGCGCTGCGCGACAACTATCGCAAGGACGTCCGGCTGGTGAAGGCCGTGGCGGATTTCCGCTATGTACGCTTCCATGGGATCTTCCACGACGACGTCGGGCTCTACGACGTCGATAAGGCGGGCAACGCACAGTACAACTTTTCGTACGTCGACCAGATCTACGACGGTTTGCTGGCCGAGGGCGTGCGCCCGTTCGTCGAGCTGAGTTTCATGCCGCTGAAGCTGGCGCGCGATCCCCAGATGCTGTTCGGCTTCTGGTACAAGCCCAATATCTCGCCGCCCACGGACTATGCACGATGGGACGCGATGATCAGTGCGTTCGTGCGCCACCTTATCGACCGCTACGGAATCGACGAGGTGGCGCAGTGGTACTTCGAGGTATGGAACGAACCGAACATAGGGTTCTGGGGCGGGGAGCCGCACCAGTCGACCTATTTCGAACTCTACGACCATAGCGCGCGCGCGATCAAGGCGGTCAGTAAGCGGCTGCGTGTCGGAGGACCGTCGAGCGCCCAGGCCGCCTGGGCGGGCATCTTCATTCAGCATTGCCACGACAATGACGTGCCGGTTGACTTCGTGTCGTCGCACGTCTACGCGAACGACACACCTATGGACGTGTTTCAGAACGACATCCCGGTCGCGCGCGATGAGATGGTGTGCCGTTCGGTGCGCAAGGTGAGCGACGAGATCAAGGCCTCGGCGATGCCGCGGCTCCCGCTGATCTTCTCGGAATACAACGCGAGCTTCGCCAACGAGCCCAACGTCACCGATTCGATATACATGGGGCCGTGGCTTGCGAGCACCGTCAGCCAGTGCGACGGACTGACCGAGGCAATGAGTTACTGGACGTTTTCGGACGTGTTCGAAGAGGGCGGGGTCGTCAAGACGCCGTTCTACGGCGGCTTCGGCCTTGTCGCCGAGGATGACATCCCGAAGCCCGCGTACAATGCGTTCGCACTATTGCATCGGCTGGGGTCCACCCGCCTGAAATCGGACTCCGACTCTGCCCTGATCACGCGCCGCAACAACGGGGCGCTCGCGATCGCCCTCTGGAACTATGCGCCGCCGGATGGTACGGGCGAGCACTACACCCCCGTGCGCTCACCGGGGCCCGCACAGCACTTCGTACTCGAGCTGCACGGCGTGCCGGGCAAGGCCCATGCCTCGATCTGGCGCGTCGACGCCGATCACGGCAACGTCATCAAGGCATTTGACGCCATGGGACGTCCACCGACCCCGAGCCGCGAGCAACTCGACGCCCTGCGGGCGGCCGCCAGGCTGCCGCCGCCGAAAAGAGTGGTGCTGAACGGCGGCAAGCTCGAAGTGGATGTCCCGACTCACGGACTCGTGCTGGTGGAACTGCGCTGAGCGGCGGATGAGCCCGGCCGCGGCTGCCATCATCGACCGCGGACACCGCGATACCACCGACGCGGCTAGCCCAACAAAGGTGCGCAAAGTCCCACAGAAGTGGCTCGAGATCCCACGACGGCCTCGCTGGGACCGGCTCCGCCACCACGGCGCATCCCGGGAGAATTGCCCAAAGCGTTAAGACGACAAAGTCCCATTCACCATTTTGTGAAAACAAAGCAGCTGCCCATTGGCGGAGAGCGAGAGAGCTTCAACAAATCCCGTGGCCACGGCCACGAGTTCGGGTACGCAAGACGTCGCGCTCGTGTCGGTTCGTACGGCGCGGTAGATCGCAGAGGACGCCCCGGACGTCGTCGAGTCGACGCGAGTAATTCCGACGGGTCGGACCAGCGCGTCGGCCCTCACATCCCCGTCCGGGCGAATCCGTGACCAGTGTCGCCACCGCCGGCAGGTCCCGTGCCCGGCGCCCCGACGCTTGCTCTGCGTATTGCCTCAGGGCGTGCGAACCGATGTTCATCGCGCCGCCGCTTTAGTGTCTTGACAACCCTACCCGGATAGAGAGTAGTCTCCATCGCGTGGCTGAGAAAGCGCTTACACGCTGTATGTAAGCGTTTTTTTGCAGACGCATACTCGGGGGGGTAAATGGCGCCGACCATCACAGAAGTTGCGCCGGAGACGCAGACACCGCTTGCCGCGCGATTGCGCATGCTCTATGGGCATGCCGGCAGCCAGTTCGCGTCTGACACGCCTGCCCCGCTTTTCAGCGCCTCCGCTTCCTTATCTGTCCCGCGCGGCCCGCTTCGCGCGACGCATGCACCCACCCGGAGTACTCAATGAGCAAGCAGCGAATTCGCCGTGGCGTTCGTATGTTCGGATCACCACCGGCACCGATGGGACGCATGACGGTAGCCGCCGCGGTGGCTGCGGCGCTCATGGCGCCGTCCGCAGTCTTCGCTCAGACCGCCGACGCCACTCTGGCCGGCTATACGACAGCGAACGCCACGGTGACCGTTCACAACACGGCGACCGGATTGACGCGTCACGGCACGGCGGGCGGTGACGGACACTATGTGATCCCGGGACTGCCGCCCGGCGACTACACCGTCACTACCGGCACTGGAACCGAGCAGCCGGTCACGCTGCAGGTGGCCTCGACCACCCAACTGGACCTGCTGGAGCAGGTCACCATCACCGGTACCCGTTCCGTCCATCAGGAAGCGATCACCTCGGAAGTCGGGCAGGTCGTTTCCCTGCACGACATCGACAACCTGCCCCAGTACACGCGTAACTTCCTGGAGTTTGCCAACCAGGTACCAGGCATGCAGTTCAGCGTCGACAGCCAGGGCAACACCAGCCTGCGCGGTGGAGCCCAGCTCACCAGCAATGTCAACGTCAGTATCGATGGTGTGAGCCAGAAGGACTACGTCTTCGGCGGTATCACCGGACAGGAGGGTCCCGGGCAGGCCGGCGACCCGGGCAATCCCTTCCCGCAGCTCGCCATCGACCAATACAAGGTCATCACCTCGAACTACAAGGCGGAGTACGGCGACGCGGCCAGCGCGATCATCGTGGCCCAGACCCGCTCCGGCACCAATACTTTCGCGGGCGAGTCCTTCGTCACCTTCACCAACCAGAACATGCGCGCTGCCACGCCCGCCGAGCTCTCCTTGGGCCAACCGAAATCCCCCGCACCCAGCTGGGAGTTCGGCGCCTCCGAGGGCGGCCCGATCATTCCGGACGTGATGCATTTCTTCGTCACGTTCGAGCGCAAGACGCTGTCGGAGCAGAACGTGGTGTATCCGGGTGGTGGCGTCGCCGAGGGGACGATCGCGCCATTGATTCCGGCCAGCGTCGCCTCGCAGTTCGGCCCCACCACCAACCCCTTCTCGGAGGATCTGGGTTTCGCCAAGTTGGACTACGAGCCCACGGAGGCCGACCGCCTCGAGCTCACCGCCAAGCTCCGCGACGAGCGTTCGCTGCAGGGAGCGGTCGGCCAGACGGCAGCCAGCGCGGCGTCGCACTACAAGAACGACGACACCCGTTACATGCTGCTGTGGACGCATAGCTGGCAGGGGATGCTGAATGAGGTGCGGGTCACGCACCAGAGCACCACGTCCAACACCAACGCCGCGCCGAGCCCGCAATTCGATTACTTCTATTACCCGGTTGCGGGCAACACCAACAACGATCCCATCATCAACGTCGGTGGCCCTGGTGCGGGCGTGGGATTCCGCTACGCCCAGTCGGGCACCGGGGTTCAGGATGACCTGACCTTTACCAACTTCACCGACCACACGATCAAGGCGGGCGCCGTCTTCCAGTCCATCGACCTGGTCGCGGAGGCGGGTACGCTGAGTCTGGCCGATGCGGTCTACTCCGAGGCGGTCTCGGGCGCCGGTATCTATCCGAACCCGTACGAGGTGCAGTTCCCGGTCAGCTTCGCCGGGTCCGGCGCCCCGAGCGTCGAGTCGAAGGACCAGCAGTTCAGCCTGTACCTCCAGGACGACTGGGCGGTGAACCGCAACCTCACGCTGAATCTCGGCGTACGCTGGGACTACGAGAAAGTACCGCTGTTCGATAATTATGTGACCCCGGCGGCTGTGGTCCAGGCGCTGAACTCACCCGGAGTCCTGCCGAATTACAGCCCGAACCTGACCTATGCGCAGCTGCTGGCCAAGTCGTTCCCTGGGGACCCGTCGACCAACATCAACGACTACATCGGCAACGGCTCGAATCGCAAACCGCCGAATAACATCGCACCGCGCCTGGGATTCGCGTACGACATCAAGGCGGATCAGCAGTACGTGGTTTTCGGCGGCTATGGCCGGTCATTCGACCGGAACCTCTTCAACACGCTGTCGTACGAGACGACCAAGGTGGGTCTGTACAACAACCCGCAGATCTACTTCCCGACGCCGTTCACCAACGATTCCTTCGGTCCCTGCGCGACGGCCGCCAATGTGAATCCGAGCGCCCACTGCTACGCCTGGAATCCCGCCTATCTGACGGCGGCGGGGCTCGCGGGCATTCCGGTGGCCACCTCATCGCATGAGGTGGACATGATCAACAACAACATCAAGACGCCGTATTCCGATCAGTTCAGCATCGGGTTCCGCACGCGCCTCAATGATTGGGATGGGGCACTGACGATCTCGGAGATCAAGAGCTACGACGCCCTGGTCGGTCATCTGGGGAACCGCTACCCGGACGGGTCCTACTACAGCAATCAGGGGGCCCCGTGGGGCGCCTCCGGGCCTGTCGGGTACGGGTCGCTCATCCTCTGGGACAACGCCGGCAAGGATCAGAATCAGCAGGTCATAGTGTCGCTCAACAAGGCGTACACGCCGGCTTCCGGCTGGAGCACATCGTTCGCCTACACGTACTCGAACGCCTACCAGAACAACGTCGCCGGCCCGCTGAATCCGTATGCGGGCAATCCGAATGGCTATCTGTTCGATCTGCCCAACCCGAAGGATTACCCGATGCTGCCGACCACAGCAGTGCCGAAGCATCGCCTCGTGGCCACGGGCAGCTACGATTTGCCCTGGGGCCTGAAGCTCTCGGGCAAAGGCGAGATTTCGTCGGCGACCAACATTGACTTGATCCTCGGGCTGCCATGCCCCACTGCCACCCCGCCGGCAACCGCCTACTGCAACGCGTACGGCGGTGGTGCGACTCCGATCGGCGTCAGGATTCCGAACTCCATCGGCTACCGGGACGTCGACTTGTCGCTGGCGAAGAAATTCAACCTCTACCGGGAGATGACGGGCACGGTTCGCCTGGATTTGCTGAATATATTCAACTACTCCAACTACGATCCGAACGCGGCCGTCTGGTCCCCGGCGTACGGTCAGCCCATCCCGCAACCGCATTACGACGGTACAGGCCCCATCGTGGGTTTCCCGCGCACGCTCAAGCTGACGGGGCAGCTCACGTGGTGATCTGAGGGGTCTGCACGGCCAGAATCGAGGGAGGGCCCTGGCCCTCCCTCGTTTTTCATGAATATCGCCGTCAACGCTCAGGACTCCGTTCCGCCAT
>PLEC01000115.1 GCA_003136935.1 Gammaproteobacteria bacterium
TCGCCGATCAGCTTGCCGCGCTCGTTCAACATCGGCGTGAGGGCAATGCGGCCGGCCTTAGGCACGCGGTTGGCCATGATGTGCGACAGCCAGGCTTCGGCGCCGGCGCCCGTGACCTCGAACTTGCCGTAGTTGGAAATCTCCAGCAGCCCGACTGCCTCGGCCACCGCGCGGCACTCCGTGCCGACGTGCGCGTGCGCATTGGAGCGGTGGAAAGTGATGTCTTCGGTAGCCTCGGCCGCCGAGGGAGCGAACCACAGCGCGTGCTCCAGCGCGCAGTAGTCGCCGAACACCGCGTGCGCCGCCTCGAGGCGCTCGTACACCGGCGTGGTGCGCAGCGGCCGTGCCGCCGGCAACTCCTCGTTCGGAAAGCGGATGCGAAAGCGGCGCGAGTAGTTCTCGCGCACCTTGGCGTTGGTGTAGGCGCGCGTCGCCCAGTCGCCATAACGCGCCACGTCCATGGCCCACACGTCGGCGCCCGGATCACCCTCGACCATCCACTGCGCGAGCGCAAGCCCGACGCCGCCGCCCTGACTGAAGCCGGCCATGACCCCGCACGCCACCCAGAAGTTCCTCAGACCCCGCACCGGCCCGATCAGCGGGTTGCCGTCCGGAGCGAAGGTGAAAGGGCCGTTCACCACCTTGCGGATCCCGGCTTCGCCGAGTGCCGGGAAGTGCTCGAAGCCGACCTCGAGGCTCGGTGCGATGCGCTCGAGGTCATTCGGCAGCAGACTCTGCTGGAAGTCCCATGGCGTCGTCACGGGTGACCACGGCACGCCGGCGCGCTCGTAGGTGCCGAGCAGCATGCCGCCACGTTCCTGGCGGAGATAGATCTCGCCCTCGAAGTCGATGCAGTGCAGCTGCTCTTTGTGCCCCTTCAGGGCCGCAATGTCCTCGGTGATGAGGTACTGATGCTCCATGGCAAGGATCGGCAGCTCGAGCCCGACCATGCGTCCGACCTCGCGCGCCCACAGTCCGCCGGCATTCACCACGTGCTCGGCATGCACGTTACCGGCTTCGGTGATCACATCCCACGAGCCGTCGCTGCGCGCCTTGAGGTCCACCACGCGCGTATGCCGTACCACCTCTGCGCCGGCGCTCTGCGCCGCCTTGGCATACGCCTGGGTCACGCCCCACGGATCCACGTGGCCTTCGATCGGATCGAACAGAGCGCCCGTGAAGTGGCGCTTGTCCATGAGGGGAAAGAGTTTCGCCGCCTCGTCGACCGTGATGAGTTCGAGCTCCATGCCGAGGTAACGGCCGCGCGCCTTGGCCATCTTCAGCCAGTCGAGGCGCTCGCGGGTACCGGCGAGCATGATGCCCCCCGTCAGGTGCATGCCGCAGGACTGCCCGGTGAGCTGCTCCAGTTCCTTGTACAGATTGATGGTGTACTGCTGCAGCTTCGCGACGTTCGGATCGCCGTTTACGGTGTGCATGCCGCCCGCGGCGTGCCAGGTCGAGCCGCAGGTGAGCTCGCCGCGCTCGATCAGCAGCGCATCTTTCCAGCCGGCCTTCGTCAGATGGTAGAGGACGCTGGCGCCTACGACTCCGCCGCCGATGACCACCACCCGCGTCGCGCTCTTCACGTCCGCTGCTCGCGGGTCAGCGCTCTGCGCCCCGCAGGTACCGCGCGCGTGCTCATTCGTTGGACACCGCGACATCGGCGTAGCCGTAGGCCTTGCGCCAGACGACCCGGCCGTGTCTGGCGATGATAACGACCGCGGCCGCCTTGCGCCGGGCGGCGATCTCCGCGACGCGCGGCATTCAGGCCTTGTCCTGGTAGTCGGTCTGGATCTTGCGGATCTTCTTGTCGGTACCGAAATACGCGTGCTTGGACATGTCGACGCTGTAGCGGCTCGCGGGCGGGTGCCGCCCGAGACTCTCGGCCAGCGCGCGGATGTGATGCGGCCCGGCGCCGCAGCACACCCCGAGGTAGCGGATCCCGAGCCCGTAGGCCTCGCGACCGAAATCGAAGATCTCCGAGCGCGTGGCCACGAACGGGTCGAGTCCCACGGGGAAGGCCCGCCGGTCGCCGCAGCACGGATCGGTGAGCGCCATGAAGGACGGCTGGCCCGGGGTGGTGCGATACGGCACCGGCAGCGCCGCGACGTGACACTTCACGGCGGCGCGGATCTCCTTGAGGAGCGGCATCATGGTCGCCGGTCCGCGGTGGCAGTTGAGCCCCACCACGTCAGCGCCGGCGCCCTCCAGGCGCCGGCACGCCTCGGCAGGGGTGAGGCCCTCGCGCGTCAGTCCCTCCTGGTGCATCCCCAGGGTCACCACGGCCGGCACCTTCGAGTACTTGCGGATCGCCGCGAGCGCCATCAGCGCCTCGCCGGCCCAGGCGATGGTCTCCGCGACGAAGTAATCGACGCCCGCCTCCACCGCCCAGCCCACCTGCTCGGCGAAAATCCGCTCCACCTCCCGCAGCGAGGCCTTGTCGGCCGGATCGTAGATGTTGGTGTTGCACAGGTCGCCGGCGAACAGCGTGCCGGTGCGCCGTGCGACGCGCCTGGCGATGTTGAGCGCGGCGCGATTCATGGGCACCAGGTCCTTCTCGCGTCCAATGACGCGCAGCTTTTCGCGGTGCACGTAGTAGGTGAGCGCCTGAGTGACATCGGAGCCCGCACGCACGAAATCCAGGTGCAGCTGCTCGACCACCTCGGGGTGCTCGAACAGCACTTCGGGAACGAACGCGCCGGCCTGCAGGTAGCCGCGGCGCTCGAGCTCGAAGACATACCCTTCCGCGCACACCACCGCCCCTTGGGCAAGGCGCGCCATGAGATCGCGCTCGGCGCCCGCACGGGCGGGCGTGGCGCGACCGGCGGGAGCGGCCGTCCGCCGGGCGTGGCCGGATTTCCGCCCTTTGCCAGGTTTGTCGGACTTCGTTTTTTTCTTAGCGGGCGATGCCATCGGTGATTCTCCAGGTCGCATTTGGACTATGAGCGGCGGTGCAAGGCGCGCTACATTCTAATGAGGGCACCGCGCAGTGTGATGCCTCTTTTCGATAACCCTATTCAATTTCTAGGCTGTGATTGCCGGCGTGACTGTGGAAGCTTGACTGCATGAGTACCTTAGCCCCGCGCGACCGCGGCGCCTGGGAGCGCCTCGCGGCGAGCCTTAAGCCCGAGGGGCGCGCCTTCATCGCCGGCCGGCCCGTGGCCGCCCGCGACGGCCGGGTATTCGAGGACATCAGCTTCCACCGCTCCCCGCACGCCATCGACAAGTACTGTGACGTGAAAACCATATGGACGGCGTACGCGTGAACACCTCGCGCCCGGCGGCGGCCAGCAACGCGGCGCACACGCGCCAGGCGCCGGAGGGCGTGCGGCGCCACCTCGGCGCGCTGCTCGATACATACCGGCCCGGGATCGCGCTGCCCGGCCCGTTCTTCACCGACGACACGCTGTATGCGGCCGAGATGGAATACCTGTTCGGCCGCCACTGGCTGTTCCTCGCCTCGGAGCCCGAGATCCCCGAGGGTGGTGACTACCGCACCTACCAGATCGGACCGTGGCCGATCTTCCTGCTGCGACGGGACGATGGCTCGATCGCGGCCTTCCACAACACCTGCCGGCACCGCGGCTCGCGCATTCTGCAGCAGGACAGCGGGATCGCCGGCGCCACGCTGCAGTGTCCGTATCACCGCTGGACCTACGACCTGACGGGGCGGGTGCTGCGCTGTGGGGCCACCGGCGAGTCCCCCGAGGTGCAGCGTCCGCTCGCGAGCGTGCACGTGAAGACGCTCGCCGGGCTCATCTTCGTGTGCCTCGCCGATGAGCCGCCGGATGACTTCGACAACATGGCGCGGAGCATGACACCCTACCTTGCGCCGCACGGCCTGGCGCGCGCCAAGGTCGCCAGGCAGGTCGACATCATCGAGGACGGCAACTGGAAGCTCACCATCGAGAACAACCGTGAATGCTTCCACTGCGAGGGCCACCCGGAGCTCTTGTGCTCACTGTTTGATTTCTTCGGCGAGATCGACGAGGCGAGCATGTCCGCGGCCGATCGCGCCCACTACCAGCGCTTCCGCGCGGCGCAGCGCGAAGCCGAGGCCATCTGGACGCGGGCCGCGCTCCCCTGGCAGGTGATCGAGGAGCTGGCCGGACGGCCGACGGCCTTTCGCACCGAACGACTGGTGCTGGACGGCGCCGGCGAGTCGATGACACCGGACACGCGCGTCGCCTCGCGGCGCCTGCTCGGCGATCTCACCGAGCCACGTCTCGGCACGCTGCACTATCACACCCAGCCGAACGCCTGGTTTCATTTCCTCTCGGATCACATCCTCAGCTTCGCCACGCTGCCGCTGGAACGCGGACGCACACTGGTGCGCTGCACGTGGCTGGTGCACGCGCAGGCCGAGGAAGGGCGCGACTACGAGCTGGAGAAGCTCACCAGCGTCTGGAACGCCACCAACCGCCAGGACGCCGAGTTCGTCGCCGAGACGCAGCGGGGAGTCGCGAGCCCGGCGTACCTGCCCGGACCGATCGCGGCCAGCGAGTACATGGTGCAGCTCTTCCACACCTGGTACGCGGAGCGCCTGCGCGCGGCCCTCGCGCTGTAGCCGCCCGAATGGTCACGGCCGCAGAAACGGAACCGCTGTCCGCCGAGCGGGCAAGAGTCGCGCCTCTTGCCCGCGGGCTGAAAGGGCCGCAGGCCGCTTTCAGCAATCGAAGCAGCGCTTCCTGCGATTTCGGCCGATGGACTAGAGCTGAGGTTTGCCGGCCATCTCCAGGTGCAGCATGCGGCCGGTGTACGGGTGCTGCGCGATGACTGCTTCGTTTAGCTCGACGCCGAGCCCGGGCTCGGTCGGCGGGATCACGTACCCAGCCTCCCAGCGGATGGGCTTGACGAGCACCTGCGCATGAAAGCCCTGCCAGCGCTCGATGCCCTCGAGGATCAGGAAGTTCGGGCTGCAGGTGGAGAGCTGGATGTTGGCGGCGCCCACCACCGGACCGCAGTACAGGTGCGGTGCCAGCTGCACGTGCTGCACCTCGGCGAGCGCCGCGATCTTCTTCGCCTCCAGGATGCCGCCGACCCGTCCGAGATTCATCTGCAGGATGGCCGCGCCACCCGCGCGCAGCAGCCGCGCGAAATCGTACTTGGTCGTGAGGCGCTCGCCCGCGGCGATCGGAATCGAGGTGGCCGCCGCCACCCGCGCCATTTCCTCGGGCGCATCCGGTGGCACCGGCTCCTCGAACCACAAGGGATCGTAGGGCTCGAGCCGGCGTGCGAGGCGAATCGCGCCCGCCGCGGTCATCTGTCCGTGGGTGCCGAACAGCAGATCCGCACGCGTACCGACCGCGGCGCGCAGTTGTCGCATGAAGCGCTCGCACAGCGCCAGCGCCTCGAGCGACAGCTGTCGCCCGTCGAAGGCGGTATAGGGGCCGGCCGGATCGAACTTCAGCGCCGTGAATCCCTGCGCGACGTACTCCGCGGCACGCTCGGCCGCGAGGTCAGGATCCTGGTACACGTCGCTCTTGTCACCGGGGCGCGCGTAGATGTAAGTGTAGGTGCGCAACCGCTCGTGCACCCGGCCGCCGAGCAGGTTGTAGACCGGCTGCCCGGCCTCCTTGCCGATGATGTCCCAGCAGGCCATCTCGAGCGCCGACAGCACCGCCATGAGCGTGAGGTCCGGATGCTGCGTGTAGCCGGCCGAGTACACGCGCCGCCACATAGTCTCGATGTTGTGCGGATCCTCGCCAGCGAGGTAGCGTCCGAAGACATCCACGAGCATGCGCGTGACGACCTCGGGATGAAACGGCACGCAGTAGGCTTCACCGACACCGTGCACGTTGCCGTCGGTGGTGAGCTTCACGAACACGAAGTAGCGCCCGCCGTTACCCGGCTGCGGATTGCCCGCGATGAAGGTCTTGATGTCGGTGAGCTTCATGGCGAGCCTACCTATCACAGATGAACGAGTATGACTACATCATCGTCGGCGCGGGCTCGGCCGGATGCGTGCTGGCGAACCGGCTGTCGGCNNGCGGGCTGCGTGCTCGCGAACCGCCTGACGGCCGACGGGCGCCTGCGCGTGTTGCTGCTCGAGGCTGGCGGCGCGGATCGCTCGCCGTGGCTGCGGGTGCCGATCGGCTACGCCCGCACCTTCAACGACCCGCGTTACAACTGGATGTACGAGGCGGACAGCGACCCCGGGCTCGACAACCGCCGCTCGTTCTGGCCGCGCGGCAAGGTGC
>PLEC01000020.1 GCA_003136935.1 Gammaproteobacteria bacterium
GTGTTCGACTACGGCAACAACCTGCGTCAGGTCGCCTTCGATGCCGGAGTAAAGGACGCCTTCGCCTTCCCGGGGTTCGTGCCCGCCTACGTACGGCCACTGTTCTGCCGCGGCGTGGGACCTTTTCGCTGGGCCGCGCTGTCCGGCGACCCGCAGGACATCGCCCGCACCGACGAGAAAGTGCGTGAGCTGCTTCCCGAGGACACCCACCTGCACCACTGGCTCGACATGGCGCGCGAGCGCATCCAGTTCCAGGGGCTGCCGGCGCGCATCTGCTGGGTCGGACTCGGCGACCGGCACCGGCTGGGACTGGCGTTCAACGCCATGGTGGCGAGCGGGGAGCTCAAGGCGCCGATCGTCATCGGCCGCGATCACCTCGACTCCGGATCCGTCGCCAGCCCCAACCGCGAGACCGAAGCCATGCGCGATGGTTCGGATGCGGTCGCCGACTGGCCGCTGCTCAATGCGCTGCTGAATACCGCGAGCGGCGCCACCTGGGTCTCGATACATCACGGCGGCGGCGTTGGCATGGGCTACTCGCAGCACGCCGGGCTCGTCATTGTGTGCGACGGCACGAGCGCGGCTGCGCGGCGCATCGAACGGGTGCTGTGGAATGATCCGGCCACCGGGGTCATGCGGCACGCGGATGCCGGTTACGAGGAGGCGATCGCCTGCGCGCGCCAGCAGCACCTCAACCTGCCGTTCCTGTGATGCCTGAGCCGCTGAAACTGTGGCGTAACGCGAAGCTCGCGACCTGTGATGAGCGCGCGCGCTGCCTCGAGCGCGGGGCGCTCCTGACACGCGGCGCGCGCATCGAATGGGTCGGGGATGAAGCGGCACTGCCGGCAGCGGCCGCGGCGCTTGCACCAGCGCAAGTGCACGATCTGGAGGGCGCCTGGGTCACCCCGGGGCTCATCGATTGCCACACGCACCTGGTGTTCGCCGGCACGCGCGCCGCGGAGTACGCGCAGCGGCTGCGGGGCCGCTCGTACGAGGAGATCGCGCGCAGTGGCGGCGGGATTCTTGCCACCATGCGCGCGGTGCGCGCGGCGAGTGCGGCGCAGCTCTTCGATGAAAGTGCGCCGCGCCTCGCGGCGCTCCTGGCTGAGGGCGTCACGACCATCGAGATCAAGTCAGGTTATGGGCTGACGCTTGCGGACGAGGCCAAGATGCTGCGGGTCGCGCGCGAGCTGGGGCGCGCCTTTCCCGTGACCGTGCGCACCACCCTGCTCGCGGCACACACCCTGCCTCCGGAGTACGCCGGCCGCCCCGACGCCTACATTGACGACATCGTCCGCGAGTGGCTGCCGGCGCTTAAAGCCGAAGGGCTCGTGGATGCCGTGGATGTGTTCTGCGAGCGCATCGCCTTCAGCGTCGATCAGGCGCAGCGCCTGTTCGTGGCGGCGGGCGCACTCGGACTGCCGGTCAAGGCGCACGCGGAGCAGTTGAGCAACCAGGGTGCGTCGCTCCTGGCGGCGCGACACCGGGCGCTCTCGAGTGATCATCTGGAATATGCCGGCGCTGCGGAGGCGGCGGCGCTGGCCGCTGCCGGCAGTGTCGCGGTGCTGCTGCCGGTGGCTTTCTACTGTCTTGGCGACAGCCAGCGACCGCCCATCCAGGCCCTGCGCGCAGCCAACACCGCGCTCGCCGTGGCGAGTGACTGCAACCCCGGGTCCGCGCCCGGGACATCGCTGCTCCTGGCGATGAGCATGGCGACGCGTCTTTTTGGACTGACGAGCGAGGAGGCGCTGCTCGGGGTAACGCGCCACGCGGCGCAGGCGCTTGGCCTGGGCGCCGAGCGCGGCTCGCTCGCCGCCGGCCAGGCGGCGGATTTCGTAGTGTGGAACGTGCGCTCCCCCGAGGAGCTTGGTTACTGGATCGGATTTAATCCCCGCCGCAGTGTCATCCGCGCGGCAGAGGTGCAGCGATGGCCGAACACGAACCCCTGAAACTAGGCGTACGGGCGCTGCATCTGGCCGACCTGCGGCGGGTGTACGAGGGACCGCTCGCCGTGCAGATCGATGCCGGCGCCCTGGGCGCGGTACACGAGGCGCACGCGGTGACCGCGCGTCTTGCCGCGGCGGAGGCGCCCGCCTACGGCATCAACACCGGCTTTGGCCTGCTCGCGCAGACGCGCATCCCCACGGCGCAGCGCGCGCTCCTGCAACGCAACATCATTCTTTCCCACAGCGCCGGGGTCGGCCCGCTGCTCGATGACTCGATCGTGCGCCTGGTGCTGGTGCTGAAGCTCGCGAGTCTGCTGCAGGGGTTCTCCGGCATCAGCGAGGAACTGGCGCGCTTTCTTGAGCGGCTGATCAACGCCGGCCTCTACCCCTGCGTACCCGCGCAGGGCTCGGTCGGCGCGAGTGGGGATCTCGCGCCGCTCGCGCACCTTTCCTTGAGCGTGCTCGGCCTCGGCACCATCCGCCGCCACGGCGAGGTACTGCCCGCGGCGGAAGCGCTGGCGCAGGAGGGTCTGGCACCGCTGAACCTCGGTCCCAAGGAAGGCCTTGCACTCCTCAACGGCACGCAGGTGTCGACGGCGCTCGCGCTCGCCGGGCTCTTTGAACTCGAAACCGTGTTCTCGGCCGCGGTGGTGAGCGGCGCGCTGAGCCTCGATGCCCTGCAAGGCAGCGACGCTCCCTTCGATGCGCGCATTCACCACCTGCGTGGCCACGACGGCCAGGCGCGCGTGGCGCAGGTGTACCGGGAGCTGCTCGCCGGCAGTCAGATCCGCGAGTCGCACCGCACCTGTGAGCGCGTGCAGGACCCCTACTCGTTGCGCTGCCAGCCGCAAGTGATGGGCGCGTGCCTGGATCTGATGACGCAGCAGGCGGCGACCTTAAGCACCGAAGCCAACGCGGTCACCGACAATCCGCTCATCTTTCCGGATACCGCCGAGGTGCTGTCTGGCGGAAACTTCCATGCCGAGCCGGTGGCGTTCGCCGCCGACATCCTGGCGCTGGCGTGCGCCGAGGTTGGTTCGATTGCGGAGCGGCGCGTGGCGCTGCTGGTGGATCCGAAGATGAGCGGTCTGCCGCCCTTTCTCGCTCCCGACAGCGGCGTGAACTCCGGCTTCATGATGGCGCAGGTGACCGCCGCGGCGCTGGTGGCGGAGAACCGCATGCTGTGTCACCCGGCGAGCGTTGACAGCATTCCGACATCCGCGAACCAGGAAGACCACGTCAGCATGGCCACGCACGGTGCGCGACGCCTCCTCAGCATGACTGGCAACGCGCTCAACATCATCGCCGTGGAATTTCTCGCCGCCTGTCAGGGGCTGGATCTGCGCCTGCCGCTGAAGAGCTCGCCGCGTCTGCAAAGCGCCCACGGTGCGCTGCGGCTGAAGGTACCGTTCGCCACCAGCGACCGGCTGCTGGCCCTCGACATCGAAGCGTCAGCGCTCACGGTGCGCCTCGCCGAAGTGCAGTCGCTCGCGAACGAGTTGGTTCCGAGCCGGCGGTGATACGGCGATCCCCGCCGCATCACAAGATCTCTCAAGCCTCAGGCGGGAGCACGTTCCGCAGCCGTCTGCGACGTGCCCGGTGTATCCGGTGCCTCGTCGCGATCCGGCTGTTGCTCGCGCTTGATGCGCTCGTAGATCTCTTCCCGATGCACGGCGACATTTTTCGGGGCATTAATGCCGACGCGTACCTGATTTCCTTTAACCCCCAGAACCGTGATGGTGACGTCATCGCCAATCATCACCGTCTCACCGACACGTCGCGTGAGAATGAGCATTTCATGTTCCTCTGAATCTTTATTGTTCTATTCTGCCAGCTGAACAATGCTACGCCGAAACCGGCACCAAAAGAAATTCCCCACACCCGCGCTGCAGCAGCAACCGCCTCATATTTCGAGCCTTTCTGCTAGGAAATTGCCTGCGTCAGTGCGGCAGCGACCGCTGCACTCAGCGCCGCTCCCGTGAGCAGGTGCACGCAGCCCGCGTGGGGTGAGGTCACACCCCGCAGTCCGAGCTGCGAAATGGCCTTAAAATCCACCTGTGCCCGGTCCGCCACGCCTATCCGCACGCGCCCGGCCAAGGCCTGCGCCATCAGCACGTTACGGGGGCCGCCGAGGGCGGCCAGGAGCGCACCGTCATCGGGATAATTGTTACCAATTGTAACCGCCGCTGGGCCAAGGGAAGGCCCGGCCCCACGCATGGCCTCCCGTATTTCCCCTGCCAGCTGGTCCGCCATGGTGCCCACGACCACCTGCAGAGCATTCGCCGAGGGGCGAACCAGACCCCGTGAACCGAGCTGCGTCAGCGCCGCGACATCCACCGCGGCCTGACTGCCAACCGTGAGGCGCAGGCGTGTCGTGCAGGCATCCACCGATTGCAGATTCGCGGGCCCGCCGAGCGCGGCAAGCCATTCACTCGCGCGGCGCCCAGGGCCGGCGCGGGATACGGGAGCCGGCGAGGTGCTTTGGGTACGGTCCCGTCCCGGGGTCTTCAGGTCAAAGCGGACGATGACAAAGCGAAACAGGGTGTAGTACAGGGCGAAATATCCGACACCCACGGGCAAAAGCCACAGCGGCCGCGTGGCGCGGTTGAAGTTCAGCACATAGTCGAAGAGACCCGCCGAGAAGCCAAAACCGAGCCGCACGTGCAGGGCGTTCATGACCACAAAGGCGATGCCCGTCAGGACCGCGTGCACGGCGTACAGCACCGGCGCGAGAAAAATAAACGTGAACTCGATCGGCTCGGTGACACCGGTGAGGAGCGAGGTCAGCGCGATCGAACCGAGCAGCCCCGCCACCAGTCGTCGCCGCTCGGGGAGCGCCGTGTGATACATGGCAAGGCAGGCTGCCGGCAGCCCGAACATCATCACCGGGAAGAAGCCCGACATGAACGCGCCGGCATTCGGATCGCCGGCGAAGAATCGCTTCAGATCGCCGGTGACGCCGTGATAGTCCCCAAGCAGGAACCAGGCGATGTTGTTGATGATGTGATGCAGCCCCGTGACGATGAGCACGCGGTTGAGCACCCCGTAAGCGAACAGGCCAAAGGCGCCGGCGTTCAACACCCAGTGGCTCAGGGCATCCATACCGTGCTCGAGGTGTTGCCACTGCGTGCCAAATGCCGCCGCCAGCACGAGGCCAGCCAGGCCGCTCACGATCGGCACGAAACGCCGTCCGCCGAAAAAGCTCAGGTAGCTCGGCAGATTGATGTTGTAAAAGCGGTTGTAGAGTGCGCCGGCGATCAGTCCCGAGAGAATTCCGACCGGCACGCTGAGCTTGCCGAGTTCCTGGGCCTTGTAGGCGGCGATCGCAAGTTCGCGCGCCCGGCCGCTCAGCTCAGCCAGCGCCGCTGGCGGCACCGCGATCAGCACTTCCGCGCCCTTGGTGGCGACCAGATATGCGACCACACTGGCGAGCCCCGCGGCGCCATGATTCTCACGCGCCAGGCCCACCGCGACACCGATCGCGAACAGCAGGCCGAGGTTGGAGAAAATCGCCAGGCCCGCGGCGGCCATCGAGGCGGAGTCGAACAGGTCCGGCTGGCCGAGCCGCATCAGCAGCCCGGCGATGGGCAGCACCGCGATGGGCAGCATGAGCGCCCCACCCACCTTCTGCAGGCCCGGCAGCAGACCCTTCATCATGGGATCACCCCCGTGCGTGCCAGCTCGCGCACGAGCAACTCGCGCACCGCAGCCGCGCTGTCGGCCTGCAGCGCCTGCCGCGCAATTTCACGGCATTCGGCCATGGCGACGGCGCCGATGCGCGCTTTCAGCCGGGGGATCACCGCTGGTACGGCGGACAGCTCGTTCACACCCAGACCCACCAGCAACGGCGCGGCCAGCGGCTCGGATGCCAGGCCCCCGCACACCGCGCAATGGCGGCCGCGCGCGCGTGCCGCCGCCGCCGTGCGTGCGATGAGACGCAGCACCGCCGGGTGCAGTGCGTCGAGGCGCGCCGCCAGCTGCGGGTGCCCGCGATCCATGGCGAGGGTGTACTGGGTCAGGTCATTGGTGCCGATGGAAAGGAAGTCCGCCGCTTCGGCCAGGGACTCGGCGAGCAGCGCCGAGGCCGGCGTCTCGATCATCACGCCGACCTTGATGTCCGCACCGCCAAGTTCCCGGCGCACCTCATCAAGCACCGCCCGCACCGCGAGGAGATCACTCGTGTCGGTGATCATGGGCAGCAACAGGCGGCAGCGCGAGCGCTCCCCCAACGCGAGCACCGCGCGCAGCTGGGTGCGCAGCAGCTGCGGGTAGGCAAGCCCGGTGCGCACGCCGCGCAGTCCGAGCGCCGGGTTCTCCTCGGGCGGCAGCGGCAGGTAGGCGATCGGCTTGTCGCCGCCCGCATCGAGGGTGCGAATGGTGAGCGGCCGCGAGCCGAGCGCCGCAGCGATCGCCGCGTAGGCGGCGCTCTGTTCGGCTTCACTGGGCGGGGATTGCCGATCGAGAAACAGAAACTCGGTGCGCAGCAGGCCGCAGCCTTCCGCGCCGTTCTTCACCGCCGCGTCAACCTCCGCAAGCGAGCCGATATTGGCGAGCACCTCGATGCGGATGCCGTCCGCGGTGCGGCACTCGTGCTGCGCCGCGGCCAGTTCGCCCACGCGGCTGGCAGCCAGCGCCGCAACGGCCGCGCGCGCGCGCGCGAGTCGCTCGGGCGCCGGGGCGATCTCCAGCAGGCCGCGCCCCGCGTCGAGCACCACCGGCGTCCCATCCGGCACTGCCAATACCGAAGGTCCCAGAGCCACCAGGGTTGGAATCCCCTTCGCGGCGGCGATGATCGCCACGTGCGAGGTCGCGCCGCCGGCAGCAAGCGCGATGCCCGCAATCCGCGAGGCGTCGAGCGCCACCAGCTGCGAGGGCAGCAGCTCCTGCGCGATGACAATGGCGTGTGCCGGCAGCGCCGGGCCGCCGGTCCCAGCCCCGCCCGCCAGTGCCAGAAGCACCTGCGACTCAAGATCCGTGAGGTCGTCGGCGCGCTCTCGCAGGCGCGGATCGGGCAGTTGCCGCAGTGTGTCGGCGGCGGCGCGCAGCGGCGAGCGCCACGCGAAGCCGGCGCTCTTTCCCTGGCTCAAGAGCGAGTGCGCACCACTGAGGAGCTCGGGATCCTCGAGCAGTTCGAGGTGCGCCGCCGCGATCTCACGCGCCGCCTCATGGCCGGCCGCCGCTGGCGCGTGCGCCGCGCGCTCCAGACGCGCACGCACCGCGGCGCGTGCGCGTTCCAGCGCGGCGGTTTCGGTGTTTATATCCGCGCCCGTTTCACGAACCTCAGGCTCCAGACGGCGCAGCTGGCACGCCTCCCCGACTGCAACTCCCGGACTTGCGACCACCCCGGGCAGCCTGTCGGCTGTTGCCGGCGCGGCCGTGCTGACTGGCGTGGGCGCAACCGGCGCGCGTTGCGCCGCGATTGCAGCGCCGGGCATGTCCCCCGCCGTGGCCAACACCGCCGCGAGCGCCCCCGCCGCTTGGCTCGCATCCGGACCTGAAGCGTGGATCTCNNGTCAGCACCGGCGCGCAAGTGCTCGCGGCAGCCGCGGTGAAGGACGCCGCGGCCGGCACAGCCGCTGCGCCGCTCACGACACCGATTTCCATGAGGAAGTCCCCGACGGCGACGGCGCGATCCAGCGTCTGCCGCAGCACGCGAAAGCCGTGGTCGGCCGTGACAATCACGGGCGTGAGGAGGCTCTTGGCGCGCTGCGCCAGCAGATCCAGATCGAAACTCAGGAGCGCATCCCCGGCGCGCACCTGACTGCCCTGTGCTGCGTGTACCTGAAATCCGTCCCCTGCGAGCCCCACCGTGTCGATGCCGACGTGCAGCAGCACCTCGCAACCCTCCTGGGTGCGCACGGTGACCGCGTGGCGGGATGCCGCGACGACGAGCAGTTCGCCGTCGCACGGCGCGTACAGCGTGCCTGCCGTCGGGTCGATGGCGACACCATCCCCGAGCATGCGCGTGGCAAACACCTCGTCCGGCGCCTCATCCAGCGGCGTGCTCCAGCCGGCGAGCGGCGCCAGCAGCGTGATCGAGCCGCCTGTAGCTGCGCCGCTCATTGCGACAGCTGCACCCAGTCGATCGCCCACATGGGATCAATCCCATGCTGCGCGAATTTGAAACACAGCTGATGCGTCCCTGTCAGGTGCGGTAGCGAGACCGCAGGCAGCACCGTCACGGCATCGTTGTCCACGGCGCTTGCGAGCGGTAACACCACCAGTGGCGCGCCCTCGCACTGATCCACGCGCACTTCAAGCTCACCCGCGGCGCTGTGGGCGGGATTCAGATGGATGGACTCAACGTCCTTGCCGATCTGGAAGTTGAACGGCAGCTGCCCGACCGCCACGGTAAGGCCGGACGCCTGCGACAGATCGGCCGCGGGCAGTATCCAGCACGGGTTCATGATGTCGATAAGAAACACGGCACGCCTGCCGTTCACGGGCGCATCGTCCTCCAGGTTCAGCCCCAGCTTGTTGCTGCAACTCCTCAGGTCCTGACTCATGTGCCGGTCGAAGGGCCCAAGGTTGCGCGGCGGTGCAAACACATCCTCTGAAAAAGAAACTCCGAGCATCCGGTAGCGTTCAAACTCCGCCGGCAAGCGCTGCAGAAAGTCGTCCCACGCGATGCGCCCGGGCGGCGACCAGGCGAGCTCGGCAAGCGCTGCCGCCCGCGGCCAGGTCATGTAGGCGGCGCGCTCTTCGGTGCGCACATGCTCGGTCCACAGGCTCGCCTGCACGCCGAGCAGGTGCTCCCGGTCCGCCAGCAGCGCTGCGGGAACGGGATCGAAGGCGTAGACATCCTGCAGGGACTCGACCGGACCGCGGCCCGGCGGCTCTTCGGGCGATGTCCCCTGGCGATGATCCAGGTACAACACCGGGTCGGGTGCCAGCACTGCATCGTGACCGGCGTGCGCGGCGCTGACCGCGCCCGCCACGCCGCGCCAGGACATGACCGTCGCGTCCGGACCCAGGCCCGCCTGCACGATCTCGTCCCAGCCGATGAGACGGCGTTCGTGAGCTGCGAGGTAGGTCCCGAGGCGCTGCTCGAAGTAGCCCTGCACCGCGCCCACGTCACTGATGTTGAGTTCGCGCATGCGTGCGCGCACGCGCGGTGAATCGCGCCACTCATCGGTTACGACTTCGTCGCCGCCGACGTGAATGTACTCGCCGGGAAACAGCGCCAGTACTTCCGCGAGCACGTCCTCTATAAAGCGAAACGTGGCCTCGTCGATGTTGCAGACGTGAGTGTAGATGCCCCAGTCGGAAGGCACCGCCGCTGGCAGGCGCGCCGGCTCGGCCGCCAGCGCCGGGTAGGCGACGAGCGCCGCGGTCGTGTGCGCCGGCAGGTCTATCTCGGGCACGATGGTCACGTTACGGGCCGCGGCATGTGCGACGATCCGGCGCACCGCCTCCTGGGTATAAAACCCGCCGTATTTTCGTGGCCGGCTGGTCTTAGGATCGATGTCACGCTGCGCCGCCCGGCCAGGCGGCACGCGCCAGGCACCAACAGCGGTCAGGCGCGGATATTTCTTGATCTCGAGCCGCCAGCCCTGATCATCTGTCAGATGCCAGCCGAGCATATTGAGTTTGTGCAGCGCCATCCAGTCGATGTAGTGCAGGATAAATTCAGGCGACTGGAAATGACGGGCGGAATCGAGCATCAGGCCACGCCAGGCAAATCGCGGCGCGTCCGTGATCAGCATGGCCTCGAGCGTGATCGCACCGTGCTCCGAGACCCGCGCGCTGCACAGCTGCCACAGCGTCACCGCGCCGTAGAAGAGGCCTCGCTGATCGCGCGCTGACACCACCACGCCCGTGGCTGACACCTCGAGCTGGTAGCTCTCGGGCGCAGTTCCCGGTGCCTGAGGATCCAGGCGGAACACGATGCCCGGTGCGCCAGGACTCGCACCCGCCTTCTGTCTCGCCTTCAGCGTGAGTCCGTGACTCGCGCGCACAAGCTCAGCGAAGTAAGCCGCGATGCGGGTGGCCTTCTGGCCTGGCGCGACGAAAATCTGCGTCCCACTCCTGAGCGTGAAGCTCCCCGGACGGGCCACCACGCTCGCCGGGGCGGGAATGACGTTCGCGTGCAGCGCCTCCACGGGCGCCGCAGCCGGGGCCGCGACCGCCCGCGCCGCCACGCCTGCCGTGACCATGCCCAGGGCGCATAGCCCGGCGCAGGCTGACGCGCGCGTCCCGCTCATGGCTTGAGGCGCTGCGCCAGCATCTGGCGAACTCGCCCGATATCCTCCGGCGACAGCGCGCCGAGAATTCCCTGCCGTGGCGTGGGGATGTGTTCGGTCACGCCCTCCTGTGACCCGAATACGTAGTACTCAAAGAGTGCCTCCCAGGCAGCCCGGTCAGACGCCGACAGCGTCCGCAGGTCGAGAATCGCGTGCAGCAGCACATCAAACCCGGATGCGACCCCGATGTCGGGTCCGCCCGCTGCGTGCCACCAGTAGTTGACCAGCATGTTGACCGGCTCGAGAGACTCGACGTGGTGCCACCACAGGGGCGGGATGAAGAGCGCATCTCCAGGCCCGAGATCCGCCGACACCGCAGCGCCAAGCGCGGCGCGAAACTTCGGAAAGCGTGTGAAGTCCGGAGCGTGCAGCTGCACCAGGCTCATCGGCGCGCCGGTGGGGGCAAAATCGAGCGGCCCGATGTAGAGGTTGCCGATCTGTCCCGGTGGAAACAAGGTGAAGCGCCGGCGTCCGCACACGACACAGCCGATGTTGTTCCACTCATCAAGGTGCGTGGGCGTGGTGATGGCGTTGCCGAGCCAGATCCTGGGTTGCACCCCCGCATCGAGCAGCGCCAGCGGGTTTTCGGCGGTGAAACCCGGCAGGCATTCGGGGATGAGCGCGCTCTGGGCGGCAACCGCCGGCGGACGCTCGAACTTTGAATAGCGCAGCACCTGCTCGGCGACTTTGGCGATCGGCAACCGATTGCGCAGGAAATTGAAGCCGGTCACGGTGTCGTTGTAGAAGATGCGCCCCTCAACTTCAGGCGGCGTCATGATGGCATCGACCGGTTTGCCGCTGTCGAAGCGCGCGAGGTACTGGACGAGCTCGGCCGGCGAACGCCGCCCCACCGCCACCACCGGCCAGTCCTTGACGAGGCCGCGCAGGACGCGGGGCTCACCGGCACCGAACACCTCGCGGCGGATCGCCGCCGCGTCCAACGCCGGGAATTCACGGATGGCTGCGGGGCTGGACGACATCGCGCTGCGGGTGCGGCCGCGCTACCAGAAATAGATCTGCAGCGATGGATCGGTGCGCCGCGGCGCGATGTGAGTCAGGGCCTCGCGGTGGTTGGGGTAGTTGGCGCAGCTGCGGCTGAGAAGGTTGTCGATCTCAGCCATGCTGAAGCGCGCCTCCTCCGCGGACGGCTCGCGCAGCTGCTGAGCATCAGGGAAGATGCCCATGCCGGCCATAATCGAGTACCACGAAAACACCGGGTAGCCCTTGCCGAGTGCCTGCTGGCGTACCGCCGGCGCGATGCTCTTGCCGGCCATCCATAGCGAATACAGCTGCTTCAGGTCGTCAGACAGATTGAGGTTGGCGGCGTTGGCGCGCCAGTACTCGGTGTCCTGGCGCGTGTTGGTCTTGTAGTGCGTCACGATATAGTCGCGCGTGCCCTCAAAGTGCTCGTTCACCCGCGCGTTGAAACGCTCCTGGGCCGCCTCGCTCACATCGCCCTGCTCGAGGAATTCGACGAACTGGGCGGCGGTCTGCTGGATGAACAGCAACGCCGTGGCCTCGAGCGGCTCGATGAAGCCCTGCGACAGCCCCACCGCCAGGCAATTGCGATTCCAGTGCCGGGTAACCCGGCCGATCTTCATCTTCAGGTGCCGCGCCGCCACGTCCGCCTCGAGCAAGCCGAGGTCGCGCCGCAGTTCCGTCTCGGCTTGGTCCGCCGAACAGAACTGACTGCTGTACACGTAGCCGTTGCCGAAGCGGCTGGTGAGGGGAATTCGCCAGGCCCAGCCGTGCTGCATCGCGATGGACACGGTCTCGGACGGGATGGCGTCCCCGAGCGGCGTAGGCAGCGCGACCGCGGCATCGTTGAACAGGTTGCTGGCGAAGCTGACGTACGGGGTATGCAGCGCCTTGTCGATCAGGAGTCCCGCAAAGCCAGTGCAGTCCACAAAGAAATCGGCGGCGATGGTCTCGCCTTCCTGGGTGTACACCGAAGCGATGGCGCCGGAGCTGTCCAGGTTCGCGTGCGTGACGTGGCAGCTCTGGTAGCGCACGCCGCGCTCGAGTGCCTGCTTGTGCAGAAACTGCCCGAGGAGCACGGCATCGAAGTGATAGCCGTGCCAGATATCGAAGGGAAAAGTGTCGCGCGCCTTGGGTGCGCGCCGCTGCGCAGCGAGGCGTGCGGCGATGAAGAAATGGTCCGGATGCGCATCCACCCGGGCGCCGTTAACGCGCGCCTCCACGTTATGGACAAACTGCTTCATGGTCAGGTTGTCCAGCATGGAGGCGAAGGGGTGGAAGTAGCGCTCGAATCCTGGCTTGCTCGACCAGCCCTCGAAGGCGATGCCGCACTTGTAAGTCGCGTGACAAGCCGGCATCCACTCGGCTTCCTCGATTCCGAGACTGTCGAAGAAGCCGCGCAGCCAGGGGGTTGAGCCCTCACCCACGCCGATAATTCCGACCGTCGGTGACTCGAGCAGTGTGATCTCTACCCCGCGCTCGTTGAGCGAGCGCGCGAGAATGAGCGCGGTCATCCACCCCGCCGTCCCGCCCCCCACGATCACGACGCTGCGCACGGGCAGCGGGGCGGGATGCGGGTTCCTGCCGGTGGTTGGGCCGTAGGTCTGGTTGAAGAGGGTGGCGGTCGTCATGGCGTAACGTTACCCCGCCAGCGGGGCGCTCGCCACGGCGCAGCGACCCACGGTGGCCGTAAGGAGCGGCGGCGCAGTGAGCACTGCGCCGCCCTCGTCCCTCGCTGCGCTTAGAGCTTGAGGCGCAGGTTCAGATAATACTGCCGGCCATTCGTATAGAACGCCCGCGGTTGGGTCTCGTTGAGCGCGTAGTACTTGAGCGTCGGATTGTTGAGGTTCTGCCCATCCAGCGTCACCATGAAGTTATCGTTGACCGTGTAGGCAAGCGAAGCCGACAGGTAGCCGATCGAGTCCTCCGAGAACGCGGTACTGCGGTCAAGACCGTCGAAGTAAGCCGAGCGATAGTTCCACGCCACCCGTGCGCTGAAGTGCGCGTCCTCGTAGTAGCCGTTGATGTTATAGGTGGTCTTCGAGGTACCCACCAGGCGATCATCCCCGGGTCCGCCGGAGGGGCTGGGCGGTACTGCCGAGGTCTGCTTGCCGTCCGCGTAGGTGTAGTTGGCCGCGACACCAAAGTGCTCGGTGAGCGCTTGCTGGTAGGCCAGCTCCAGGCCATCCACCCGGCCCTGGGCGTTGACCGGGTACGAGGCCGAATAGTTGAGAAACGCGCCGTATGGGGTGCTGTTGCCAAATGACAGCTCACTCAGCGGCTTGCTGCTGTAGCCAATGTAGTTACGCAGATCCATGTAGAACAAGGTGGCCGACAGCAGCGAGCGCTTGGCGAAGTACCACTCGAGCCCGGCATCCAGATTGTTCGAGCGAACCGGCTTCAGGTCCGGATTGCCGACAGTGGCTGCGCCAGGCGTCGCACCCGCCGGCGGAGCGCCAAAAGTTACGTTCCCGGCAAGCGCCGAATAGTCGGCGCGGGTCATGGTTTCGGCGGCGGCGAAGCGCGCGATCAGGTCGGGACTCAGGTCGATTTTGAGATTGGCACTCGGCAGGACGTCGTTGTAGGTGTGATCCACCGGGTAGGAGACGTACGGCCCGAACGCCGAACCGACCACCGCGCCAGGTGTGGCGGCCGTCACCGTGCTGTCCTGCGCAAAGACGGACACGTCCTCGTCGGTTCGCACGTAGCGCAGGCCGATGTTGCCCGCCCAGCCGGTACCTTTGAAATCCGCCTGNNGCGCGCGTGATCGGATCGCGGTTCACGTTGGTCGGGTTGTCGTAGGCGGCCAGCTGCGCCGGCGTCCAGTACCACATGCCGGTCGGAATCGACCCGCCGAAGGAGTCGAAGTTCGAGGGGTAGTTGAGAAAGCCGCCGCTTGGGTAGGCGCTCGCAAACCCCGGGCCGTCCGCCGGCGCCAGCGGCCCCTGGCCGACCGCACCGAACGAGGTGCGGGTATGGCTCTCCCAGCGTGCCCCGAACTTCAGGTCGGTCCACGCATCGCTGTTCATGTTGAACGTGCCGTCGAGCTTGGCCCAGTCCTCCTTGTCATTCACGACGACGTTCTCGGCGCCGAAGATCCAGCCGAAAGCCACCGGCGTGCCGCCGGCGAAGGGGGAGGTATTGTTAGTGGTGCCGAAATTGAAGTTCGGCCCACTGCTCACGCCGTTCAGCTGATAGCCGGCGCCCTGGCCGAGGTCCGGCTGGGTTTCGGAGACATCCTGCGTCGGCGTCTTGCCCTGGCCCCTGGAGGTGCCGAGTTGCAAGGCGAAGCTCAGCGCCTCGTTCACCTTGAGAGTCGTGTCGAAGTCGATGTAGTTCGCGCTCTCGCTCTCATCGGGACGGGAAATCTGGTCGTAGACGCCATAGAACGTTCCGGGGACGCCCGTGAAGTTGGCAGACGTAAGCGTGTTGTTGACGACGGTGTAGCCGGGATTCGGCGCCTGCCCGGCTCCGGAATTGATGTAGTGCGTGTTCCACAACAGGTAATTGCGGTTGTAGTTTGGCGCATCCAGATTCGAGAAAAACCCGTTCAAGTCGAAGCCGAGGTTGTCGTTCGCCTTAAGCTGCACGTCGAAGAGGCCGCCCTTGCGCGTGCGCGTCTGGGTGAAAAAGGCCGCGCCGATATCCGTCGGGTACTGCACGCCGGAAAGATTTGGATCTGCCAGCGCGATGGGGCTGCCCTTAGCAATGGTGTCGTAGCCGAGCAGTTCCACGCCCTCGCGCTGCAGGTGCCGTTTTTCGTCGAAGCCCTGCAGCAGGAAGCCGAAGGTGGAATCCTCGTTGTGCCAGTTGAGCAGCGCGCTGAATTGCGGGTCAGTCTTGTTCGGCAGGTCGGCGTACACCGCCCCCAGCGATGCTTCGAAGGTGAACGGCTTCTTAAAATCGAGCGGCTTGCGGGTGATGATGTCGACCGACCCGGCGACCCCGCCCTCGACCAGCGAGGCCTCCGAGCTCTTGTGCACTACGATCTCGCTGACCATCTCAGATGGCAGCAGCGTGTAACTGACGCTGCGTCCAACGGTGCCGGTCTGATCCAGCACGAACCAGTCGCCGGCCGCGACGTTGTGGCCATTGATCAGCGTCTGCGTGAGACTGGGATTGGTCCCGCGCATGCTGACACGATCGTTCTCGTCAAATCCGCCCTCGGTCGCTCCCGCCGAACTCGTCGTCAATCCGGGTACGCGCTGCAGCGAGTCGGCAATGTTCTTGTCCGGCATCTTGCCGATATCCTCGGCGGTGATCACGTCCACCACGGAGGTGGCGGCGCGCTTCTGTGCGAGGGACTCCTGCAGCGAGGCGCGGATACCGGTGACCACCACCTCCTGCAACTCGGTCTCGTTGGGGGTCGTTGCGGCGCTGTTCGCGGTCGCCGTCTGCGCCCGCACTGTTTCGTTGCCGCCAAACAGGGCCATCGCGACTGCCGTTCCAATCAACGTCGACCTTGCGATTCTCATAATGTACTCACCCCTGATGTTGTCATTTGCCGATGCCGCGTCCGCCGCTGCAAATCCCCCTAAGACCCTTCAACAGGCTGTTCCCTCTTTGGGACCAGTTAAGGGCCAATATAGTACCATTCACATATGGTTTACAACTATGGTGATACCATTACGCCACAGCGCTTTTTTAACCTTCATAAACAATGTCTTAATATTGACTCAGTACCTTCTGCGCAACAAACTGGTACTCTAGTGGTAATATATAATCTCTGCTGATTTCGACGGAGTGAGCGGGTGACACCACTGTCGCAGAGTGTGGGAAAACTCGATGAGGCGAGCCGGCTGCCGCTGTATCGGCAATTGCAGCGCGCGCTGCGCCAGGCCATCGAGTCGCACGTGTTAGGTCCGGACGACGCGTTGCCTCCGGAGCGTGATCTGGCCGTGGATTTCAGCGTTTCGCGCATCACGGTGCGCAAGGCCATCGATGGTCTGGTCGGCGAAGGGATGTTGGTTCGCCGCCAGGGATCGGGAACCTTCGTGTGCGCGCGCGTGGAGAAAAATTTCTCCAAGCTCACCTCCTTCTCCGAGGATATGCGCGCCCGTGGCAGGAACCCGCGCAGTGTGTGGCTGCGCAAGGCGGCCGGCACCGTGACGCCCGAAGAGGCGCTGACCCTGCGCTCCAGCCCCGGCACCCCGGTATACCGCTTCCACCGCATCCGTTTCGCGGACGACGCGCCGATGGCGCTCGAATACGCGACGATTCTCGCCTCCTGCCTGCCCTCGATCGAAGCGGTCGACTCCTCGCTGTATGCGGCGCTCGAGCGCGCCGGTAATCGCCCGGTACGCGCGCTACAACGGCTGCGCGCGGTGCTGTTCACCGCCGAACAGGCGGAGTTGCTGCAGGCGAAGGAAAAGGGGGCGGGCCTGCTGGTCGAGCGGCTCGGCTTTCTGAAGGACGGCCGCGCGGCCGAGTTCACGCAGTCTTTCTTTCGCGGTGACATCTACGACTTCGTCGCCGAACTCAGTCTCGCCACGTGATGAGCGAGGCCGCGGGCACACGCATGTATCGTGAGGCCGCCGCGGCACCGGAGGCCGTGCGCGAGCAGCTGCTCGCCAATGCCACCCGCATCGAGCGCCTCGCGCAGCGGCTGCGCGCGACCCCGCCACGCGCGCTCGTCACCTGCGCGCGTGGCAGCTCGGATCACGCCGCCACGTTTGCGCGCTACCTCATTGAAACGCGCCTGGGACTTCTGACCTCCTCCGCATCCCCTTCGGTGAGTTCGGTGTACGACGCGCGGCCGGATCTGGCCGGCACGGTGATGCTCGCGATCTCCCAGTCAGGCACGAGTCCGGATCTGCTCGCAACTGTAAGTACGGCACGCGCCGCGGGCGCGCGCATCGTGGCGCTCGTCAATGCCGAGAGTTCGCCGCTGGCGCAGCTTGCCGATGACGTGATTCCGTTGTGCGCGGGGCCTGAGCGCAGCATCGCCGCCACCAAGTCCTACATCACCTCCCTGAGTGCGATCGTGCACCTGGTCGCGAGCTGGTCGCGCGATGCCGCCTTGAGTGCCGCCTTGCAACAGGCACCGCAACTGCTGACCCACGCGTGGGAGCTCGACTGGAGCGCCGGTGTTGAGCACCTGCTGGCGGCCAACAACCTCTACGTGGTGGGCAGGGGGCTGGGGCTCGCGATCGCGCAGGAGGCGGCACTGAAGTTCAAGGAAACCTGCGCCCTGCATGCGGAGGCGGTCAGCGCCGCGGAGCTGCGCCACGGACCGATGGCGCTGGTGGGCGTGGGATTTCCTTTGCTCATTTTCACCCAGAACGATGCCAGCCGCGCCGGCGTGACGCAGCTTGCAGGGGAGCTCGCGGCGCGCGGCGCGGACGTGCTGCTCGCCGGAACCAGCGCCGCCGGTGCCACGGTACTGCCCACCCAGGAGGCGCATCCGGTGATCGAGCCGCTGCTGTTCGCACAGAGCTTCTATCGGCTGGCAAACGCGCTGTCACTGGCGCGCGGCGGGGATCCGGACCGGCCGCCGCACCTGAACAAGGTGACCGAGACAGTCTGATGAGCGTCGCACTGGTCAATGGCCGCGTGCTGCGTGACGGCGTACTGGTTGAGGGACAGTGCGTGCTGCTTAATGGCGCGCGAATCACCGCCATCGTGGATGCTCAGGATCCGCGCTGCCGCAATGCCCAGCACCACGACCTCGGCGGTGGGCTGCTGCTGCCGGGATTCATCGATTCACAGGTCAACGGCGGCGGTGGCGTGTTGTTCAATGACGCTCCGGGCGTCGAGGCCATCCGCGCCATCGGCGCCGCCCACCGCCGCTTCGGCACCACCGGCTTCCTGCCGACGCTCATCAGCGCGGATCTGGATGTCGTGGCGCGCGCCATCGCCGCCGTGCGGGCCGCGATCCAGGCGGGCGTTCCGGGCGTGCTGGGCCTGCACATCGAAGGCCCGTACCTCAACGTTGCACGCAAGGGCGTGCACGATCCGGCGAAGCTGCGCGAGCTGGACGCGAGCGCGCTCGGACTTCTCACCTCGCTGCGCGAGGGCCGCACCCTCGTGACCCTGGCCCCGGAAATGACTACGCCGGAGCTCATTGAAAAGCTGGTGGCGGCCGGAGTCGTGGTGTCCGCGGGTCACACCAACGCGACCTATGCGGAGATCGAACCGGCGCTGCGTCACGGACTCACCGGCTTCACGCACCTCTTCAACGCCATGTCGCAACTCACCGGACGTGAGCCCGGGGCGGTGGGCGCGGCCCTGAGTGACCCCCATAGCTGGTGCGGCATCATCGTTGACGGAGTGCACACCGACCCGGTGGTGCTGCGCATCGCACTCAAGTGCAAGCCGCACGAGCGCTTCATGCTGGTCACCGACGCCATGCCGAGTGTAGGCACCAACAACGCTTCCTTCCACCTGCAGGGTCGGCGGATCACCGTCAGCGGCAACGTCTGCGTGGACGAGGACGGTACGCTCGCCGGCTCCAACATCGATATGGCGAGCAGCGTGCGCAATGCCATGTCCATGCTGGGGCTGCCGCTGTCCGCGGCGGTGCGCATGGCAAGCCAGTGGCCGGCGGAGTTCCTGGGTGTTGGGCACGAACTGGGGCGTATTGCCGCGGGCTATCGCGCCAATCTGGTGCTCGCCGACGAGCACTTGAATGTGCGCGAGACCTGGATCGACGGGCAGTCTTTACGCGCCTAGCACCCACTCGCCGCAGGCGCCCGCGTCAACTCTGTGGATCCTGGAAGCCGCCCGCACGGTAGGTAATGACGAGCGTGTCGCGCATCCCCTGGCTGCCGTGCGGCTGGATCGGTGTTGTCTCGTGAATGACGCGCGCATCGTCCATCAACAGCATCGACCAGGGCTCCTGCATGGTGAAGCGCACCCCCGATGCGCCACCGGTCTCAAACACCCGCGTTTCCCCGCCGCGTACGTGCCGGCGGGCGACCAGTACGACCGCGACGAAGTCCACCCCGTCGCGGTGCGCGCCCTCAGGCGTCGGGCGCCCAATCCCATCCGCGGTGTCGATGCGGAACTGGTGCGCCTCGATGAACCAGCGCGGTACCGGCTGCAGCTGCGCGAACAGCTCGCCGATGGCCGTTACCAGCTGCTGCCAGGCGCGGGCGCCACTCACCTCGGGTTCAATTGGCTCGAACCAGCGCGTCAGGCCGCCGTGCAGCGCGTTATAGGAAGTGGGCTGCCAGTGCGCCCGATGCGGCACGGCCGCCAGCGCCGGCGGCGTGAGCGTCTGCACGAAGCTGCTGTGCCGCCGGGCACGATAGCGACCGCCGTCACGCAGGTGCGCATCGCGCGGCAGGTGTTCCCAGCTCTCGCGCAGCGCATCCAGGCCGGGAACATCCAGCTGCAGTGTCGCGAGCGCAGCAGGCGCCGGCAGGAAGAGGTAGCCCGCCTCACGCAGGTGCGCGATCGCTTCCAGGCGCTCCGGGGTCATCGGGGGCTTGTACCATATCCATCGAAAGGCGTAGATGGACGGCCCCGGAAGAGCCTCACCCGCGGCGCCGGGTGCGTGCCAAGCTGACGGCCTCGATTGCCTGGGAATTCAGGACATGATCGATCTTTACTATTGGACCACGCCGAACGGCCACAAGATCACCATGTTCCTGGAGGAGACCGCTCTCCCCTACAGAATCCTCCCGGTCAACATCGGCACCGGCGCGCAGTTCGATCCCGCCTTTCTCGCCATCGCACCGAACAATCGCATCCCTGCCATCGTGGATCACGAACCGAAGGGCGGCGGCGCGCCGCTGTCGGTGTTCGAATCCGGAGCGATCCTGTTGTATCTCGCCGAGAAGTCCGGCCGCCTCTTGCCCGCGGATCTGCGCGGACGCGTGCAGGTGACACAGTGGCTGTTCTGGCAGATGGCGGGCTTGGGTCCCATGGCCGGGCAGAATCATCACTTCTCCCGTTACGCGCCGGAGAAGATTCCGTACGCCATCGAGCGCTACGTCAAGGAGACCAACCGCCTCTACGGAGTGCTGAACAGGCGCCTCGCCACCCAGGATTTCCTCGCCGGGGAGTACTCGATCGCCGACATCGCCTGCTACCCCTGGATCGTGCCGTACGAAGCCCAGGGTCAGAAGCTGGAGGACTTCCCGCACCTGCAGCGCTGGTTCAACGCCATTCACGATCGGCCGGCGACGCTGCGCGCGTACGAGAAAGCCGCCGCCATCAACACGCAAACGACCATGACCGAGGAAGCCAAACGCGTGCTCTTCGGGCAGACCGCGCGCGGACCACAGCCGCAATGAGCGCCGCCGCCGCGGCGTTAAGTGCCTGCTGCGCATTGGCACTCGGCGCGTCTGGCGTTGCGGCTGCGGCCGCGAACGCCGCGTCGGCCAACACCCTGCAGGTGGCGGGTGCCACCGTCCATGTGGACTTTGAACCGAAGGAATTTACCGGCGGAGCGGCACCGCTTCTTGAGTGGGTGCGCCGCAGCGCCAGCATCGTCGCCAGCTACTACGGCCGCTTTCCAGCCACGCCGCTGGAACTGCGACTGCAACCGCAAAGCGGCGCCGGAGTTCAGGGTGGCAAGACCTTTGCCGCGCACGGCGCATTCATCGAGGTGCGCGTCGGCCGCGAGGTTAGCCCCGCGCAGCTCACCAACGACTGGGTGCTGGTGCACGAGATGACGCACCTCGCCCTGCCTGACTCAGGCGATGAGCACACCTGGTTGTCGGAGGGCGTCGCGACCTACGTGGAAGGTATCGCCCGCGTGCAGGCGGGCAACCGCACCGAGAGCGACGTGTGGGCCGAAGAGCTGCGCTCGATGCCGCGCGGGCTCCCACAGGAGGGCGACGCCGGCCTTGATCACACCCACACCTGGGGCCGCACCTATTGGGGCGGAGCGATGTTCTGTCTGCTCGCCGATGTTGACATCCGCGAGCGCACTCACCTGCGCTTCGGGCTGCAGGACGCGCTGCGTGCCGTGCTGCGCGCCAGCGGCGGACTGCAGGCGGATTGGCCGATCGCACAGGTGCTGCGTACCGGGGATGCCGCCGTCGGCACCAGGTCGCTCGAGGATCTCTATGCGCGCATGAGGGACATGCCGATGGCGCCGGACCTCACGGGTCTGTGGCAGCGCCTCGGCGTAGTGCGCGACGGCGACTCGGTACGCCTCTTTGACGAGGCGCCGCTGGCCGCCGTGCGGCACGCGATCATGACCCCGCGCTAAGCGGCGCGCGGCTACCCTGGCCGACGCGCGCGCGAATTACTGGACGGCGCCGAGCCGTGCCCGCGCGATGGCGGGC
>PLEC01000143.1:0-10295 GCA_003136935.1 Gammaproteobacteria bacterium
GGCTACGTGCTGCGCCGGATCATCCGTCGGGCGGTGCGCCACGGCTACAAGCTCGGCATCCAGGAACCGTTCTTCTACAAGCTGGTCGCGGTGCTCGAAGCGGAGATGGGCGAGGCGTACCCGGAGCTCACTCGCGGCCGCGAGCACGCGGAGCGCGTGCTGCAGCAGGAAGAAGTGCGCTTCGCCGAGACGCTCGCGAACGGCATGGTGTTGCTCGAGGGTGCCATTCGCAACCTGCACGGGGCCAAGGTGATCGACGGCGACACCGTATTTAAGCTCTACGACACCTTCGGCTTCCCCGCCGACCTGACGGCGGACGTGGCGCGCGAGCGCGGCTTGAGCATCGATCTGCCGCGCTTTGACGCGGCCATGGCGGAGCAGCGACGGCGCTCGCAGGATGCCAGCAAGTTCGGGGTCGACCTTCGCGGTGGTGCCGCGCTCGATGCGCGCACCAGCTTCCAGGGCTACGACGGGCTGGTGGCGTCCGGCCACGTGGTCGCGTTGCTCAAAGATGGCGCGCCGGTCGAGGCACTCGCCGCCGGCGAGCCAGGCGAAGTGGTGCTCGATCGCACGCCGTTCTACGCCGAGGCCGGGGGCCAGGTGGGAGACAGCGGGAATCTCGCCGGCGCCGGCGTGCGCTTTGTGGTCACCGACACCCAAAAGCGTGGTGCGGCTCACTCGCATATCGGCACCCTCGAGGAGGGCGGCATCCGCCTGGGCGACACGCTGGAGGGGCACGTGGACGGCGCGCGCCGCCAGGCCGTCGCGCTCAATCACAGCGCCACGCACCTGCTGCATGCGGCGCTGCGCAAGGTGCTCGGCACCCACGTGCAGCAGAAGGGCTCGCTGGTGGCCCCCGACCGGCTGCGCTTTGACTTCGCACATTTCCAGCCCGTGACACCCGCCGAGCTGCACGACGTCGAGCGGCTGGTGAACGCGCAGATTCGCGCCAACGTGCCGGCCGAGACACGCACCATGGACTACGACGGCGCGGTTGCCGCCGGCGCCATGGCGTTGTTTGGCGAAAAGTACGACAAGGACGTGCGTGTGCTGCGCATGGGAGATTTCTCCATGGAGCTATGCGGTGGCACGCACGTGCGCCGCGCCGGGGACATCGGGCTCTTCAAGATCGTGAGCGAGGGCGGCGTTGCCGCTGGCGTGCGCCGGATCGAAGCGCTTACGGGCGAGGGCGCGCTCGACTACGTCGAGCACGGCGATGGCCTCCTCAAGGAGGTCGCGGGGCTGGTGCGCGGTTCGCGCGAGGATGTGAAGGAAAAGGTCCGGGAGCAGCTCGAGCGCACGCGGCAGTTGGAGCGCGAGATCCGCACCCTCAAGGACCGGCTTGCGTCCGGGGCGGGGGTGGATCTGGCTGCCGGAGCCGTGGACGTCCAGGGCGTGAAGGTCGTCGCTGTCAAAGTCGCCGGCGCCGATGCCGGCGCGCTGCGCAATGCCGTGGATCAGTTGAAAGAGCGACTGAAGTCAGCCGTCGTGGTGCTGGCGAGTGTCGAGAACCCGACGAAAGTGGTGCTGGTCGCGGGCGTCACCGCGGATCAGACCGCGCGTATCAAGGCGGGTGAGCTCGCCGGCGCGGTGGCGGCCCAGGTTGGCGGCCGCGGTGGCGGCCGCGCGGACTTCGCCCAGGCCGGCGGCAGCAAGCCCGAAGCGCTGGATGCCGCGCTTGCCTCAGTACAGGAGTTCGTGCGCTCGCGCCTCACGGTGTGAAACCCGCTTTGCCGCCCGCGGGAGCCTTCAGTATCATGGCCGCCCCGCACGCGGGCCGGCGGAGTCTCCGGCGGCCCAACTAACTGAAACACAAACATTTTCAGCGAGCGGAGAGATGGCCGAGTGGTCGAAGGCGCGCCCCTGCTAAGGGCGTAAGGGTCAAAAGCCCTTCGAGGGTTCGAATCCCTCTCTCTCCGCCAATTGCCCCTCTCAGATCGTTTCAGGCGGTCTCAGAAATCACAAAACACCTAAAAAAACAGGGTTTTCTGTTTCTCAAGTCATCTCACGCCCCCTTTTGAAGTTCCCTTCCTAGCGCCAGCCATCGAAATCGCGCCCGGCGAGACGGTCGCACGGATCATCGTCCGTCGCCGCGGCGGCGCGCGGAGCGAGGTTGCTTTCACCTGGTGGACTGAATCGGGCACTGGCAACGCCGAGATCGACTTCGCCGCGATCGCGCCGCACGTCGCGCACATCGCGAAAGGCAAGGATGCTGTTGCGTTGCTCGTGCCGCTCGTGTCGAACTCCGTGCGCAGTGAACCCAAGAACTTCTACGTCGCCATCGATCACGCGGGACCCGGAGCCGTGCTCGGCGAGCGCACCGTCGCAATTGTCACCTTGCCGCCGGCTGACTGGCCGCCGAGCCCCTGCGGCGCCGTACTCGACTCCTCGCGGCACTCGGATTCCCCCGCCGAGCAGCGTGTCCCCACCCGACCTCGGAGCACTTCGCGAGCAGCAATACGCTGGATCAGCATGGCGCGGCGCAGCAATCGACTCGGGCCGAGGTCGGCTTTCGGTGTCTCTTACACATTTGAATGTCGCTTTCCGTAGTCGGTAAGAAAACATGAAAGTAATCAATGTGTTGAAAGTTAGGCACGAAGATTGCAATCCTTACCGATGACATGCTCGGGGGGTGTTCGCCGAGACGGGATCGGTTCCCGAGGCGGGCGGGATTCAAGTCAGCTACACGCTGTCGAGACGCAAGAATCAGGAGTTGGCATGACGGTAATCAACACAGTAACGGCCGGTCGGGCGGCGGTCGTAACACTCGCAGCAGCGATTAGCCTCTGCTGCACGCCCGCAAGCGCGACCGAAGTTTCCTCACTGTCCGGCGCGACCGCGATCACGCTGCCGGTGGACAACTCCTTTACCGCGGGACCGGAGACCGTCGCGCCCGGTATCACCTGGAGTTCGACCTACTGTTGTTCAGTTTATGGCTTCAACGGGCCGTACAATTTTGGATCGAACGGTGAATGGAACGCAACAGACACCAACCTCACCATGATTGGTCTTAACAACTCCGGCAACACTATGACGTTCTCATTCGCCTCGCCCGTGTCCGGATTCGGTGGCTTCATGAACTATTATCTCCCGGACTCAGGCATCGCGACCATCGATGCCTACAACTCGTCGCACACGCTGATCGATTCCTACACCCTGACGTTCACAACCAGCGGTGAGGACACCGGCCAGTACGTCTATCTAGCCGAGAGCTCGGCGGATATCAGCTACTTCACGATGAGTGATGCCTACATCGCGATCGCCGACCTCGAGGTGCAGGGCAGCCCGTCATCGTCCGTTCCGGAGCCGGCGACGCTCAGCCTGCTCGGGCTTAGCCTCGCGGGCATCGGCTTCGCGCGGCGGCGGAAGGTTCGCTGAGCGGGCGATCCGCTCGAGAGCTGCAACGAGTTGATCGAGCGCGTCGGTTTCCGAACCGACGCCAACGCGGACCGAAAGCAACGCCCCGTCCCCGGGGCGTTCGCTTTTGTGGCGCCGCGGATGCCTGAGCGATGTGGAACGGACGCGAGCCGGGCGGTGCGTCCGACCGATGCCGCGCTCGTCCCCGGTCGCGATTCAGGTCGGTAGCAGAACACGCCTAAGCGGACCATGTCCTCGAGCGTTGCAAGAACGTCGCGTGCGCGGAGCGCGACGAGCGACAGCCGCCCGATTTGGGTTTCCTGCCAGTAGCCGCGGCCTCAATCCGATCGCTACCCGCTGGGATTCAAGTAGTACAAGGCATTGGTACTTTTGTTGGTATTGATATTCGGTGAATAAATATAGGGCCCGATAAATCAGCCGCATAGCAAGCAGTATGGATCTCTCTCTCTCCGCCAATTACCCTTCTCGTCGGGAAAGACCTTCGAAGTCATCGCGCGAGAATGGCACGACCACTGGAAGGCGGGCAGCCACGAGCGTCACGCCCATTACGTGCTGAAGCGCCTGGAGGCGGACATCTTCCCCGAGATCGGATCGCTTCCGCCGGCGGAGATTCCGACCTCAGCTTTCCGCAACGCGGTGCCGGCGCAGCGGACGGCATAACAACCAACTCCGAGCGTCAGCGTGAACTTCGCGCCACCGAGCGCGGCAGCCTGGTACTCCAGCGCTTCGCGTACTCGACAACCCGGTTAGACCGAATCCTCCTCCGGCTTCCCACCCTGCCGAACGACACTTTTCAGGATGCAGGGGTGCGAGCGTAGACTCAGTCATTGCTCGCTGCGCCTGACCGCCGCCGAAACAGCCTTCACGGCGCGGCTCCATCTCCTTCCCGGACCTCTGATCCAGAGGCTGGAGGTCGGAACATGTTGAAGGTCAGCTTGCTAGACACCCCCGGGCACCTGATTCTGGGCTACGGCGTCGCTCTTCTAACGGTTGCCGCCGCACTGATCAGCCTCTTGCTGATGGAGACTCACTGGCAACTTTCCGTTCTGGTGTCGGTCCTGCTTCTCGCCGTGATCATCAGTACCTGGCTTGGCGGGGTGAAGCCTGGCCTGCTTGCGATGGCACTGGCAATTTTGAGCTTTGATTACTTCCTGCTGCATCTGGCGGGTCCGTTGGCCGGCCACCCGATACAGGCGATACGCCTGGTCTCGCTCGCAACCGTGGCCTCTTACGTCGTGTGGGTCACAGCGACAGAGGCAAGTGCGGCTGCATCGCTCCGGCGCGCGCACGATGACCTGCACCGAAACAACGACGCGCTGCACACGGAGAACCGCGAGTGCAAGCGGACTGAGGAAGAATTGCGAGTGAGCGAGGCGAAATTTCGTGCCTTGTCGCAGAATGCCCCGGCCGCGATCTTTGTCTGCCACGAAGGCAGGATCAGCTACGCCAATCCCGCGGCGTCGGCCATCACGGGCTATAGCTGCGAAGAGCTTTGTGGGAAGAACTTTTACCAGGGCGCCGTTTGAATTCGAGGAACGGCCGGTGACGGTGGGTATTGCCTTGGACATCATCGAGCGCAAGCGAGCGGAGGAGGCCCTGGCGGAAAGCCAGCAACTCCTACAGCTGGTCCTTGCCACGTTGCCCGTGGGCGTGGTGGTAACCAATCGAGCGGGCGACATCATCCTCGCTAATGCAGCATCGAGCCAAATTTGGGGCGACCTGCTGATTGCCCGTGGCCCCGAACGGTGGGCACAGTCCAAAGGGTGGTGGCACGATTCCGGCAAGAGGATTGCCCCGAGCGAGTGGGCCTCAGTGCGGGCGCTGTCCGCGGGGCAGACCAGCTTGAACGAGTTGATCGATATCGAGACCCCCGGCGGCCAGCAGAAGACGATTCAGAACTCTTCTGCACCAATCCGTAACACAGACGGGCTGATCGTCGGAGCGGTCATCGTCAACGAGGACGTCACCGAGCGAGTGTGCGCCGAGAAAGCGCTGCGCGCATCCGCGAAGCGACGGCAGTACCTTTCTCGCCGTTTGCTTACGGTCCAGGAGGAGGAACGCCGCCACCTGTCTCGCGAGCTGCACGACGAGTTTGGCCAGCTGCTGGCCACCATAACGCTGCACTTGCACGCGGCCAAGGCCGTGGCGGGAGAAGCCGCCCAGTCGAGCCTGGATGAGAGCATGGCCCTTCTGCAACACGCAGCTGCGCAGGTGCGAAGTTTGGCGCTCGAGCTGCGTCCGACGATGCTGGAAACGGGCGGCGTGGAGACGACCTTGAGATGGCTTGCTGGACAGCACCAGCAGCGTACCGGCATCCCCACCCAAGTCGTGGGTCACGTAAGCGATGTGTCCGGCGATCCGGCGATCGCCGCCTTCCGCGTGGCTCAGGAGGCGCTGACGAATGTCGTGCGGCATGCGCGAGCGCAACACGTCTGGATCGAGTTGAGCCAGAGGGAGGGGCTTCTGGAGCTCGTGGTCCGCGATGACGGCGCGGGGTTCGACGTCATGCAAACGCTCGAGCGGGCCACCGGTGCCGGCAATCTCGGGTTGTTGGGGATGAAGGAGCGCGTAGAGATCCTTGGCGGCACTCTGGAGATCGATTCGCAGCCAGGTCAGGGGACGCGCATCCGCATCTCGCTGCCCGTGACCGAACCCATCGCTGAGCCCGCACAGCGCCCGGCGTGAGTCCATGACGAGAATCCGTGTCCTGCTTGCGGATGACCACAAACTATTCCGGGCAGGTATTCGCGTGTTGCTGCAGACAGTGCCCGGGATCGAAATCGTCGCCGAGGCGGCCGACGGTCGCGAAGCGCTGCGCTTGATCGCAGCCCATCGCCCCGATGTGGCGCTCATGGACATCATGATGCCGAATCTCAACGGACTGGACGCCGCAGCACGGGTCGGCCGCGTGTTTCCGCGCACGCGCGTGGTGATCCTGTCCATGAACGCAGACGAGGATTCCGTCCTCAAGGCGCTGCGCTCGGGTGCGGCGGGCTATCTGGTCAAGACCGCCGATCCGGCCGAGCTGGAGCTGGCAATACGAGCCGTTGCGCGCGGTGAGAGATTCTTGAGCTCAGCAGTATCCGAGCACGTGGTCGCCACCTGTCTCAAGCGGATCGACCACGAGCAGACCTCGCTCGAGCGGCTGCCGCCGCGCCAGCGCGAGGTACTGCAACTGATTGCCGAGGGGCATACCACCAAGGAGATTGCGCAAAAACTCGGGCTCGGCGTCAAGACTGCGGAAGCCTACCGTGGCGAGCTGATGAAGGGGCTCGACATCCACGACATTGCCACTCTGACGCGCTACGCGATCCGCACGGGTCTGGTGTCCCTCGATACCTGAAGGCGCGCCGCCGCCCATTAAGGTCCGGCGCCCTGTGGGTTCCCGCCCAGGTTTCCTGCGGCTCACCCCTGGGTTTCTCCCAGGTGCGCCTGCGCTCCGGGCCAGCGAAAGTAACGCTGTGTATCTCCCATCCGTCTCACCGTTGTCCGCCGCATCTAGAGGCCGGTCGCGTTCGATGACATGACGCGATTGCTCAGCGCCAGCCAGCGGAGCGCGAACGGTGTGCGCTAACCCTTACGCGCGCTCCCGACCTGCCGAGGTCCGGCGCGTGCAGCTCTGCTCCTTTGGCCCATTGCAACCGATGGGCGAGGGGGCAGCGAAGCTCGGTTGCCGGCAGCACGGTGGCCATCGCGGCTCGTGCTCAGCGCCCAAGTGCACCATGAAATGCCCACTATGAAGGATCTCATACTCATGATGGATCGAGATCCTGAGTCGCTGAGCGTGCTACGCGGCGTTGCGGAAAAACTATGCTGTGACCGTGTGGAGGTCGACTCACTCGAAACTCTCCATGGCAGCCTCGCGATCCGCCATCCCACGATCGCCGTGCTGGCCGTTGACGGGCTCGAAGTCCCCGGACTCGCGGTTCTACAGGCCTTGGCCGACCACAGCGTTCGAGCGGCGACGTTTCTGGTAGCTTCGCTCAACGCGCGCGTGTTCGCGTGCGTTAGGCGCGCGGCCGAGACGCGCGGTCTGAACGTGGCAGGCGTCTGCTCTCGGCCACTGGATGCTGGTGAGTTGGAAGGGCTGCTGACAGCTCATCTCACGACGGCACCGCCGATTTCGCGCCAAGAACTGGAGCAGGCGCTCGAAACGCCCGAGCTATCGCTTCTGTATCAGCCGAAGATAGCCCTGTCTTCGGAGGGTTTGAATATTCAGGGCGTTGAAGCTTTGGTCCGTTGGCAGCATCCCCGGCGAGGCTTACTGCGTCCTCGCCAGTTCCTGCGGGCCGTCGAAGATCACCAACTACTCATCCGCCTCACAGACCTCGTGATGACAGAGGCCTTACGCCAAGCCGGGCAGTGGCGTGCACGCGGGCTTCGCCTCGAGATGGTCATCAACCTGAGTCCCAAGTTGGTTCTGGATGGAGGCTTTCCCGAGCGATTAGCCTGCCTATTGCGTGAGAACGAGGTCCCCCCCGACCAACTTGTGCTCGATCTCACCGAGACTTCGTCTGCGGTCGACAGCAATCTTGTGCTCGATGTATTCACGAGGCTGCGGATTCTGGGGGTAGGGCTTGCCCTCGACAACTTCGGAACCGGCCTGTCATCACTTACCGAGCTCTACCGGATGCCGTACTCCGAAATCAAAGTGGATCATTCGCTGATGGCAGACGTGCCGCGCGAGCGCGAGGCCATGCTCATCGTACGTGCGATCGTGGATCTCGCCCACACGCTGCAACTCGCCGTCTGCGCAGAGGGTATTGAGACGATGCAAATGCTCGAGTTCGCTCGCAACTCAGGGTTCGACACGGCTCAAGGCCGCCTTTTCAGCGATCCGGTTCCGGGCGGAGAAATTGAGCGGATCGTGCATACCTGGCCAGGTTTCGGCCCAGGCTCGACGGGCGGTTGGCGCGCGGTGGATCCCCTCAGAGTCGACCACGAGACAGCCACCCATGAGGTCCTCACGCCCCCAAGTGCTAAGAGAGAACGCTCTTGACCCTAGGATGCGGCGTAAACAGCGCGCCTTCGGAGCGAGACGCGTGTCCGCTTCCTTTCAGCCAGGGCGCGCAACGCAGCGCGACCCAACAGAAACCTGTGTGCCAGATGAAGTCTCCCCGATCCAACAGGGTTTGGCGTCAGATATTTCTCACCGGCGTGGTGTTCGCGATTTGCGGTTCCGTTGTTCTAGCAGCTTCGCAGGGAGCGGAACTGCGAAAGCACCCGCCCGACGTATTGGGGGGGCCTTTGCAACAACGACTTCAGGCTCTCGTTGAGGGCCGATACCCCCGTCTCCTGAGGGAGAAGATTACGGGGACCGCGATCGTTACGATTCTGCTTGATCCTGACGGCACGCTAGGGGGCGCGAACTTTGAGGTCTCCCCGAGCGGCTTAGGCGCCTTGGGGGCGTCCGAGATGCAATTTGCTCGGTTTGGACTCACTGCAGGGGAGCTGCAGTACATTGGCGTCGCGCGCATTCAGTTGCCGTTGAATACGGTTTTCGTCGTATTTGGCGGACGGGACTCGCGGGACCTGGACCGTGCCTTAGTTGAGCGCTTCTTTGCGAAACTTTCTCTACAGGGTGTATCGCCTGGCACAGGTATATGGATCCTGTTCGATCACGAGGGACGGGTCTTACATACTGGCCAGGAGCCCGTCGAGCCGGCGGCCTTGAGAAAGACGCTGGAGGCGCGCTATCCGGGCATCCGGACTTCTGAAATGACCACAGCACCAGTGATGGGGCGGGACGGACGCCCGATCACCGATCGGCGGGGCCAGTCACTGCAGCTGTATTGCGTCTGGCTCGCGATCGGCTCACCGCCACCCAATCCGTGATGTCTGGGCGACGCTTGATCTGTCCGTATGCGCGTTTTTGGTGGAAGAGTCGGGGCTGGACCATCCACGCCGAAGATCTGGGAAATATCGGACAACGTCAGGAGATTTGCTTTTTCGCTCGCCTGCTTTTGCCAACTTTTGAGCACACTCGTTGCCTTGTCAGTCAGTAGACGAGACGTATCTGGCGCTCCTGGCCGTCAGGGGTTACCTGGTGGCTAGAATCCGATGGCGCGCTGCTTGTCGATTGCGTGCGATTTATTCAGCGTATGACGATCATCCAGTATGAAATCGACTCTTTGGCACATCGCTCTCGCGGCCATCGCTCGGCTGTTCGACCTCTTCGTTCAAGCGCTTCCATGATGCGGTCATTGCCGCGGACGCGGCCGAGGTCTCGTCCCAACGCCAGGTGTTACGGCCAGCATTCTTAGCTTCAAACAGCGCCACATCGGCAGCCTTGTAGATTTCATCGGGAGTAGTGTGGTCGCCGGAGGCTTTCGCAACGCCAATGCTCGCGCCGATAACGACGATTCGGTCACCCAAGCCAATCGGTTCGCTCAGATTTTTGATAATACGGGCACAGGTCGTATCCACTGCGGACATGTTACGTGGTTGCGCAAGGACCAAGCCAAACTCGTCACCGCCCAGCCGCGCCACCAGGTCAGTCTCTCGGGTCAACCTACGCAAACGCCCGGCGACTTCCACGAGTACTGCGTCACCGACATCGTGCCCGACGGTGTCATTGATACTCTTGAAGCCGTCCAGATCGATGAGCAAGAGTGCAAAGTCGCCCTGACCACGCTTACATCCAGAAATAAATCTGCCCAGATCATCGTTGAACACACGGCGATTCGGCAATCCCGTGAGAACATCGATATATGCCATTCTTTCCAAATTTTCCTGGTTGCGCTGCAATTGCGCAGTGCGGTCCGCGACGATGCTTTCGAGTTCCCTCTGGCGACGGACCAACAGCGTCGTGCGGACTTGCACAAGACCGACGATCAGCAATAGCGCTATGATCGCCGCAAGCGCGCGCGCTGCGGCATACTCGTACCAGGCCCGTTGCACATGCACCGCAACGTCGA
>PLEC01000143.1:10341-11265 GCA_003136935.1 Gammaproteobacteria bacterium
GTCAGCCCCGAGCTCAAGAGAGACTGTGAAGAAGCTAGCCCATGGGCACCAATGCGCACATCCGTGACGACTATGGGCGGCGCTTTGGCAGCGGGGGTGAGGCGCTTGGGGTGCACGACGATTAGGCCGTTCAGACCGCCAAACAAAAGTTCGCCAGCTGGAGTGGTATCCGCATCACCGGTGAAGAAACCGTCAATACCCACCCCCTGCTCGGTGCGAAACGCCCTGATTGCAAGGCTGTCGGGCTTGATGCGCGCCAATCCGCCGTCGGTGCTTGCCCAGATATTGCCGTCGACGTCCTCCAGGAGGGCGTCGACGCTGTTTTGCGGTAGCCCGTCGCTTTGCGTCAGTCGACGGAAAATCGGACGGTCGTCCGCATCGCGCCGCTGCTCGACCTGGATGCCACGACCGAACGTCGCCACCCAGAGCCGGCCCTTGCGGTCGGTCAGCATTGAGCTTACGTATCCCCCGGGCAACAGGCTTGGATTCCTGGGGTCGTTTGAAAGATGCGTGACCTTGCCGTTAGCCGGGTCCAGATGTGTAACGCCGCTCGCCGTGCCTATCCAGATGCCCGCTTCCCGGCCTTTGACCACAGTCCGCACGCGCGGATCCCCGAGTTCCTGGTCCCATCGTCGCTTCAAGCCCAGCACACCCCCGGGCAGGACTTCCAGTTCGGACAGGCCATCGAGACCGCCGAGCCATAGGTGTCCGTTGGCCACCAGCAAGGCACGGACATCGACGGTCTCACTCTGTGCCGGCACCTGCAGGCGTTTGAGTGAGCGTCCGTCAGGACTGGCGCGGTACAGGCCGGCGGCCGTGCCCAGGAAGATATCTCCGTCCTCCCAGCGTGCCATCGTAATCACCTGGACATTGGGGAGCGCACTGTCGGGATGATCCGGCGCGGGGAGGATCATCCCGATAGGG
>PLEC01000143.1:11310-14516 GCA_003136935.1 Gammaproteobacteria bacterium
CCGCGGTCAACAAACAGCGAATCGATCTGGTTGCTCGGCAGACCCCTGGAGCGTGTTAGATCACGCTGTTCGCGCACAACCTTCCAAGTCGTCGTGTCGACGCGCACGATTCCGCTTTCGGCCGTCCCGAGCCATACCTCTGATTTGTCGACCTCGCAGATTGCAGAGATGTTGTCGACCAGTGGCCGGCCGGATCCCGGTGACTCTAGCAGCCGGCGCACCTTGTCGGCGCCGGGCTCGAGGATAAATGCACCGTTCAAATCAACGCCTATCCAAATGCGCCCGGCCTGATCCTCGTGCAAAGCCCTGATCACAGGCGCTGGGCCTTCGGGCGCAGGCAGGGGGTATGGTAGAAACTTGCTGTCAATGCGCGGGCGGCGCAGCAGCCCCTTGCGCGTTCCGGCCCAGAGCGTGCCCGCGCGATCAAGCAGCAAGGCCGTAATCGTGTCTCGGGGCAGATTGGCATCCGGTGGATCGATACGTCCCGTGGTGCCGTTCATGTGGTCGATGCCGTGCCCAGTACCAATCCACAGACCACTGCGGTGATCGGATATGAGCACGGATATCGTGCCGTCGCTTGTACCCTTGGGACCGACCGGGAAACTGACGAATCCGTCGATTTGTGGGTCGTACCGGCTTAGTCCGCCCGAATTGGTGCCCACCCAAAGCTGACCGCGATCGTCGACGAGCAGGCTTCGGATGAAGTTGTCCGGCAGGGAGCCTGCTGCATCCGGATTCTTGGCATACGTGCGTAGCTGGTATCCGTCCCAGCGCAGTAGGTTCGACTGCGTACCAAACCAGAGAAACCCCTGCCTGTCCTGGGCAATCGCCGTAACCGCCGACGTCTCGAGCGACGTCATGCGTGCGAACACCATCTGGCCATCGAGCGACCATGGCCGGGCGCCGGAGCCCGAATTCTCTACGGCCATGGCTGCGGCGAATGGGATCAGCACACTTAAAAGCGCGATCCCACTTTGCAACCGGATTTTCACCGTTCCCTGCCTCGGTGCGGACAGGAATTACAAAGGGTCTGCAAGGCAGGAATTAGGGGATCTGAGAACACGAGCTTCGGGCCAGCGCCGCGGTCAACAGCCTGCGGCTCGATCGCTTGCCGTGTCGGCGCAAGTTTTCCGCCATGACGACCCACGCTTGGGAGGTCTGACTCCAAACGAGTCGGTAGATGCGATTCATGGACGGGTGCTTCTTCATCTTTCCACCATTTGCGTGCGCAAATTAACGACCGTCGTCTCGGCGGCACCGCCCCTAAATGGTGTATGGGGTCACGGCTCGATTGACATTGATCTTTCGCGCGCCTCACAAGTGTGTCGTGACCCTCAATATTCAGCCACGAGGCGCGCTTTAAAGCGCCCGGAGTGCGATTCCGCATCTCCGGGCGGCCTTACAGCGGCAGCGCCAGGCGCGACCTTAGGCGCTGCCAAGCGCGCCAAGTCATTCGATCATCCGGAGTCGCGTGCTCAACATCCAGGAGACGGACGCGCGCGCGTAGTGGAGTCGCTGGCACGAGATAGAGCATCGCATTGCAGAGCCCTCGCGGCAGCGTATGAATTTCTTCCGCCATCGCACCGATCAAGGCAACCGCCTCGAGCAGATCATCGACCAGGGGGCTGCCGAGCTCGCGTTTCCAAAGTCAGCGTATGGCATCCGTTTCGCGCGATTCGATAATCACGATCTCACGAACAGGGCCTAGCCACATGGGGCAACTGGACGACCACGTGGCAGAAATCTTCGATAGCTGTTTCAGGCGTTTGCCAATCCTGCGACGTGCCCACGCCTGCGATGGGTGCATCGGACGTGCAAGTGCCAAATCCAGTGCCAAATTCGGGGTTTTGAGGGGATTGCGTCTCAGCCCTTACCCAACGGCGGGTTCTCTCGTCGAACTGCGCACTTATCACGTCAAGGCGTTCATAACCGGGTTGCCTCAATGCATCAACGCAACGGTACCGTTGCGTTTCTTTCTGTTTCTGAACGGCTGTCGAGGATTGTCCGGCGCGTCTTCGCGTCAAAAACGATGATTTGCAGCTAAACGTGTGACTACCTCAACCGTCAACGCGCGCGGCCGCACGGACGCGATCAAAAGCGCTGAAAGCGAGAGCGGCGGATCAGCCCGTGATACACGACGAGGACCACTGCGGCACCGAGAATTGCGACGAACATGCTATAGAGATTGAGTCCGGTTACGCCCCGCATTCCGAAGATGTGGAAGAGCCAGCCCCCGACAACCGCTCCGCCGATCCCAAGAAGAACGTCCAAGATGACGCCCTCTCCGGTCCGATTGACGATTTTGCTAGCAACAAACCCGGCAATGAGCCCGAGGATGATCCACGCGATAATTGACATAAGACTCTCCGATGCGATGCCGCGCAGTACCGTCCATGCGCGCCGCCGTCGCGCGTTCCAGAGGAAGTCTGGTCTTAAGACTCAGCGCCGTCGGTGCGGCGGCACACGCAGCTCAGCGAAATCGCGCGGACCGCCCCCATCGTCCTGATTGTGGCCGGCAAGGCTCCTTGGGGCCTTAAGGCGACGCGTATGGGTTCGACGGAGTCGTTGCAGATGGGCGTAGCGCATGTGCGGTAACGCCCCGACGCAAGGGCAGCGTCAGTGTTTTCATTGCACATCGGCGCCGGCCGACGCAATTGCGGACACCGTCCCTGCGAAGGAAGCAATCACCATGCGACAGACATCCAAACCACTTCTGCTCCTCTCGGCGTGTGCGCTTGCGCTGGGTCTGACAATGATCGCCGTCCCCGAGTACGCGCTGGCGCAGATCTCAGTGTCGATTACGCTCGCACCGCCCGCATTGCCTATGTATGAACAACCGCTCCTCGTCGAAGAGGGCGGGATCTGGGCCCCAGGCTATTGGGACTACGATCAGGAGGACGGCTACTTCTGGGTACCCGGCACTTGGGTGGAGCCGCCCGAAGTCGGGCTGCTCTGGACACCCGGGTATTGGGGCTGGGGCAACGGAGGATATGCCTGGAACGAGGGCTACTGGAGCCCGACGGTTGGATTCTACGGCGGCATCGCGTACGGCTACGGCTATTCCGGTCAAGGTTACACCGGTGGGCATTGGCAGGGTCAGCAGTTCTATTACAACACCGCGGTGAGCCACGTGAATGTCACCAACATTCACAACACGTACACTCAGACGATAGTCAATACCACCACGGTCAACCGGGCCAGCTTCA
>PLEC01000148.1:0-1798 GCA_003136935.1 Gammaproteobacteria bacterium
GCCCGCAGGATCGCGTGCCGCTGAAGATCGCCAAGCAGGTCTACGAGACGAACGCCAAAAAGGCCGACGGCGAGCGCACCGCGCGCAAGTCCACGGGCAACGGCGTCGCTGCCGCCTCCCTTGACGGAAAAAACGTGGAGCTCAAGGACGGCGCGGTGCTGATCGCCGCCATTACCAGCTGCACCAACACCTCCAATCCGGTCGTGATGCTGGGAGCCGGCCTTCTCGCCCGCAAGGCGCGCGCGCGCGGATTGACTGCCAAACCCTGGGTGAAGACCAGNNGCTCGCGCGTGGTCACCGATTACTTCACCAAGGCCGGCGTGCTGGATGATCTGGCCGCGATCGGCTTTGATCTCGTCGGCTATGGCTGCACCACCTGTATCGCGGCCGGTACGCCGGTGCTCATGGCCAATGGCACTGCGCGCCGCATCGAACAACTGCCCGTGGGCGGTGGCGCGGCCGTCTTTGCGCCGAACGCCGAGCGGCGCCTGGCGCGCGCGGTGCAGACCGAAATGATGGCGAAGGGGGAGCGCGAGTGCGTCAGCCTCGTGCTGCAGGACGGACGCACGCTCACGTGTACGCCAGAGCACGAGATCCTGCGCTCCGATGGCCACTGGGTGCGCGCCGATGCGCTCAAGACGGGTGAGGATCGCGTGGTCATGGGGCTCGACGCGCCGCTCGATGAGGTGGGCGCTGACGAGCGGGGTTACCGGCTGCGCGCCGACAAATTCGAATTTACGCTCGAGGACAACGAGTCCCGCCTGCGCACGCTGGCGTTTGCGCGCCTGCTGGGGCACCTCCTGAGCGACGGCTCGATCAGCCGCGCCGGGCAGGGGCGCATGCATGTCGGCCAGGCGCTCGACCGCGAAGCGGCCCTGAGCGATATCGAGCTGCTCACCGGCAAGCGCCCGATAGCCAGTGCCTACGATGAACGCAAGTGGACGATCGTGCTGCCCCTGGAGCTCACCTCCGCCATCATCGCCCTGCCCGGTGTGCGTATCGGCCGGCGCATCGATCAGGCACCTCAGCTGCCGCAGTTTGTGGTCGCGGACGAGTGTCCCGCCGCTGTCGTCCGCGAGTTCCTGGGCGGCCTGTTCGGTGGTGACGGCCACGCCCCACATCTGCGCCGCTACGGCAGCGAAATAAGCGAGGCGAGCCTTGCGCGGCCCGCCTACGCGCAGAGCGCCAAGCCTGAGTTCGTCGAAGCCACCAAGGCCCTGATGCGCGATATCGTGCGGTTGCTGGTGCGCTGTGGCGTGAAGGCCCGCGGTGCCACCGTGCGCGAGTACGCCACGCGACATTCTGCCTCCTCGTACCCGCAGGCGCAGGATGGCGTGCCGCGCCAGGAAATCCGGCTGGAACTGCCCGAAGGGCTATCGTTCGTCGAGCGCGTGGGCTTCCGCTATTCATGCGATAAAATGCTGCGCGCCAGTGCCGCGGCGGCGTACTGGCGCTTGGTAGACAGCATCAACCGGCAGCGCCTGTGGATGGCGGACCGGCTCGAAGGCCTGCATCAGGCGGATGCCTCGTTGTCCTTCTCCAGGGCGCGGGCGCTTGCAGCGGTGGAGCTCACCGAGCGCGAGCATGTGGTATCTGCGCACTACTCGCTGCTGGAAGGACACGACCGCTTCTCGCGTTTGGCGGAAGCCAAAGCGCGTCCTCTCCGGCCGAAGGATCGCGACAACTGTGACTTCCCCTCGCCCGCGGAGTTATTCGAGCAGATGGGGGTAGGCGCGTGGTTCAGCGCGCCGGACTCCGCCGATGCGGTGGAGGACCCGAAGCGCTACTGCACCGCGAA
>PLEC01000148.1:1808-4271 GCA_003136935.1 Gammaproteobacteria bacterium
GCAACCGCAACTTCGAGGGCCGCGTGCATCCGGAAGTGCGCATGAATTTTCTCGCCTCCCCGCCGCTCGTGGTTGCGTACGCGCTCGCCGGCACGCTCGACATTGACCTCACGACGGAGCCGCTGGGCACGGACCAGAACGGAAAAGGGGTCATGCTGGCCGACATCTGGCCGAGCGACATCGAAGTGCAGGACCTCCTCAAGAACTCCATCGATGCACAGATGTTCCGCGACAGCTACGCGAGCGTATTCAAGGGCGATGACAACTGGGCCAGCATCAAGGTGCCCGCCGGCCAGCGCTACACCTGGGATAGTGCCTCCACCTACGTGAAAAACCCGCCCTACTTTGACGGCATGACCATGACGCCGCCGCCACTGGCGGAAGTACGCGGCGCGCGGGCGCTGGCGATGGTCGGGGACTCGGTGACGACCGACCATATCTCCCCGGCCGGCAACATCGCCAAGAGCAGCCCGGCGGCGCGCTATCTCGTCGAGCAGGGCGTGGCACCCAAGGACTTCAATTCCTACGGCGCACGGCGCGGCAATCACGAGGTGATGATGCGCGGCACGTTTGCCAACATCAGGCTGCGTAACCTGCTGGTGCCGGGCGTGGAAGGCGGCGTCACGGTGCACCTGCCCGATGGCGAACAGTCCTCCATCTACGACGCCGCCATGCGCTACAAGAAGGAAGGCACGCCGCTCATCGTGCTCGCCGGGAGCGAATACGGCACCGGCTCCTCGCGCGACTGGGCTGCCAAGGGCACGCTGCTGCTGGGCGTGCGGGCGGTCATCGCCGAGAGCTACGAGCGCATCCACCGTTCCAACCTCATCGGCATGGGCGTGGCACCGCTGCAGTTCCTGGCGGGGCAGAACGCCGCGGTCCTGAAGCTCACGGGCCGCGAAGTGTTCGATATCGCGGGCTTAAGTTCCGGGGACGCCCGCGAGGTCACCATCACCGCGACGCCTGAGAAAGGCTCGCCGATCACCTTCAAGGCGCGCCTGCGCATTGATACCCCCAAGGAGCGCGAGTACTACCGGCACGGCGGCATCCTGCAGTACGTGTTGCGCCAGCTCGCCACTGCGGGCAACGCCGCCTGAGCGACCCCGGCGCGCACACTCAGGTGGAGGGCGTGTCCGGCACGCCCACGGCGCTGCTCGCGCTCTTTGATCTCGACGGCACCATCACGCGCCACAACACGCTCGCGCCCTACGCGATCGGGCTCCTGCTGCGCCATCCGGCGCGCATGCCGCGCGTTCTGTCCGTGCTGCCGGCGCTCGCGCGCTTCGTGCTCGGACGATGCGATCACGGTGAGCTCAAGGCCGCCTTCATCCACAAGACATTCGGGGGACTTGAGCGCCGCGACCTCGATTCCTGGACCGCGCAGTTCGTGCCGCGGCTGCTTAGGAAAGGTCTCTTCGCGGACGCCCGCGCCGCGATCGAGCGGCACCGCCTCCACGGCGATACCCTCGCGCTCCTGAGCGCCAGCATCGATCTGTACGTCCCCGCCATCGGCAAGGCGCTCGGTTTTGCGGATATCGAGTGCACCGGCGTCGCCTGGGACAACACGCGTCTCATCGGCACGCTCAGCACCGCGAACCGCCGCGGCGATGAGAAGGTGCGCTGCCTTGAAGTGTTACGCGCGCGGCACCCGGGGCTGTCTGTCGTCGCGTACGGCAACGCGGCCGGTGATCTGCCGCACCTGCGCCTCGCCGAGCGCGGCGTACTGGTGAACGGCAGCCGCGCTGCGGTCAGGCAGGCTGCCGGAGTGGGTGTTTCCTGCGTAACCTGGCGCTAGGCAGCGAACAGCGCGGCGGTGCAACGTTTGACCTCCGGCGCCGGTCTACTGCATACGGAGGCTAAAGCCATGTCGACGCGCGTTCCACGCATTGCCCCATCCGAGATTACCCCGAGTGAGGTGTATTTCAATCGCCGCACCCTCCTTGCGGGTGCCCTGATGAGCGGCGTGAGCGGCCTCCTGCCCGCCGCGGAGCCAGCACCGCCACCGGGCGGTGCCCTGAACTACGTGCGCAACCCGCGTTACTCGGTGAGCGAAGCACCCAACAAGTACGGGGAAATCGCGGGCTACAACAATTTCTACGAGTTCGGCACCGACAAGGATTCACCGAGCGAGAACGCCGGCAGTCTCAGAACCAAGCCCTGGAGCGTCGCCGTGCAGGGCGAGGCCGAAGTGCGTGGCACCTTTAACCTCGAGGATCTGCTCAAGGGCCAGGCGCTGGAAGAGCGCATCTACCGCTTCCGCTGCGTCGAGGCCTGGTCGCTGGTGGTGCCGTGGGTGGGATTCCCGCTGAGCAGCCTCATCGCACGCTTCAAGCCCACCTCGAATGCGAAGTACGTGGAATTCACCACCCTCTACGATCCCAAGCAGATGCCCGGGCAACGCGACCGCGTGCTCAACTGGCCGTACGTGGAGGGGCTGCGTATGGATGAAGCCATGCATCCCCT
>PLEC01000011.1:0-87992 GCA_003136935.1 Gammaproteobacteria bacterium
TGCGTCGTAGGCGATGAGCAGGACCGCGATGCGATCCACCTGTACCTGCGTCAGCGCCTCGAGCAGCCCCGCGCCGAAGCTGGCGTCGAATGCGCACAGCGCGTTCGAGGCCGCTACCGCACCGGTCGCGATACCCCAGTAACCCGAGGCCGCGTTGTGGACTGAGTTATGAAATCGGGTCGGCGATAAGGCGCGCTCGGTGCCCGCGAGCACCTGACAGATCTCGTGGCAGTTGGCCCCGTCTCCGCCCGAGGAAGTGAACAGCGCGGGCAGTGCCGCCGGATCGGCCGCGGCGTTGGTCGTGGCTTCGAGGCCGACCGCAAGCGCGAGCCGCACGATTGCACCGGTGCGCCGGCGTTCGGCACTCGGCAGACAGGCCGGCACCGGCAGCACGGTGGGTGCTGAGATATAGGGGGACTCGCCGCGCAGGATCCGTTCTCCATGCTGCCAGTCGCTGATGCCCGGACCCAGCAGGCCGACGCCGTTGACGCAGGCCGCGAGCATCATGAGCGACGCCCGCGTGTGCCGAATATCAGGCTGCAGTTGGAGCCGCCGAAGCCGAAGGAGTTACTCATGACGTGCGTGAGCCGCCGGGGCACGTTGTCGCGCAGGTAATTCACCTGGAGCGACGGATCCACCTCGGAGGTATTGACGCCTGCTGGCATGAAGCCATCCTTCAGGGCGAGAGCGCAGATCACTGCCTCGAGCGCTCCAGCGGCCCCCAGGGTGTGCCCGGTCGCGCCCTTGGTGGAGCTGCCGGGTGTCTTGCTCCCCAGAACCGCCGCAACCGCGCGCGCTTCCGACTCGTCGTTGCTTGGCGTGGCGGTGCCGTGAAAGTTGATGTAGTCGATGTCGGCCGGGACGAGACCCGCGCTTTCCAGTGCCTGGAGCATTGCGGCTCGCGCGCCGCGTCCCTGCGGGTGCGGAGCTGACATGTGATAGGCATCGCTCGACTCACCGGTGCCCAGGAGCAGCAGCGTCGCATCGAGCGCCGCGGGGCGCTCGAGCAGTGCAAACGCCGCCGCCTCACCGATGGAAATGCCGTCGCGCGCCGCGTCGAAGGGCCGGCAGGGCAGCGGCGACACCAGTTGCAGCGAGTGAAAGCCATAGAGCGTCGTGAGGCATAGCGAGTCGACGCCGCCGACCACGGCCGCGTCGATGAGATCCGCCTCGAGCGCACGGCGCGCGGACGCGAACACCTTGGCGCTCGACGAGCAGGCCGAGGAGATCACAACCGCGGGTCCGGTGAGCTGCAGCGCGTCGCGCACGAAGGCAGCGAGTGAGAAGGTGTTGTGTGCGCCGCGGTAGCGAAAATCGGCGGGCAATGCACCGCTCGCCGGGTCGCGCCGGCGGTAGGCAAGCTCGGTTTCGAGAATTCCGGAGGTGCTGGTGCCCAGGAACACGCCGACGCGATCCGCTCCCACGCGCGCCGCGCAGCGCAGCGCCGCCGCCGCGAAGCCGTCCTGGGCCAGACCGAGGTTGGCGAGGCGGTTATTGCGGCACTCGTAGTCAGTGAATTCAGGCGGCAGCGGCGTGCGGCCCACGCCGGGGACCTCGCCGACGTGTGTGTCGAGCGTGACGGACTCGAACGTACAGGGCGCAAGTCCCGTGTGCCGTGCGCGCAGGGAGGCGAGCGTGGCCTCGAGTCCCGTACCCAAGCAGCTGGTGGCGGTGTAGGCCGTGAGCGCGAGCGGTTTCATGCGCTCTTTGATGCAGGCTGTGCCAACAGCACAACGTTGCTGAATGCCGCGCCGCGGTTCTCAGCCACCGCTCGGGCACTGAACCCTGCACGTGCCAGTACCGCCAGCCACTCGTGCACCGGGCGGCAGTGCAGGCGGATCAGCCGGTGGTGCCGCGCGAGCGCGACCATCGTGTCCACCACCCGACCTGCGGTAAAGCCGGCTCCTCCGGCCGCATTTCCGACCCGCAGCAGCAGGCGCCCGCCCGGGGCGAGCACCGAGCGGGCCCTGGCGAGCACGCTTTCCTGCGATGCACGGTCCATGTAGTGCAGCACGTCCAGTATCACGATCGCGTCGGCCTCTGGGTAGTCTACGTGACGCACATCCCCCTGCACGATCAGGCAGCGCGTCGCGCCGAGGCGCGCGCCGGCTGTGCGCGCGCGCGCAGCCTCGTGCGCATTGATTTCAACACCGGTATAGCGATCGAGGTGTGGTGGCGCCGGCCAGCCCTGCGGCCAGGCCCCCGGTGTTTCATACGCGTCCCGTGCGGCGAACAGCCACGCCGCCAGCAACCCCTGCCCGCAACCCAGATCCAGAACGTGCGCAAATCCATTGAGAAGACCCTGCGCGAGAATCGTGGTGAACACCGGATCGCCGCCGAGCTTGCCGCGGGCGAAATGCCAGGTGAAACGCCCGCTGTCGCGATAGCACTCGCTCGCTGCATCCACCAGGGACGCGGGCGCCTGGGACCTCACGGCACAGGTACGGAAGCCGGCTGGGCCTGCACCGACGGTGGTAGCGCTGCGCGCAAGGTGACGGACTTGAGACCCGCAACCGACAGTGCGGCCAGCAGCCGCGGCAGGACCGTAAGGATGACGGGCAAGCCCGCCTGGGTTCGGGCAGCGTGACCGTCGTGTAACAGCAGGATGTCGCGGCTGGCCAGATTTCTCGTGAGCCTGCCGAGTACATCGTCGGCGTTGCCATTGCGTGTATCGAAGCCGCGACGCGTCCAGCTTGCGAGTTTAAGCTGCGCGCGCTCGAGCACCGCTGCGAGAAAGGGGTTGCGCAGCCCGGCGGGCGCACGGAAGAAGCGCGCGGTCTCGCCGGTCGTCTCGCTCAAGGCTTGTTGTGCGCGCGCGATTTCTGCCGCCATGGCGGCAGGTCCCAGCAGGGAGAAGTGATGCAGGTGACGCTGCGAGTGGTTTTCCACTGCGTGGCCGCGGCGCACGATCTCGCGGGCGAGCTGCGGGTTTTGCAGAACCCGCTCACCGATGCAGAAGAACGTGGCGCGCGCGCGGTGCTCATCGAGCAGCTCGAGGACGCGTGGCGTGACCTCAGGGTCCGGGCCATCGTCGATGGTGATGGCGACCGATGCGGGTGGCGCGTAAGGCTCCGGCAGGCGCGTCCAGTTTGGCCCGAGGAGCGAGCTGCGCGGCCACAGGCCCGCACCCGTCAGCAGCAGATGATCCGCGACGACTGCGGACAGCGCCCAGGGCCACGCCTGTGGCCGCAGGAGCACGGCCGCGGCTGCTCCGAAGTGCAGCGCCACCGAGGCGCTGATTGCAGGCGCGGGCCGGTATGCGGGACGGGAGATGCGGTCAGCCATGGGCCCTGTGGGGGAGGAAGCGTTGATCGAGGAAATTATCCCAGAGTCGCCGCCAGGTGGGCCAGTCATGGCCACCGGACACCCAGTCGACGTCGCCCGCTGGCAGCACCGCCGCGAGCAGCGCATGCCGATCGGCGAAACGGTCCTGGCGTCCCAAGCCTAAATGGATTGGCATGGCGCGCGGATCATGCGCCTTGATGAAGCGCCAGATCCGCCGCTCGTCGTCATCCTCGGCGGCTTCGCCCGGCTCCCACAGGCGCGCGCCGTGTGCGCGGGCGATCTCGCCGGTCATGATGTGGCTGCCGAGGTAGGGCGCGAACAGGCACAACCCGGCAATGTCCTGCGGGAACTGAGCGGCGCAGCGCAGCGCGATGAATCCGCCCAGCGAAATACCACCGAGCCACAGCGCACATCCGCATGCGCGCGCCGGCAGGATCTGTTCCTGGTGCAGCCGGTCGGGGATGGAATGGTCGGCCAGGTGCGCCAGTCCCGGGTCTGTGAACACAAGGTCGAGCTCGATGCACCGTCCGCGCACCGCCGCCGCGAAGCCCTCGCGGACGAAATCACCCGGCTCGGTGTACGCGGCTGGCAGCATCAGCAGGCGCCTCGGCGCGAGGTGCCCTGGGCGTGCGGACTCAAAGATCGTCTGCATCAGGCGCGCAGCTGCTGCGCGGACGCCCGTTCCGGCGTGTAGGCGAGCAGCGCGGAGAACAACAGGGCGAGGAGCGCGCCCGGTGCCACGGTCGAGCCGAGATCGGCGAGCACCGGAACCTTTGAGGAGGCGAGCACACCGAAGGCCGTAACTGTGGCGAGATTGGCGATCATGAGCGATGCCAGCGTCAGCGGCACGGAAGCGTGCTGCGGGTTCTGGCGGTTGCGGTCGAAGAACAGTGCATAGTTTGAACCGATCGCCACGATCAGGAGCATCCCGACGATGTGCAGGATGGTGAGTTGCTGACCCAGCGCAACCAGCAGTCCCGCAACCGCGATGACCGCAAGCGCCAGCGGCGCGACCACCCGCAAGACCCGCAGCGGCGAGCGCAGCGCCACCAGCAGCAGCAGGACGATGGCTGCGAATCCGACGAGTGCCAGGTGCGCAGCTTCTGTGAGGTAACCGGAATACATACGGTTGGCTTCGCCGATGAGATCAATGAGCATCACCCTGACCGACGACGTCTGCGCGACGGCCGCACGCACGCGTGCGGCATCCGTGTCGGCAATGTCTTGCGGCCCGCTCGAGCGCAGCGGCAGCAGCGCCGTCCAACCCGTTGAGCTTTTCATCAGCAGGGCGCCGAGGGGCGTTTCAAGCGACGTGCCGGCGAGGCTTTCCGGGGTCAGGGGTGTGGCCGTGCGGGCCTCCTCGACGTCGTGCGCAAAGGGCTTGAGCGCGGCGCTGCGCGCCCGCAGTCCGATCAGTGCCGCTTGCAGCCGCGCGCTGAGTTCAGCGGGCGCAGGCAGGCTTCGCAGCCGCGCGCGCTGTGACGCGAGACTCGGCAGGTAGCGCGTCGGGGTGTCAAATCCGCCGATGACACCTGCGGCGGTGAGCCGTGAGAGCTTGCGGCTCACCGTCTCGCACGCTTCGAGCACCAGTTCCCGATCAGCCCCCGACACCACCACCATATAGCGCGCGTTGGGCGCGCCGGCGTCGGCACGCAGCCGCGCGTCGAAGGCCTGCTTGGCTAAGGAAATCGGGCTCAGCGCCGACAGTTCGTGGCTCCACAGCGAATCGCGATGGCCGTAGAGGAACACAGCCGCCAGCACCGGCAGCATCAGGATATACAGCCGTGCGGGGGCGAGTTTCCGCAGCGTGTTGTCCACCCGCGTACCGAGCCGCGTCAGGTCCGCGATGGCGAAAGTCGCCGGCAGCCAGGCGGGCAACACGAACCGCGTCACGAGCGCCGCGGCCTCCAGGCCCGCGATGGAATACAGCCCGAGCTGTGCCAGGCCCGGGAACGAGGACGGCAACAGTGCCGCAAAGCCGCAGATCGAAGTGAGCACGCCGAGGCGCATCGTTGGCCATACCGACAGCTGCCACAACACGGTGCGCTGGATGAACAGATAAATTGAATAGTCGACCGCTTCGCCAATCAGTGTGACGCCGAAGCCGAGGGTGATCCCGTGGACGGTGCCGTAGCCGAGTGCGACCGCGGCGACGCCGGCGAGCGCGCCCGAGGCGACCGGCAGCATCCCCAGGATCAACGCGGCCACCGAGCGGTAGGCCGCGAGCAACAGGACCGCGATCAGCCCGGCGCCGAGAGCCGACAGTCGCACCACCTCGCTCTTGATCGCCGCGCGCGAGGCAACCGCGAACACCGGGGGCCCGCTCATTCGCATGGTCACGCCGCGGCCCGCGCCGGTGGGAAGCGCAGCACGCGCGTCGGCGAACGCACCGCGCAGCGCGCGACACGCCTGCTCCTCGCCGTCGGTGTCCGAGCCGGTAGCGTGCGTCTGCACAATGAGCAGCGCGCGCCGCCCATCCTGCGAGCTCCACACGCCATCGGTCATCCGGGGCGCGCGATCCTGCGCCAGTCCATCAAGGACCGTGAGCATCTCACCGGTAGGGTCCTGCGCGAACAGCGGCTTCAGCAGCATCCCTTCCGGAGAAGCCAGGGAGCTCACCGCATCCGCGATGGCCGCGTGCAGGCCGGTTACGGAAAACCGCTCCGGCGTGACGGCATCGCTCAGCAGATAACGGTTGCGGAACAGGAACTCGCGGTCGCGGTCGAGGCCAGTGGCGTCGCCGTTGTTGACGGCGGCGAAGCGCGGGTCGGCGCGCAGGCGCCGCGCGAGGTCCGCAGACAGGAGCGCGCGCGTTCGCGGCTGCCCGCCCTCAATCGCCACCATGATGAGGCGTGCGGCGGGACCTGAGCGCAGTTGCTCCACCAGCAGGCGCTGCGTGGCACTGGGACTGCGCGGCAAAAACGCCGACAGATCGGTGGTGTAGGTGGCGCGGGCCGCGACCGCGGCCGCGGCCATGCTGAGTAGTGCCCAGATCAGCGTGCCGGATGCTCCCGACCGCATCATGGAGTGAGTTCCGGACCGATTGTCAGGACGGAATGATCGCCGTCGGGCTGGCGGGTCTCAACGGTGTGCAACGTCGCGCCTTCACCCGTGATACGGATCTGCGCGATGGTCTCGGCGCGCGCGGGGTCTTTCGGCACGAGCAGCAGGCTCCAATGAGCGAGACTTCCGGAAAAATCCACCTGGAAGTAACGTTCGAGGGCGGCGCGATCCCCGGCAAGCGTCGCCCGGATGCTTTCTACCCACGGGGCGAGTTCCGGATACTGCGCGAGCTCCAGCGTACGGGTGCGCGCGCCGCGACGAATGCTGAGGACACCGCCGGCGAGCACCAGGGTCTCGGGCCGCGGCTTCAGCGTGCGCTTTTCCAGCCAGTCCGGCGCGTCGTAGGACAGCTCACCGGATGATTCCAGCGGACCCCGCAGCATTGCCAGCACATGCACCTCGGTGAAGCGCACGTGGCCGTGCCGGCGCGCCGCCAGCAGACGCATGAGCTCATCGAGCGCGGGCTGCGTTGCCGCGGGCGCCGTGGATGTAACCGGCGCAGCCTGCAGCGCCATCCCCGGGCCCGGAGCCATCGCGACGCACAGCGCCACCACGGCCAGACTCAGCTTCACGACGGCGCTCCATGCCAGAAGTCGTAGAAGTTGAACCAGTTGTAGGGATCGCTGCGGCAGTAGTTCTCCAGCAGGGCAACGTAGCGCGCGATTGCTTCGCGCACCGCCGCCTCGCGTCCGCCGGGGGCGGGCTGTGAGAAATCCGCGATCTCGTGGAACACGACGTGATAGCGGTTCCCGCCACGGTACAGACCGGTCATGAATATCACCCGCCGCCGCAGTGCCGCTGCGGCACGCATGGGACCGGAGGGGAACAGGGCAGCGGCGCCGAGGAAGCTCACCACCTGGGCCGGCGCCTCACCGATCGTGCGATCAGCCAGCATGCCAACGAAGCCACCGGCGTCGAGGGCGTCACGGATGCGCAGCATCGCATCCAGATGGCCAAGGGGAATGATTTCCGGCGTGCTGGCCGGGTCCGCGTCCCTGAAGATCGCCGCGATCCGGCTGGCGTTGTGCTCGTACATCGCCATCGCCACGCGTAGCCCAGGCCGCTGCCGACCGATCGCACTCATTATCGCGAAGCTGCCCAGATGCGCGCCGAGAAGTAACGCGCCCCGACCGACCGCGGCGGCCGCCTGCATCAGTTCTTCGCCCTCGATCGTCACCGCGAAGAGGCCGATGCGGCCGTGTACCAGGTACAGACGGTCGAGAAGCGTGGCTCCGAAGGCGTACACGTGCCGAAAAAAATCGGCCCGGGTAGGCGTGCGTGCCAGGGCGCGGCGCAGATATTCGCGCGAGTGACGCCGGGCGGTGGGCGCGAACAGATAAAAATACGCAGCGTAGAGCCACAGAATCAGAAGCCCGACGGGGCGTCCGAGCCGCAGCGCCAGAAACGTCGTGAGGCGTGCAATCGCAGCGCTTCCGCGCTCGGGCTCGCCAACCCACTGGGAAGGGGTGGCGCGCACGCGAGCGGCAGGGTCGGCGCTCTTAGCGCTCATCGGGGGAACTCACTTGCGTGTCCGGCGCGGGAACCAGCACTCCGTGTGCGACCAGCCGTCCATCCCTTGAAACGGTGAAGCGCAGGGAGCCGTCCGCAAGGGGCTCGTGCCCGAGCGTCAGCTCTTCGCCGGGGCGTACGGGGCTGAGGAACTTCGCCGTGCTGATCCGCCAGCGCGTGGCCGCAGCGTCCGCGTCCTGTTCCACGGCGCGCAGCGTCTCATCCAGGAGCACCACTCCCGGCACGACGGGCGTGCCGGGGAAGTGGCCCGCGAGAGCCGGGTGCCCAGCGTCAATGATCAAGGTTGACACGCCGCCCACCTTATCCGGCGGCTGCTGTCTTGAGATTGGCCGCCAGAGCTCTCAACGCCGCCTGCGGGAGCTTGCCGGTGCTGTTGCGGGGCAGGCGCGCGACCATGAGAAGCGGCCGCGGCAGGAACGCCGGATCTATCCGCAAGCGCAGCTCCGCAAGCAATCGTTCGGGATCAACTCCCGGCGCCACGACGCAGGCCCCGACCCGCGCCACGGCGGTGGCGTGCGGCTCGTCGGCGTGAAAGAACGCGCCATCGAGGACACCTGGAACTGAGTTCAACTGGTGATTGAGGTAAGCGAGGGAGCTGCGTTTGCCGGCGACGTTGACCAGGTCCGCAGCCCGTCCGTGCAGGAGAAAGGTGTCGCGGCCGGTCATTTCCAGCACGTCGCACATGCGCGTGGGCTCCTCGATATGGCCCCCCTGCGCCCAGGTCTCGCCATCGCGCGCGATGAGCGTCACGCCCGGCCATAGCCGCCACTCGGGGCTCCCCGTGGGTCGCCGCACCGCGATCTGACCGGTCTCCGTCGAACCGTAGATCTCAAGGAGGCGCGTGTGACAACGCTCTTCGACCCCGAGCGCGAGCTGCTGCGCCAGCGGTGCCGTGGAGCACACGATGAGATCGGTCTCGGGCAGCGCGACGCCTGAGCCCAGCAGTGCCCGCAGATGCACCGGAGTCGAAACGAGGATGCGCGGCCGTGGCGCTCTCGCCAGGGCCATCGCGACATCCGCCGGATAGAACGGCCGCTCGGCGCACAACGCATGACCGTTGAGGAGTGCCAACAGCAGGCTCGATTCAAACCCGTACATGTGTTGGGGCGGCACGGTTGCAACGATTGCGCACGCTTGCTCCCCAATCTCCAGGCGGTTGGCTTCTTCGCGCACGCAGGCCGTGAGCCTTCCGAAGGTCTTGGCGTGAGCCACAGGCGTACCGGTCGAGCCGGAAGTGAATACGTAGGCAATGAGGCGTGCGCTGTCGATGCGTGGCACGTCAGTGTGCGCTGCCGCTGTCGCAGGGCCGGCCTCAGTGGGGTACCGCACGCGCGGCAGTTCGATATTGCAGTCCTCTTCATCCGTCAGGCACACGACGTCCGCGGCGAAGTGCAGCAGCTGGCGCACGACCTCGGGCGTGTGCGTTGAGGGCAGCAGACTTATTTTGTGCGACACGAGGCAAGCGGCGAGGCCCACGGCGAAGTGGTAGCGATCCGCGCAGGCATTCAGTACGTGATTCCCGGGACCCAGCGCCGGCGCGACTCGCGCCACGTCGGCGAGGAACTGACCGGCGAGGATCGGCTGTCCGGCGCGGTAAGCGATGACCGCGTCGGTCGATGAATGCGAGATCAGCGGTAAGGTGGTCAGGCGATTAGCGGGTCCTGTGCGCGCCGATGTACTGGACCAGCCGGCGCAGCGAGCCGAAGATCTCACCGTTTTCCTCAGCGTCGGCGCGCAGTTGCACGCCGTAGCGCTTGGAGACGACGAGCGCTATTTCCAGGATATCGATCGAATCGAGCCCCAGACCCTCACCGTACAGGGGCTTGTCAGGGTCGATCGCGGCCGGGGCGACATCCAGATTCAGGGCCTCGACGATAAGAGTGGCCACCTCGCCGGTGAGGTCCGCTTCAGGGCTGGCGGGGGCCGCTTGCTTCAGGGGAGATACCTTGTCGGACATGGGTTTAAACGCCGCGATTGGACTGCCTCACATTATACAAGGGCGCGCGCGCGCCGGCGGCGCGCAATCAACAGCGGCAGGCGCAGGGCAAAGCCCAGGAGCAGCCGCAGATACATGGAGGTCAGCAGCACGTTGTCGCGCCAGTAGTTGAAATGTGATACGCCCCCCGCTTCTGCGCTGAAGTAGCGCACCGGGGCAGGCAGGTTCACCGCCGGGACGCCGCGCCAGCTTAAGCGCACCACCGCCTCGGCGTCGAAATCAAAGCGCCGCATCCAGCGGCTCTTTTCCATCACGGCGATGAGGGGAGCGATCGGGTAGACCCGGAAGCCGAACAGCGTGTCATGGATTCCGCCCCACAGGGTCTCAAGGTTCGTGGCCCAGTTGGCGATGCGCCGTCCGCGAAGGCGGATGCGCGGGGCGCTGGCATCAAACACCGGGTCACCGAGAATCATAGCCTCAGGCGCCGCGCGCGAGGCCGCCATAAAGGGGGCGATGCACTCGACCGGATGCTGGCCGTCGGAATCCATCGCCAGGGCGTGGGTGAAGCCGGCGCGCAGCGCCTCACGCAATCCGTCGAGGAGCGCCGCACCCTTGCCGCCGTTGGTCGCGCGCACGAGTACCCGCAGACCCGGGTCGGCGCGGCCCATTTCCTCGAGCACGGCGGCGGAGCCGTCGGTACTGCCATCCACGATGATCCATACAGGGTCCCAGTGGGCCCGGGCGCCGCGCACCGTGTCGCGCACCTTCCCGCCGGGGTTGAAGCTCGGGATCAGCACGAGGTGGGTGTCGGAAGGTGTCACTTGGAAGGTGTCACTCTTCACTCTCAACGAGGCGGGTGGACTTCGCGATCATCCACGCCACCCCGAAGCCGAGAGTCCAGTAACCGCGCGTCTTCACGAGCGGGCTGTCCGCGAAGCTCGCCCCGGCGAGGGTGTCGTAGCGCACGTAGGCACCAATCCAATAGGAAGGATAGCGCCGTGACAGGGAGGCGAGCGCCTGGGACCCGGCGTAACCCCCGCGCGCCTCAAAAGCGGGGCGGCCGGGGCTCGCGTACTGCGGGGCCACGCTGTAGAAATAATCATCGTAGCTGCGTGCCGCGAACAGGGGGCCGGCAAGAAACCCCAGCTTCCATCCATCGGAGCCGCGCAGCTGCGCGATGTCGAGGTTAATGTTGGGTGCCGCGAAGGCGCCGATCGCGCGCGGTGAGGTGTCGATGGTAAAGGCCTCGCGCACCGGCACACGCACATTGAGCTTCAGCCGTTCATCCGCCGAGCGCCACAGGTGTATATCCAGTGCCGGCCCCACTTCCAGCGTCGGGCGCAGGTCCGGCATCCCGTGCCGTGCCGAGTCATTGCGCACCGGCGTTGTGGCGTTGACACTGAGACTAAGTTCGACGCGATCCTGGTTGAAGAGCCTGCCGCGCAGGCCGTTCTCATCGGAGCGCAGAATCCTGCCGCGGTACACGAAGTAGGGCAACGGTATGGGGTAAGCGTGCGAGGTGTCCGAACCGCGGTAGTCGTTGAACGCCAGAACGCCGGCACCTAAGCCAAACTCCCACAGGGGCTTGAGGTCCGCAGGGGCGGGCTCATCGGCGTGCGCCGCAACGCAGGCGCAGGCCGCGAAGGCGAGGGCCGCGAGGCCGACGTGACGCATCACTGGCGGGCGTCGGGGGTGGCGCCGGCACCGAGCGGGCGGATGGCGGCCGCCTCGATTTCCACCGACAGATCCTGGCGGCAGATATCCGCCTGCAGATAGACAAAGTGCGCACCGGCTGCAAGCGCGGGGGCGAGCTGCGCCTGGATGATCGGCAGATCCGCCGGCCGTCGCACATATACCTTGCCGGCGAGCGAGCCCAGATCGAAATGTGTGCCACTCGCCGCCGCGTTCGCCTGCCTCAGGAGCGCCTCGATATTGACCAGGGTCTCGCGTGTCTGGGCGGCGATATCCCCGACGTGGGTCGAGCGATGGCCAACGATGCTCGCCGTCCCCGAGATAAACAGGGCGAGGCTGCCGCTGTGGCGCACCAGCGCGGCGCGCGAGAACACCGGGCTGTGGCTGCCGTACTGCCGCGGATAGTGATAGGCGCTGACCTGGCGCGGATTCTCCACGAACGTCGGGGCGGTCCGGCCGGCCAGAAAGTACACCACCAGCGGGCTGCCGGTGGTCGCGCCGAGCGCCGAGGCGGCCGGCACCTTGCCGGCAAGCAGTCGCCCCCCTGCGCGCAGTGCCTGCTGACGCGCTGTGTTGAATTCCCGGTAGCGCTCCGTGCCGCCGGCTTCACGGTTGATGTCCGGGAGGTAGTTCCAGACCCGCAGCAGGTGCAGGTAGCCGCTCGTATCAAGCGTGGTGCAGATCTCGTCGTAGGCGAGGGTGGTGGCCGCGTGCAGGCCGGCGACTTCCTCCTCCGCCACCGCGATGCATCCAAAGAGCAGCTCATCGCAGCGGCGGAACCGCACCCGGTTGTGTCCGCCCGATGTAAGAGGGTCGCTGCAGCGCCACACCTCGCACACCTCCGTATCGCCATACAGCACCGGCGTGCGCACCCGCGCCAGCGGCGCGTCGGCGGGACGCGCCTCATCCAGCGAGGCGCCGTTGAACGCGGCGATTCCCAGCACGTCCGCACTCGGGCGAGCCTGGTATTCGGCAGCCGAGAGGTACTCCAGATGCAGGCCGGGTGGCGCGCGCTCCAAAGACACGAGCGACACGTCAGTTCTTCGCTGCAGGCTCACTGGATTTGCCCGTCACGGCTCCCTTCACCTTATCGGCTCCCTCCGTGGCCTTCGCACCGACCGCCCTGGCGCTGTGGGCGACCGCCTGCCCCACTTTTTTCGAGTCGTCGCGGATGGTGTCCCGTACGGGCTTGGTTTTCTCAGCCACGGTATGCCCGACGGTGGTTGCGCTGTGGGCGACCGCGTGACCGACCGTTTTCGCGTCGTCCTTGATGGTCGTCGTGATGTCAGTGCTCTGTGCGTGGGCTGCGGCTGTCAGTGCCAGGGCAATGGTGGCGGCGGTTGCCGCCCGAATGTATGTGTTTTTCATGGCGGCATCGTACGACATTCGCACCCGCTCTTGAACCGCTGACCGGCGCGGTGCCAATCGTCACCCTGTTCGGGCAAACTTCGCCGGATGCGCCTCGACCGGCTTCCGATCTCTGTTCTGCGCACCCGCTACGTTCCGGGCGGCTGGGACCTGCTCGCCTTCGTGCTGGTGTTTGCCTTCTTTATCTACGTCGCGCAGGCGGCGCATGGTCTGATTGGTTCGCTCACGCGCCTCGAGGCGACGCCGATCTCGCTCGCCCCCTCGGCGCTCATCGGTTATGCCGCACGCACGGCGTTGCGCATGCTGATTGCGATGCTCGCCTCGCTGCTGTTCACGTTCACTTACGCGACGCTCGCCGCCAAGAGCCGCCGCGCGGAAGTGATCCTGGTGCCACTGCTCGACTTCCTGCAGTCGGTGCCGATCCTGAGCTTTTCCATCACCATCGTGTTCTTCCTGCAGCTCACGCCCGGACGCGTGGCCGGCGCGGAAATGGCCGCCATCTTCCTGATTTTCACCAGTCAGGCATGGAACATGGCGTTCAGCTTCTACCACTCGTTGCGCAGCATCCCGGATGAGATGCTCGAGGCGTCGCGTAATTTCCAGCTCGGCGGGTGGCTGCGGTTCTGGCGCCTCGAAGTGCCGTTCGGCATGCCGGCGCTCATCTGGAACATGATGATGTCCATGTCCGGCGGTTGGTTTTTCGTGGTGGTTTCCGAGGCCATCAGCGTCGGCAACACCACGGTCACGTTACCGGGCGTCGGGTCTTACATCGCACTCGCCATCGAGCAGAAGAACCTCGCCGCCATCGGCTGGGCGATCGCCGCGATGGCGGTGGTGATCCTGTTGTTCGATCAGCTGCTGTTCCGGCCGCTGATTGCGAGTGCTGACTGGTTCCGCCTGGAGCAGGAGGCAGGGTTCACCGCCAGCCACTCCTGGGCGCTCACCATGATGCGCCGCTCGCGCTTTCTCGGCCTCGTCGCCCGTGCGTTTGTGTCCATGCTGCGCGCCGGTGTCAAGGAGCGCCCGGCAGCTGCGGCTGCCGCGCCGGTTGCAAGGCGTGCCATTGACTGGGATTCGCGCGCGGTTGATTACGCCTGGTACACGGCGCTGGTGCTGATCGGCATTGGAGCACTGTGGAAGACCGCGCACTTTGTGCTTGCCGAGGTGCGCCTTGCCGAGATTGGTCACGTGATCGTGCTTGGCAGCATTACGCTGTTGCGCGTAGCAGTGCTGATCGCGCTCGCGAGCGTGATCTGGGTGCCCATCGGTGTCTGGGTCGGCTTGCGTCCACGCGCCGCCAGCATCGTGCAGCCGATCGCGCAGTTCCTGGCCGCCTTCCCGGCGAACCTCTTGTTTCCGATCGTGGTATCGGCCGTCGTGCTGTACAAGCTGACGCCGGACATCTGGCTGAGTCCGCTCATGATCCTCGGCACCCAGTGGTACATCCTTTTCAATGTGATCGTCGGCGCCTCCGCCATCGCGCCGGAGCTGCGCTACGCCGGGGAGAATCTCGGCGTGCGCGGCTGGCTGTGGTGGCGCCGGATAGCCCTGCCGGCGGTGTTCCCCTTCTACGTCACCGGGGCGATTACCGCCTCGGGTGGGGCGTGGAATGCGAGCATTGTGGCGGAGGTGGCCAGCTGGGGTAAGGACACGCTGACCGCGCATGGGCTCGGTGCCTACATCTCGACCGCGACCAGCGCCGGAGACTTCCAGCGCACGGTGCTCGGCACGGTAGTCTTGAGCCTGTTCGTGGTCACGCTGAACCGCACGTTCTGGCGGCCACTGTATGCGCGCGCCGAGCGCAAGTTCCGTATCAGCTGAAGGACTGAGGAATTAAGGAGAGAGCCGAAGTGAATGCAACCGCTCCCCAGCTTAATCTCGCGCCGCTGCTCGACGTGCATTCCGTGTGCAAGTCGTTCCGCAAGCCCGACGGGGATCAGCTGGTGGTACTCGAGGACGTCAACCTCACACTGCGCCCTGGCGAGATCGTGGGTCTTCTGGGGCGTTCCGGTTCCGGCAAATCGACGCTGTTGCGCTCGATCGCAGGTCTTGACGGACCCACCAGCGGCGTCGTGAATTATCTCGGTCAGCAGGTGTCCGCCCCCGCCCGCGGCATCGCCATGGTGTTCCAGAGCTTCGCGCTGTTTCCGTGGCTCACGGTGCTCGAGAACGTGCAGCTCGGGCTTGAGGCACTGGGGGTTCCGGAGCCGGAGATGCGCAAACGCTCGCTGCAGGCGATTGACCTCATCGGCCTCGACGGGTTCGAGTCCGCTTACCCGCGCGAGCTCTCCGGCGGCATGCGCCAGCGGGTGGGCTTCGCGCGCGCGCTGGTGGTGCATCCAAACATCCTGCTCATGGATGAGCCGTTCTCCGCACTCGATGTACTGACGGCCGAGACGTTGCGCTCGGACTTCCTTGACCTGTGGGGCGAGGGGCAGCTGCCAATCAAGGCGGTGCTGCTGGTGACGCACAATATCGAGGAAGCCGTGCAGATGTGCGACCGGCTGCTGATCTTCTCGAGCAACCCGGGGCGCGTGGCGAGCGAAATTCCGATCGACCTGCCGCAGCCGCGGCATACACAGGATCCGCGCTTTCGGGCGCTCATCGAGCGCGTCTACGTGGAAATGACCGCCAGGCCCCGCGGCGAGCCGCGCACGGGACCTAAGTCCGAGCGCTTTCCGGGCACCGGCATCGGCACGACCCTCACGCACGTGTCGTCCAACGTCCTGACAGGCTTGTTGGAAGCGGTGAACGAACCGCCCTACAACGGCAAGGCGGACCTGCCGGTGATCGCCGAAGAGCAGCACCTGGAAGTCGACGAGCTGTTTCCCGCGGCCGAAGCGCTGCAGTTGCTGCGCTTCGCGGAAGTCGAGGGCGGCGACATGAAGCTGACGGAGGCGGGGCTGCAGTTCGCCCGCGGTGAAACGGATGATCGCAAGAAGCTTTTCGCACGGCACCTGATCACTTACGTGCCGCTTGCCGCGCACGTGCGCCGGGTGCTCGATGAGCGCGCCAGTCACACCGCGCCCAAGAGCCGCTTCTTCGATGAACTGGAGGACTACATGGCCGAGGATGCCGCAGAGCAAACCCTGCGCACCATCATCAGCTGGGGTCGCTACGCCGAGGTGTTCGCCTACGACGACAACCGTCAGGCTTTCAGCCTGGAAAACCCGGCCTGAGATCGTGGGGCAAAAAAATGGGGTGGCACGGAACCTAAGCCGCCCACCTCAGGGGGGAGTGGGAGATACGGTGTCATATCGGACGCCGACACGGGGTGTCCGGCGCGCAAAGAATTGTTAAGTATTCTGCGAATCCGCCGTGTGCGGCGCGGCAGGACGCAGTACCACCCCGGACCTTGCGAGGTAGTAGAAGACCCGCGGGCCGCGGACCAGGTAGCGGCGGGCCATGCGGCGCGGATCCTGTGTCAGGCGGTACAGCCACTCCAGCGCGGAACGCTGCATTCACGCCGGCGCGCGCTTCTCGGCCCCCGAGATAAAGTTGAGAGACGCGCCCACGCACAAGGCCAGGCCCCGCGCCCTGCCGCGCGCGCCGAGCATGCGGGCGAGCGCCTCCTGTTGCGGTGAGCCGACGGCGAGAAAGCAGATGCGAAAGGGACTTGCGCCCTCGATGAACTCAAGGCAGCGCGCCACCGCTTGCGGGTCGCCGATGAAGCCCATCGGCGGGTTTGTGGTGACGCACGTTCGTCAGCCGAAAGCGCGCAGTGATCCCGACACACCGCCCGGCGCTCCCGCCGAAGTCCACGCTGCCGGAATTGCCCGATCCGTTGCGGACGTCCAGAATGCCGCCCGTGAAAGAACTATCTGGGGTCGGCGACCTGAGCACGCCGGGCGAGCGCACGAGCCCGTCACCGGCACCAGCGGCGTTACCGCGCCGGCTCCCCGCTACGACTGACTCATCGCGCGAGGCGATGCTCACCCGGCAGCAACGCCTGCGGGAAGACGGCTACCAGATCGAACAGATCGCAGGCCGCGGCACTGAAATCGAGCCCGCGCGGCTGGCCGGGAGCATCGAGGGTTTCGTCGGCTTTGCCCGGGTGCCCCTGGGGGTGGCGGGCCCGGTGCGGATAGCCGGCGCGGCTGCCTCCGGCGACTTCTTCGTGCCGCTTGCCACCAGCGAAGGCACGCTGATCGCCTCCTTCCAGCACGCGTTCAACGCGATCAACCGCAGCGGCGGTGCACGCGCGCTGTGCAGCCGCGAGCAGGTGGGCCGTGCGCCGTGCTTCGAGTTCGAGAGCCTGGCACAGGCCGGCGAGTTCGCGCGCTGGCTGCCGTCGCGTCTGGCGGCGCTGCAGGAGACCACCGCAGCCGCCTCGCGGCATTGTCGCCTGCTCGAAGCGCGCACCGGCGTTGTTGGCAACACGGTGTACGTGGTCTTTGAGTTCGCTACCGGGGATGCCGCGGGACAGAACATGGTCACCAAGGCCACCGAGGCCGTGTGCCAGCGCCTGCTTGCCGAGACACCCATCAGCCCGCGCTCGTGGCTCATTGAGTCGATGCTCTCGGGCGACAAGCGCGCCTGCGCACTGCCATTCCGCGCAGCGCGCGGGCGTAACGCGAGCGCGGAAGTGCTCTTGCCGGCCAAGCAGATCGAGCGCTACTGGCGCACCGATGCCGACAGCATGGCGCGCGGCTGGCACCAGGCGGTGAATGGCGCCGCGCAGGCCGGCACGGTCGGACTGCAGGGCAACGTCGCCAATGCCATTGCGGCGCTCTTCATTGCCTGCGGCCAGGACGCGGCCTGCGTCGTCGAGGCGACCACGGCGCTTACGCGCGTCGAGAGCATGCCGGGCGGCGACGCATATGTGTCGGTCACGCTGCCGAATCTCATCGTCGGCACCGTCGGCGGCGGGACCTACCTGCCCACGGCGCAGGAGTGCCTGGCGATGCTCGGCTGCGTCGGGGATGGCAAGGCGAGCAAGCTCGCGGAGATCTGCGCGGTGGTGGCGCTCGCCGGGGAACTCGCGCTTTTCGGCGCCATGGCGAGTGGTAATTTCGCCAGCGCGCATGCCGCCGGCGGCCGCAGGGCCATGAGCAACGGCGGCGGCCCGGCGTGAGCGGCAGCCGCAAGCCCATCCGCGCGTTGCTGCTTCGTCACGTCTTCCCGCCAATCGCCCTGTGGATTTATCGGCGCTGGGGCGGCTCGTGGCGTTATGTCACCGAGAACGAGCAGGTGCTCACGGATCTCTTGCGGGGCCCGCGACCCCTCGTCGGCGCGTTCCTGCACGGGCGCACCTTTCAGCTGCTGTATTACTTCAGCCGCCCGGAGCGCGGACGCTGGATCCTCATGTGCTCGCAGAGCCGCGATGGGGATTTCATGGCGCAGGTCGAGCAGGGGATGGGGTTTCGGGTCGCGCGCGGCTCATCCGGAAAGGGCGGGGCGCGTGCCCTGGTAGAGATGATCAAGGGACAGCGCGAGGACCCGGGTTTGGGCTCGTGTCTCGCCGTGGATGGTTCACGCGGACCGCGCGGGATCGCCCAGTTTGGCACCCTGACGCTCACGCAGAAGACCGGCGGGGTGCTGGTGCCGGTGGCCGCATCGACCGCGGACGCGTGGATCTGCAGCCGGTGTTGGGATCGCAACGTGATGCCGAAGCCGAATGCGGAAATTCGTATCCTTATCGGCGAGCCCATCGAGGTACCCCCCGGGCTTGATGCCGCGGCGCTCGAAGCCAAGCGCGCGCTGCTCGAGCAGCGGCTCCTCGGCATGCATGCTGAACTGGACGCGCGTACGGGGTTCAGCGATTCACAGCCGTTGCGGGCGTCGGTTCTTGCTTAGATCCTCTGCCGCCGCGCCGGCCCGGGCAGAGACGAACCTGACGCCCTACGCCACCGTGGGGGTACAGAGTGACAACGAACCCATTCCCGAGTCATGTCCGAGCTGAGCGCTGAACTTGCTGCACTCTTTCCCCCCGGCGCGGTCGCGGCCCAATTGCACGGGGTCGCGCAGTCCGGACACTTGAGCACAGATGAGATACAAGCTGTAAGCCACTGTTCTGAAAAGCGTATAAGGGACTTTGCAGCCGGACGCCTGTGCGCCCGCCGGGCGCTGAAGGAGCTTGGAATCGAGGGCTTCTCGCTGCTGCCCGCAAAGGACCGGCAACCCGTGTGGCCGGCAGGAATCACCGGCAGCATCACGCACACGGACGGGTACTCGGCGGCGGTGGCGATCCGGCAGGGGAGCGTGCGCAGCGTCGGCCTCGACTCGGAGATGATCGCCGCGGTTCATGAGCAACTCTGGCCACGGATTTGCGCGCCGGCTGAACTCGAGCGCCTGCGCGGCTCTTGCGGCGCGAGGCGCGGCGAGCGCGCGGCAGTGACCTTCGCCGCCAAGGAGGCCTTTTACAAGAGCCAGTTTGCGCTGACCGGGGAGTGGATCGGATTCGAGGACGTGGTGGTCGAGCTGCAAGACGAGTCTGGCGGGGGAGGCACGTTCGTGGTGGTGCCGCAGCGGCCGCTGCTGCTGCAGCGGCACGAGCCGCAGCAGCTGACAGGACGCTTTCGCCGCCACGGCGAGTTCGTGTCGGCGGGCATCGCGCTTTGCTGACGGCAGCATCGAGGCGCGCAGGCTCGCCGGCGGGCTGGCCGTGGTGATCGCTTCTGGCCCACCCGCGTACCGGCCCGTGACGCCGGTCATTTGTTGCCCCAGCCGCTTTGTGCGTTAATGATTGCCCGCGAGCGGCGCGTGACGGGGCCCAACCACAACGGAAACGCAGCGTCGCGACGGTAGCGACCCTGCTCAGTCTGTGTTCGACATGACCCCCAATCCCCTGCCCGCCACCAGCCCCAGCGAGCCGCTGTATTTTCCCAGCGACGTTCCGCGGCTCTTCGGCTGGTTGCATGTTCCACCCGCGGAACAGGCTGCTGACGTGGGGCTCGTGATCTGCAAGCCGTTCGGTGCCGAGGCGATCTGCGGACACCGGAGCCTGCGCGCATTTGCCGAGATGGCGGCGGCCGCGGGCGTGCCTGCCTTGCGCTTTGACTACCTGGGGACGGGTGACTCCGCGGATATAGACCCGGACGCCGACCAGATCGAAGCGTGGTGCCGCGACGTACTCGCCGCAGTTGACGAGTTACGCCGCCGCACAGGTGTGACACGCGTGTGCTTACTCGGATTACGCCTGGGGGCGTTGCTGGCAACACTGGCTGCCGCACGCAGCGACTGCGTCGACGGGCTCATTCTGGTCGCACCCGTTATCAGCGGCCCGCGTTACCTGCGCGAGCTGCGCATAACCCGGCTGGCCGCTTTGCTCGGCGCCGCAGGCGATGCCGCGGCGCAGCGCACCGGTTCGATGGAGGTTAGCGGGCATTCGGTATCGGGCGCGACCCTCTCTGCGCTATCGCGGGTCGATCTCGCGGCCCAAGGTGCGCCGCCCGTATCCGGGATGCTGGTGATCGACCGCGACGATCTGCCCAGCGCGCACGCATGGGTCGACGCGTTGTCTGGCCTCGGGGTGCAAACCGAGTACGCAGCGCTTCCTGGGTTCGTCCAGATGATGATCACCGTGCCGCCTTTCACGCTTATCCCGCACACCATGATTGCCGTTGCTCGAGAATGGCTGCTGCGCTTTGTGTCGGTGCGATCCAGGAGCGCGCATCAGGACGGGGCGCTCCGTGAGCCCGGCAGCGCGGTGGCCGCGGTTTCTCTGCTGCCCCTTCCGGGGGCGGGAATCGATGGCGCCCTTAGCGAGCGCCCCGTTCGCCTCGGTCCTGGCGGGATGATATTCGGCATCGTGACTGAGCCATACGGGGGCGAGCGGCGGAGGCGAGCGGTCGTGCTGGTAAACAACGGCCCGGTTTACCACATCGGGACTGCCCGGATGAGTGTCTCGCTCGCGCGGCGCTGGGCGCAGCGGGGTTACTTCGTGTTGCGGATGGATCTGACTGGGCTCGGCGACAGCGATACGCGCCACGGCAGGCCGGACAACGAGGTTTTTCCGCCCACGGCGGTCGAAGAGGTGGGGGTCGCGATCGAGTTCATGCGTGAGCACTATCAGGTCGGCGACCTGACGGTATTCGGGCTGTGCTCGGGTGCGTATCACGCTTTGCGGGCGGGGGTTGCCGCATTGCCGCTGAACCGCATATTTATGGTCAACCCGCAAACTTTCTCCTGGAAAGAGGGCACACCCATAGACGCCATAAGCGTTGCAGACGTTGTGCGCGCTCCGGGCGCTTACCGCAAAGTGGCGCTTTCCGTCGCACATTGGAAGAAGTTGCTGACGGGAAAAGTGGACGTCGCACGGATGGTGAAAATTTGTTCCCGGCGCATCGTGCTGTCGCTGGAATCGACTTTGCGCGGGGTGGTTAGGCTCATGGGGGTCCGTCTCCCAAGTGACCTGGGCTGGCAGCTCGAACAGATCGCTGCCCGAGGCATCCAGATCACGATAGTGTTCTCGGGCGGCGACCCGGGCATTGAGCTGCTGCGGATGCAGGGCGGATCAGCGCTCAAGCGCTTGGGCGAGCGCTGCCAGGTTCACATCATCGACGGCGCTGACCACACCTTCAGCGGCAGCTCATCGAGAGCAGTTCTGGAAGATGTCGTGAGTGACGTGCTGTTCGCCCCGCAGAAGTACTGAGCTCGCGATACGGCAGGCATCGCGCTTTGCTGGCACCAGCGTGTCGGGTGCAAAGAAATCTGAAGAAATCTGCGCCACGAGCCCGCTCGCGTCGCGCTCGCGGATGCGTGTATCGTCGGCCGGGATGATGAATATGCCCGCAGCTGATGCGCGACCGAAACTTCTGATCATCGATGACGATCGCGAGCTGTGCTCGATGCTGGCGGAGTACTTAGGCCCGGAAGGCTTCGCGGCGCAGACCGCGGGCACGGGCCCGCTGGGACTTGAGCACCTGGCCCGCGAGGCCCCCGATCTGGTGGTGCTCGACGTGATGCTTCCGGAACTCTCCGGTTTCGAGGCACTGCGCCGGATCCGCACGACGAGCCGGGTCCCCGTGATCATGCTGACCGCGCGCGGCGAGGAAGTGGACCGCGTGGTGGGACTGGAGTTGGGAGCGGACGACTATCTCGCCAAGCCCTTCAGTCCGCGGGAGCTCGTGGCGCGCATCCGTGCGGTGCTGCGGCGTGCGCCCGGGGAGGCGCCCACGGGCAGCGTGTTGCAGTGGGGGCCGCTGCGGCTGGATCTGCGGGCGCGGCGTGCCAACGTCGGGGACCAGGACCTCGAACTCACCTCGGCGGAGCTGAGGATCCTCGAGCTGTCGAGGTCGCCGTCAGCGATCGCGGACCGGGTGTTCCGGAGAAGGATCTGCAGCTCATCTTCGAGCCCTTCTATCGGGTCGAGAGCGCGCGCGAACATCGTGGCGGCGGTGGCGAGGGCCTGGGACTTGCAATTGCGGCACGCGCGATTGCGCTGCACGCCGGCAGCATCGAGGCGCGCAACCTCGCCGGCGGCGGGCTGGCGGTCGTGATCACCCTGCCGGCCGCCGATCGCGCGCGCCTGGCTGATGGCCTGGGCGCCAGCGCCGCGGCGTAAGGGGCGTATAGAATGGCGCATAAGAGGGCGTCACGACCATCGTCACAAATGATTCGCCATGGCTGTGGGGCGCGATAACCGCGGCCGGCAGTGCTGCGCCGGGCGCGATCCATGACGTGCGCGCGCGCGTCGCGCTCGCGGATCTTGAGCACGCCTCGTGCTTCGGCGGCCATCTCGAGCAGTTGCGCGGCCGCACGGTCCTCGTCGCCACCCATGANNGCGCAAGCGCCGGAGAGTTGCGGTGCCGTCATGGCGCATACGGTGACCGTTGCGGTGGCGCCGGTCCCCGGGGAACTCTCACGGCGCCACTCCCATGCGACCGAGTGGGTGTTGCTGACGTCCGGCACGACGGGCGCCCCGAAGCTGGTTCTCCACACCCTCGCGAGCCTCACGAGTGTGCTGGCGCAATGCGCTCCCGCGCCCGGCAGCGCCCTGTGGAGCACGTTTTACGACATCCGCCGTTACGGCGGGCTGCAGGTGTTCCTGCGCGCCATGTATATCGGCTCGCTGCTGCTGTCAGCGCCGGACGAGCCGGTGGGGGATTTCTTCGCGCGCGCACGCACTGCAGGGGTGACGCATATTTCCGGCACGCCATCACACTGGCGCCGGGCGCTGATGAGCGGCACGACCGCCGCGCTGGCGCCAGCGTACGTGCGCCTGTCCGGAGAGATCGCCGACCAGGCGATCCTGGACAGCCTGCGCGCCGCCTACCCGCGCGCGCGCATCGCGCACGCGTTCGCCTCCACCGAGGCGGGCGTTGCGTTCGAAGTCGACGACGGCCTGGCCGGCTTTCCGGCGGACCTGCTGCGTACGGCGGACGGAGAAATGCAGTTGCGGGTGATGGCCGATACGCTGCAGATCCGCTCGCCCGGAAATGCGGTGCGGTACCTTGGCGAGGAGGCGGGTGCACTGCGGCGCGCCGATGGCTTCGTCGACACCGGCGACCGCGTCGAACTGCGCGGCGAGCGCTATCATTTCGTCGGCCGCGCCGGCGGAGTCATTAACGTCGGTGGCCTTAAAGTACATCCGGAGGAGGTCGAAGCGGTGATCAACTCTCATCCGTGGGTGCGCATGTCGCTCGCCAGGGCGCGGCGTAGCCCGATCACCGGAGCGGTGGTGACGGCGGAGGTCGTGCTGGCGGAGCACGTCAGCGGTGCACGCGAGCGGCCGGCTGACGAGGCTCTGACGCAGGAAATTCTCGCGGCCTGCCGGCGTGCCCTGCCCGCACACAAGGTTCCTACCGTGATCCGCATCGTGCCGGCGCTCGAAGTCTCAGTTGCCGGAAAGCTGGTGCGTCCGAATGCGTAACATCATCGTGACCGGGGCCAGCCGGGGCCTGGGGCTTGCGATCGCCTCCACGCTCGCCGCCGGCGGCGACTGCGTGATCGCCGTGGCGCGCAATGCGACCCCGGAGCTTACCGCTGCGACTGCGGCCGCAACACGCGCCGGCAGCGGCGCGGTCGAGTTCCGCTCATTCGACCTCACCGACACTCCCGCAATTGCTGGCTTCGTCTCCGGGGTGCGCAAGGAGTTTGGGCCCCTCTACGGACTCGTAAACAATGCGGGTCTTGGCACGGCCGGGGTGCTCGCCATCATGCGCGAGGCTGACATCGAGCAGCTCACGCGCCTGAACGTCATCGCACCGCTGGTGCTGACCAAGCACGTCGTGCGTGCAATGATGCTCGAACGCGCCGGGCGTATCGTCAACATCAGCTCCATCATAGGGTCAACCGGCTACCCGGGCCTGTCGGCGTATGCCGCCACCAAGGCGGCCCTGCAGGGGTTCACGCGCTCGCTGGCGCGCGAAGTGGGCTCGCTGGGTATAACCGTCAACGCGGTGGCCCCGGGGTTCATCAGCACCGAGATGACGGCCGACCTGGGGGAGGAGCAGCGCGAGCAGATCGTGCGCCGCAGCGCGCTTAAGCGCATGGCTGTTCCGCAAGACGTGGCCGCCGCAGTGGAGTTCCTCATGAGCGAGAAGGCGAAGAACATTACCGGCATCACGCTGACCGTGGATGCGGGGAACACCGCATGAAGCCAGAGACGATTGCCCTGCACGGCGGGTTCGATTCGGATCCTACGACCAAGGCTGTCGCGGTGCCGATCTACCAGACGGTCGCGTACTCCTTCGACAGCGCGGCCCACGGCGCGGCATTATTCAACCTCGAGACGGAGGGTTACCGCTACAGCCGCATTTCCAACCCGACCAACGCGGTGCTGGAAGCGCGCGTGGCGCAGCTCGAGGGCGGCGCGGATGCATTGAGCGTGAGCTCCGGTCAGGCGGCGCTCTACTACTCGGTCCTGACGGTGACGCGCGCGGGGCTCAACATCGTTTCCCCGCCGCAGCTCTACGGCACTACCCATACCCTGTTTGCCCACGTGCTGCCGCAGCTCGGCATCCAGGTGCGTCTCGCGCAATCTGATGAACCCGCAGCGCTCGCAGCCCTGATTGATGAGAACACGCGGGCGGTGTTCTGCGAGACCGTCGGCAACCCGGCGGGCAACGTCAGTGATCTCGCCGGGCTCGCCGCGGTCGCGCACGCGGCCGGGGTGCCTCTGATCGTGGACAACACCGTGCCGACACCCATACTCGTGCGCCCGATTGATCATGGCGCGGACGTCGTGATCCACTCGCTCACCAAGTTCCTGGGCGGCCACGGCACCACGCTCGGCGGCATCATTATCGACAGCGGCAAGTTCCCCTGGAAACAACACGCGGCGCGCTTCCCGATGCTGACCGAACCAGATGAGTCCTACCATGGGCTCGTCTACACCGATCACTACGGCGCCTGCGCCTACATCGGACGCTGCCGTAGTGTCTTCCAGCGCACCATAGGCGCGGTGCTTGCGCCCATCAGCGCATTCCTGCTGCTGCAGGGTGTAGAAACCGTGGCGCTGCGGGTCGAGCGGCACGTCGAGAATGCGCGCCGCGTGGCTGAATTCCTGCGAGGTGATTCCCGTGTTGCTGCAGTAAGTTACGCGGGTTTCCCAGAAAGTCCCTACTATCCCCTGGTGCAGAAGTACCTGGGGGGTCGTGCCTGTTCGCTGCTGACGTTTGCAATCAAGGGGGGCTTTGAGGGTGGCGTACGCTTCTACGACGCGCTGCGCCTGTTCAAGCGGCTCGTGAACCTCGGGGATGCGAAGTCGCTGGCCTGCCATCCGGCGTCCACCACACATCGTCAAATGTCGCGCGAGGAACAGCGGCTCGCCGGCATCGGCCCCGAAACCATCCGCCTTAGTGTTGGTATCGAGCACATCGATGATATCATCGCCGATCTCGATCAGGCGCTGGCCGCAGCCACGGGTCCCTGAGCCTCGTGGATCGCCAGCCAATGAGCGCCGAACCCATCACCGACCCGCAACCTGCCTTCCCCGTCGAGCGGTTGCCGACGGTTGCGATACTGGTGCCGTGCCTGAACGAGGCCGCGGCGATTGCCAAGGTGGTGGACGATTTCAGGACCAGCGTGCCGCAGGCGCGGATCTTCGTTTACGACAACGGCTCCACGGACGACACCGTGTCCATAGCCCGCGCCGCCGGCGCGGTGGTGCGGGCCGAGCCCATGCGCGGCAAGGGCAACGTGGTGCGCCGCATGTTCGCCGACGTTGAGGCGGACGTGTTCGTGCTGGTCGATGGCGATGACACCTACGACGCCGCTGCGGCCCCCGAACTCATCGACAAGCTGCTGCGCGAATCCCTCGATATGGTCAACGCCGCGCGCCGCACCAGTGCGGCGGCGGCATACCGGACCGGTCACCGCTTCGGCAACTGGCTGCTGAGCACCCTGGTCGCCGCCCTGTTCGGCAACCGCCTCACCGACCTGCTGTCCGGGTACCGCGTGTTCTCCAGGCGATTCGTGAAGAGCTTCCCGGCACTCGCAGCGGGCTTCGAGACCGAGACCGAGCTGTCGGTGCATGCACTGCAGATGCGCCTGCCGGTGGCCGAGGTCGTGACTGCCTACCGCGAGCGGCCGCCGGGCTCAGCCAGCAAGCTGAATACCTACAAGGACGGAGTGCGGATACTGCGCACCATCATGCAGCTGGTGAAGGAGGAGAAGCCGCTCGCGTTCTTCTCCGTGATCTCGGCGCTCCTCGCCGCGACCTCCCTGCTGCTGGGGGTTCCCGTCACCATCGAGTTCATGCATACGGGGCTCGTGCCGCGGCTTCCGACCGCACTGCTGGCGGCCTCCATCGCCATCCTGAGCTTCCTTGGCTTTGCCTGCGGGCTGATCCTGGACACCGTCAGCCGCGGCCGGATGGAGGCCAAGCGGCTTGCATACCTTTCGGTGCCGGTGCGATTCAGCTCGGCAGCGCGGGCCGAAAACGGTTTCGGCACCAGCGATAGGACAGCATCATCGCCGCGAGCGTAAGCAGACACGTGACGCGACTCTGGTAGCGGTCATGGACCGACGACAGAGCGCCCGTCACCAGGGCGTTGGCGGCGATGGCGGCGAGCAGCGTCCCCGAGACGGCGGCGAGCCTCGGGCCGGTGGAATCGGCAAAGAGCAGCGCCATGGCTGCGCTGCTGACGCTGGCGGCGTAGGTCGCGACCGTCTCGTATCCGCCCGCGGCAGTCATTGGCGGTCCCCAGAGCACGAAATCCGCCGTCGATTCAAAGCGCTCCTGCTCCGGCGTCAGGTGATCCCGGTAGGCGCGTATGAGCGGCAGCTGCGGACAGATGGAATAGCCACGCTGCGGGCAGGCAGTCTCGAGATAATCAAGCGCCACACCGTCATCGATCAGACCGATGGGCGCCGGAACACGAAGCGCCGCGCCACGAAGTAGTTGATTGCCAGCCCGGCGAGTGATCCGGCGGCGACGCCAAGGACCGGATGGCGGGTGACGCGCGCACTGCCCTGGATCAGCGCGTAGTACACCCCGAGGTTGGCTGTGGCGCCCGCCAGCTGCGAGACGCCGTAGCGGGCCCACTCCGCGAACAGCTTCGGACTGGATGCGTCGCTGAAAGTCAGCCGCCGGTTCAGCGCCCAGGTGGCGGTCATGGCCGTCAGGTAGGAGAACACGCGCCCGAGCCGCAGTCCCGCGCCCAGCGCGATACCAAGGTACAGCGTGCAGCTGTCGACGACGAAGCCGGCGACGCCCACGATCGCGAAGCTCAGCAGGCGGCGGGGCTCGCTCATCGATCGTGGCTGGCCGGTCATGTCTGTTTGTAGCCGCGGCGGGTTCCCGTCATGATACGTGAACACCGTTTGCGGGCATGCCGAATCACGTGCAACACATAATCGCCAGCGCCGCTGCGCTGCCGACGACGGGCACGAGGCGTTGATGGCGCTGCGTGCTCCGGCAGCGGCGCTCTTCCCATCGCGCGCCCAGCGCGAGCGCCTGGATGATCTGCTGACGCGTACTCTGGCGGCGGCGGCCGAGCGCGTCGCGCGCGGTCCGGTCATGCCGGACCTGGACATGGTGCAGTTTCGCGCGGAGCTGGCACGTTTCGATTTCGCGGCCCCGCAAGACCTGCAGCGGCTCATTGGCTGGATCACGACGCAGCTCGAGCACGGTGCCGTGCATATGGGCAATCCGCGCTACTTCGGTCTCTTCAACCCGGCAGCCAACTTCCCTTCGCAGTGCGCCGATCGCATCAGCGGCGCATTTAACCCGCAGCTGGCGAGTTCCGGCTCCTCCCCGGCGCCGGTGGAGATCGAGGCGCACGTGGTGCGCGCGATCGCGCGGCGTGCGGGACTGCCCGACGAATCCGCCGGGCACTTCACCACTGCCGGATCCGAAGCCAACTACACCGCACTCCTGTGCGCCCTGACGCGTGCGGCGCCGGCCTTTGCGAGCGAGGGCGTGCGCGCGTTTTCAGGTCCGGTCGCGATGTACACCTCGCGCGAGTGCCAGCCAGCCTGGTTCAAGATCGCGCACCAGGCCGGAATCGGACGCGCCGCCCTGAAGCTGATCGCGACCACCGCGCGCGGCGAAATGGACGGCGACGCGCTGACGCAGGCCATCGAGAGCGATCGGCGGGCGGGGGTTGTGCCGGTGCTGATCTCTGCCACCGCCGGCACCACCGGTGGCGGCATGGTTGACCCGCTGGCGCACTGCGCAGACGTCGCGCGCAGCTACGGACTCTGGTACCACGTTGACGCGGCCTGGGGGGGCGCGGCGCTGTGCTCAGCGCGCCTGCGCGGTGTGCTCGCCGGCATCGAGCGGGCCGACTCGCTCACCATCGACGCTCACAAGTGGTTTGCCACCACCATGGGCTGCGGGATGTTCGTCACGCGCCACCCGGCGCTGCTGAGCGAGACGTTCCGGGCGGCGACGGACTTCATGCCTTCGACGGTTTCGGCGCTCGACCCGTACCTGAACAGCGCGCAATGGTCGCGCCGCTTCATGGGACTGAAGCTGTTCCTGTCGCTGGCCACTGCCGGTTGGGACGGGTACGCCGTGCACGTGGAGCGGGCCGTGGAGGTGATCGCGCTGATTAGGGCGCGCCTGCTTGCCGCGGGCTGGTCAGCGCGTAACGACTCGCAACTCGCGGTGCTGTGCGTGGTGCCCCCGGACGGGTTTCCGAGCATTCGCGAGATCGTCCGCCGGGTACTCGCCTCGGGTCGCGCCTGGGTGGCGGCGACGAGCTTTGCCGGTCAGGAGGTGGTGCGGATCTGCGCAACCCACGGGGAGATCTCAGCCGCGGACATCGACGAACTGGTCGCGTCCTTAAACGCCGCGCGCTGACTCGCCCAGCCTGTTCAGCATCGCTTCGACCGAAGCGATGGACTCGAAATTTTCCGGCGTGATGTCGGTCTGGGGAATCGCAAGGTTGAATTCCACCTCGATGGCGAGCATCAGTTTCACCATCTTGATGGAGCTCATGCCGAGATCGCTTAAGCGCGCATCGATCGGCATGGGGCGCGCGCCACCCGCCTGGCCCAGGATCTGACGGATCAGGCCGATAAGGCGTTCGCGCGTGGTGGCCTGCGGCTGGGATTTCACGTCGTTCATGGACTTCAGTGCACCGCTGTTGTGAGTGCGAGGGGTCGATGCGCGCTGGCATCGGGGCGTACCGCCCCCGCGAGCAACGCGAGCCAGTTGCCGTAGATGGTTGCCGCAGCGTCGGTCCAGGGATTGCCCAGGTCCAGCGCGGCCGCCGCAGTCGGAAAGTCCGCCAGCAGTTCCGGCCGCGGGCCCCGCAGCGCCCGCTGGCGGAACTCGTCCAGCACGGCGGATGCGGCGGGGGAGAAGTAATCGCGTGGCTGCAGCGGGTAGGCCGCCTGCTCGCCGCGCAGAAAGCGGCCGACATCGCGGCGATACTCCCTCAGGAGCGTGACATTCTCGTACTCGGGATGCCCCTGGAAGCACAGGAACAGGCTGCGCCGCTGGCGGATGAAGGTGTCCGCGCCGGTGGCGCCCGAGGAGCTGAGGATCGTGTATCCCGACTCGCGCAGCGCCACGATGGGTAAGTCGTTCCAACGGGAGTGCGGCAGCCTCAGCGGCGCCCCGATCCCGGCTGTGAGTGGATGCGCCGCCAGAATATCGTGGCGGAATACGCCGCAGAGCTTTTGCGCAAGGCGCTGCCGCTGCACACCGTCGAAGTGCAGTACGGCTGCGTGCGCGGCGAGGCACGAGCAGATGCTGGAGGCGGTATGGGCGTCCGCCCATTCCAGTACCTCAACGAATCTTGGCCAGTACGGCTCCTCGGGCAGCGGGCGACCGCTGGCTTCCATGCCGGTGACGATCAGGGCATCCGGTGGATCGGATTGCAGCTCATCGACGTGCCAGTAGCCGCGCGTGGCAATATGCTCGCGGGCCGCCGGCGTGCGCGCCACCTCAGGGAGGGTGAAAAACCGCAATTTCACGGGGTCGGAGCCGGCGGCGGTCTCGAGAAGCCGTGTGAACTGCGTCTCAGTGGATTCCAATGCCGAATCGGGCATGTTGTTCACCAGCCCCACCACGACGCCGCGCGCGCGCTCCGACGCTCTGGCGGCGGGCGTCCGGCGGGGGCTGGATTCGATTTCAAGCGGCATCGGGCTTTACTTAAATATAATGTTCAATGGCTTGAGGCCGTCGACAGATCCGTCAAGTCCCTACTGGTAGCTTAGCGGTCAAGTACGACGAAAACATAGATAAAGGTCACTAACGTGGAAGCGTCGCCGACGACTGCGGCGGGTGCGCGGGGCACCGATGCCCAGCCCGCCGATTTAAGAACCCGGGCCCGCGCGGTCGCGGCGATCGCCGCGCAGCACGCGCCTGACGTAGACAGCGCCGCACGCTTTCCGGCCGAGGCGTTCGCCGCGGTCAAGGCGCAGCGACTGCTCGGCATCGCGGTGCCGAAAGCCGCTGGCGGCGAGGGCGCCTCCATCGCCGACGTGGCCGATGTCTGCTACCAGCTCGGTCAGTCATGCGCCTCGACCGGCATGATCTACGCGATGCACCAGATCAAGATCGCCTGCATCCAGCGCCACATGCGCGGCAGCGCGACCCTGGCGGAGACCTTGCGTCGCGTGTGCGCGGAGCAGCTGCTGCTGGCGTCTTCGACCACGGAGGGGCAGGGCGGCGGCAATGTGCGCTCCAGCGAGGCGCCGATCGAGTACCAGGAAGGACGCATCACGCTCGAGCGTGCAGCGAGCGTCATATCCTACGGCGCGTACGCGGATGGCATCGTCACGACGGCACGCCGCACCAGCACCTCATTGCCGTCGGATCAGGTGCTGATCGCGTTTCTGAAAGCCGACTACACGCTGACGCGACTACAGGGATGGAACACGCTCGGCATGCGTGGCACCTGCAGCGAGGGGTACACCCTGCGTGCCTCGGGGGTTCCCGGGCAGATCATGCCCGACGCGTACGAGATCATTCACGCCCAGACCATGGTGCCCACGGCGCACCTCTTGTGGGGTTCGGTGTGGACGGGCATCGCCGCCGGCGCCGTGACGCGCGCCCAGGCCTTTATCCGCCAGGCGGTGCGTGCGAGCGGCGGCAACATGCCGCCCGGTGCGCCGCAGTTCACCAAGGCGCTGGGCACGCTGCGGACGTTACGCGGGATGCTCGCGACCTCGCTGCGCACTTACGAGCGCAGCATGGGCGATCCCAAGGCGCTCGCCTCGCTGGAATTTCAGTCCATGATCACGCTCACCAAGGTCGAGGCGTCGGAACTCGCGGTGGCAACCGTCATGAGCGCCCTGCGTGCGTGCGGACTGTCCGGCTATCGCAGTGACAGCGAGTTCAGCATCGAGCGCCACCTGCGCGACGTACTGTCCTCGCCGATCATGATCAACAACGACCGCATTCTGGCGAACCTCGCCAATTCGGCGCTGCTGACACCGATTCCGGGCTCGGTGCGCGACTGACCGCCGTGGCGGCCGTTTCCAGCAACCAGGATCCGCTCGCCCCGGTGGCGGCGGCGCTGTTTCATCCGCTGGGCGTGGACGGCGTGTACGCGCGCACGGCCCTCTACGAGGGCATGATCGAACGGTTGACGGCCTGGATTTCCCGGCAGCGCGATCCGCGCGCGGAGGTGCTGCGCTTCCCGCCGGTCATGAGCCGCAGCCAGGTGGAAAAATCCGGCTACCTGAAGAGTTTCCCCAACCTGCTCGGGTGCGTGTGCGCGCTGCATGGCTCGGAGGCGCAGATCCGCACCGCCGCCCAGGAACACGAGACCGGCGGCGACTGGACCCGCGCGCTCACCCCATCCGACCTCGTGCTGTCCCCGGCTGCGTGCTATCCGGTCTATCCGCTCGCGGCGGCCCGCGGGCCGGTGCCCGCCGGCGGGCTGCTGTTCGATGTCGCGGCGGACTGTTTTCGTCACGAGCCGTCGCGGGCCCTGAATCGTCTGCAATCCTTTCGCATGCGTGAGTTCGTGCGCATTGCCACGCCGGAGGAAATCACGACATTTGGCGAGTACTGGATGGCGCGCGCGCCGCAACTGGCCGCTGAGCTGGCGTTGCCGTGCAAACTCGACGTGGCGAGCGATCCGTTTTTCGGCCGCGTGGGGCAGATCATGGCGGTTAGCCAGCGGCAGCAGGCGCTGAAGTTTGAGCTGCTGATTCCCTATCATGAAGGCGCGGTGCCTACGGCCTGCATGAGCCTTAACTATCACCGTGACCACTTCGGCGGTGTCTGGCAGCTGGCGAATGCCGCCGGCGAGCGCTCGCACACCAGCTGCTTCGCGTTTGGCGTGGACCGGCTGACTATCGCGCTGTTCTGCGTGCACGGCGTGGACGTGCCGGGCTGGCCGCAGGGAGTCCGGCGCGCGCTCGCGATCTAGAGGCCGCCCATGCATGCCGCTCGATCCCTACGCCAAGAGGTTTCTTGACCGTCTCGTCGCACTGAACCCGCCGAGCGCCTTGTCCTTGTCCGTCGCCGAGCGCCGTGAGGCGCTTGCCAACCTTCTCAGCCTGTCCGCCGACGGCGCGCCCGACGCCACGGTGGAGGATCGCGTCATCCCGGGGCCTGGCGGGGCGCTCCCCGTGCGCATCTACACGCCTGCCGGGCAGCCTCACGGCCGTCTGCCCGCGCTCGTGTATTTTCACGGCGGCGGCCTGGTCGCGGGCACTCTCGATTCCTATGACGGCATCGCACGCGAACTCGCCCATGCGAGCGGTTGCCGGCTCATTGCGGTCGGCTACCGGCTCGCTCCGGAAGCGCCATTCCCGGCGGCGGTCGAGGATGCCTGCGCGGCGACGGCCTGGATCGCGGCGCACACGGAGGACTTCGCGGTCGATCCTGAGCGCCTGTGCGTCGCCGGCGATTCGGCCGGCGCGACCCTCGCCGCGGTGGTGTGTCAGAGAGCGGCTGGCAGCGGACTGCATCTGGCGCTGCAGTTTCTCTTGTGCCCGATCCTGGATCATGCGGGGGTGACGCCTTCGCGGCGCGCCTTCGACGCGGGGTACCTGGTGGATGCGGCCACGCTCGCGCACGACCTCAGGCACTACCTCGGAGCGGCGGGCGATGTGCACGACCCGCGCGTCTCGCCTTTGCGTGGTGCCGGGCTGCGCGGGCTGCCACCGGCCTGCATCCATACCGCGGAATTTGATCCGCTGCGCGATGAGGGCCGGGACTACGCGGCAGCTCTGCAGGACGCGGGCGTGAGGACGCTATATCGCTGTCACTTAGGTATGATCCACCTGTTCTACGGTATGGGGGTCGTCATTCCGTACGCGGCGGTCGCGTATCGGGAGATGGGCGCCGATATTCGTTCGCTGCTGAGCTGAGACGAGGTAAGTGCGTGACGGATCGCCGCGATACCGACCAGTTGTTGCGCGAGTTGCACGCAGCACGAGTCGCAGGGCAACTAGAGAGGCTGTGCGCTGTATTTGCCGGGGATGCAGTATTCCGCATCGCCGGCACGAGTGAGGGCAAGCCGATTGCGATCGCCGCAACCGGCATCGAGGAAATCCGGACGTGGCTCGCGATGCTGGTCAAGACGTTCAGACTTACCGGATATGAAGCGTCCCCGAGTGTGATCGAGGGTCACCGGGCAATGATCAACTGGCGCGCCCAGATCCATTCCAAGATCACCGGTGCTGTCGTGTCCACCGAGCTGGTGGATCTGGTCGAAGTGCGAAATGGCCGCATCGGCTCGTACTTCGAGCTGTTCGTGCCGCGTTAGGGGTCAGGAAGATGTCGGTGAGGTCCACGATCACGTCCCTTTTTGAGCAGGTCGCACGCGAGCAGCAACGAACGCTTGCGCCGCTGTCCGATGATCTGAAGCTCCTGAAGTCGGGCCTGGACTCGTTGAGCTTCGCGCTCATTGTCGCGCGTCTGGAAGATACGCTCGGCTACGACCCGTTCGAGACCGCCGAGAGTTTCCCGGTGACCTTCGGCGATTTCGTCAAACTATACGAAAGCCGGCCCAAGTAGTTCATCGGCCGAAATCGCAGGAAGCGATTTCGGCGGACAGTAGTTCCGTTTCCGGCGGTGACCGCAGTGCGGGCGCGCCGCTCACTACAGCCGCAGGGTGCCGGCGCGGATGTGCTCGTGCAGGGTGGCATCCATTTTCACGTAGGCCGCAGCGCGACGGTCGTCGAAGTAGAGCGGATCGCTCACCTGCGCCGGATCGAACCCCTGTTGGGCGAGTTTCCGGCTTCTGTGTCTGAATGTTCCGGTCAGCTCGAGCGACGCCACCAGCCGCACGAACAGCGGCCGCGCATAGGCCGGCAGCTTCTCCGCCACGTAAAGCCGGAAGTCGTCGAGGTCGAAGCGCGCATCGACGACTAACGCGACCATGCCGGCGCGACCTTCGTGATGTGGCACGGTGACGCCGTACACGGCGGCGTCGGCGACTCCGTGAAAGGCGCTGATCACGGACAATACCTCGGTCGTGGAGACGTTTTCTCCCTTCCAGCGGAAGGTGTCGCCGGCGCGATCCACGAAGTAAAAAAATCCGTCGCCGTCCTGGCGCATCAGGTCGCCGGTCCGGTACCAGGCGTCGCCTGGCTCGAAAACGTCCTGCAGCACTTTCTTTTTCGAGGCCTGGGTATCCGCGTAGCCCTCGAAGTGTCCGCCGGCCGCGTCGTCGCGGCTGGAGAGCCTGCCGATCGCCTCGCCGACTTCCCCCGGCGCGCAGCGTTCACACCATCCGGCCGCGTTGCGCAGTGGTGCGCCGCTGTCCGCATCGACTTTCGCCAGCACGACGGCGGCGCGCTGCGCGAGAAAAGCTGGAATTTTCCCGATGGCGCCGCGGCGGCCCTCGCAGTTGTAGAGCGAGAAGCTGCCCTCGGTCGCCGCGTAGTACTCGAGGATCTGCGGAATGCGGAAGCGTTCCTGGAATTGCTCCCAGACATCCGCGCGCAGTCCGTTGCCGCAGCACAGGCGCAGCGTGTGATGGGTTTCCGCCTCCTGGTGCGGACTCGCCACGAGGTAGCGGCACAGTTCACCGATGTACTGGAACAACGTACAGCGCTCTGCAACGACGTCGGGCCAGAAGTCGCTCGCTGAAAACCGTTCGAGCAGCACCACCGTGGCGCCACCCACGAGCGGCGCGCCGGCCGCCACCACGCCACCGATGCTGTGGTACATCGGCAGGCAGTTGTACATCCGGTCACCCGGGTGGATCGCCATCATGCCGGCGAACCAGTGCGTCCACTGGACTATGCGGTAATGGCTGACGTTGGCAGCCTTGGGTGCGCCCGTCGTTCCGGAAGTGTAGATGCACAGTGCGCGGTCGGTGAGCGCCGGCAGCGCGCGCTCCGCAGCCGTCAGCGAGCGCGCCGACTCGCGCTCCACGGTGCGCTCCAGGCGTGGCAGCTGACCATCGTCGCCGCCGTGGACCCAGCAGCGCACGCTATCCGCAAATCCCGCGCGCGCGGACGCCAGGGCGGCAGCCAGGGTTGCCGAAGTGATCAGGTGTCGGGGTGCGGCGGAACGGATGGCGTGCGCGAGCAGCTCGCCGCTCAGATAGGTATTAAGAAGCGCAGCCGTGACGCCGATCCTGGTGAGTCCCAGCCAGATGGCCAGATACTCCGGACAATTGGTCATGAGCAGGCACACCGAGTCGCCCGGGGACAGACCCTGGGACAGCCCCCAGCGCGCGTAGCGTGCTGCGGATTCGGCGAGCGTGCGGTAGGTTAGAGTCAGGCCTGAGAACTCAAGTGCAGGCGTTGAGTCAAAGCGTTCCGCCAGGTCTTCGATAATGATTGGAAAGATGGCCGACTGGCCTCGTTCGACGGGCGCTGTCGCTTGCAGCGCGCGCAGCCAAGCTTTCGCCGGTGAACTCACGGCGCCATCATACCTGCAGCCGTGGCAGCCCCCGCACTGTAGCGCCCGCCGCCACCGTCACTGCTTTGTTAATTGTTGGGCGATGCGGTTTGTGCGTTAATGCGTGCATGATCGAAGCGGCGGAAACAGCCGCGGTGAGTTTGCCCGCGTCGTGAGCGCCAACCCTGTTGACCATGTGCTGCCCGGCGGGCCGCTGTATTTCCCCGCCGAGTCACCGCTGGGCGCGGCACGGTTACACGGTGCTGCGCATGGACCTCGCTGGCATCGGCGACAGCGACACGCGTGCCGGACGCCCCGACGATGAGGTCTTCCCGCCGGCGGCGCTCGCTGACATCCGTGCGGCGATGGAATTTGTTCAGGCGCGCTACGGGATTCGCGACATCACGCTCGCGGGCCCGTGCTCAGGGGCCTATCACGCGCTGCGCGCAGCCGTGGCCGGACTGCCGGTGAATTGTCTGCTGATGGTGAACCCGGAAAATTTCTTCTCGGAGGAGGGGGCTTCGGTGCGCGAGCTGCAACTCGCAGAGGTAGTGCGCAATCCGAGCCTCTACCGCGAGCGGGCGTTCTCCCCCGAGGCGTGGAAGCGGCTTCTCAGCGGCCAGGTGAGTCGAAGGCGCGTGAGCTGGCGAGATTCCTCCATATCCAACTGCCCCGCGATCTGGGCCGTGAGCTTGAAGTGCTCGGCGCGCGCAACGTGCGTCTGGTGTTCGTTTTGCCAGGGGTGAAGCGGGAATAGACCTGCTGAAGATCCAGGCAGGCTCAACCATCCGGCGGCTCGGTGAACGCTGTCACCTGCACATCATCGGCGGCGGAGACCATACCTTCAGCCGCAGCGCGCGAGAAGCCTCGCCTTAGTCACACGGGGGCGCTGCCCGCGCACCTGACAATAATTGATTTCCTCGTGAGCGCCGTCGCAGTTTTGCGCTCGCGACTTCCGGCAAAGCGCGCACACGCAACGCACGCGTCCGCGTGCCCGGGTACTTGGCGGATAAGTGACGCAGCGGATAACTCCGTGTCGTTACCCGGCAACGCGATGCGACGCGTCATGTTGGCTGCGCGGTCAACGGCTTACGCGCGGGGTGTGCGTTACAGCACACGGGGTTTGTCGGCGCACGCCGACCCTCAGAGTGTCATAAAGCGCGCGATAACGACGCCGTTACTCTCAACACAATGACGCACAAGGAAAAGATCGCGATGGCATAGCGCTTGCTTCTCTGAATTCCCGACCTGCGGTCTCGAGCTTGGTCGCTTGGACTGCGTAAAGGCGAATTGTGAACCCGCGCGCTTGCGTGTGGGGAGGAGTGGCTTTGCCTAGAATCAAGAGCATTGTTGTGGCGCTGGGACTATTGAGCCTGGCCGGATGTAATTTCGACAACGCCACGCCCGCCGGCGTGCAGGGAGGCACCAGTCAATCCAGCACCGGCGGGGGCACCAGCGCCAGCGCAGGCACTGCACAGCTGGCATGGCAGATACCAACGGAAAATACCAACGGCACGCCGCTCACGGATCTGGCCGGATATACGATCGTCTACGGCACGAGCCCGGGTGTCCTGGACCACTCGGCGCAGGTCACGGACATCGAAACTACAAGTTATGTCGTGACGGGTCTCAGCCAGGGAACCTGGTACTTCGCCATCCTGTCCAATACTTCGTCGGGCGAGAGCAGCGCGCTTTCGGACATCGCGAGCACGACCATCTCCTGAGGGTCGCTAACAGGCGAGTGTGACGTGGGTCACACCGGTATACTAAAGCTGGGCGGTGCGCGGCGCCAACCAGCGAACATAGCCGCATGTGGCCGAAGAGCTTGTGGCCACCGTACAAGAACCATTAAAAACTGCCGGTGAGGATGTGCCGGCGAGGCGCATGAGGCTCAAGGGGAATCACTCGATGCCATATACACGCGCGCTGTCACTGCGCGTTGGGGCGCCGCCCATGCTGCTGCTCACGGCGCTGGTGGCTGTGCTCTACTGGCCGAGCCTCGCCGCGCTCCTCAGGGTATGGGGACGTGATCGGGGGGCCGGGGCCTACTCCCAGGGCTACCTGATCGCCGCCGTGTCCGTGTGGATGCTGGTCATGCGCGGGCGCGAGACTGCGGCGCGTCTGCAACCGAGTCTACCGATGCTACCCGCGGTTCTCGGCCTCGGGTTCCTGTGGCTGATCTGCGCGCGCGCCGGCATTCAGACCGCGGAGGCACTGCTGTTGCCGCTCATCCTGTGGGTGGCTATCCGCGCGGCGTTCGGCGCCCAGCTCGCGCGCGCCAGCCTGTTTCCGTGCGCGTTCCTGCTATTCGCGATCCCCGTCTGGGACGTGTTGCTCGCCCCCTTGCAGGCCGTTACCACGCAGGCGGCGGCGCGCATCCTCTGGCTCGTGCGGGTACCCACGGCTGTCACCGGAAATTTCATCCACATCAATGCCGGCACGTTCGAAATCGCCCCCGGATGCAGCGGCCTCGGCATGCTGCTTGTCGGGCTTGCGACCGCAGCGCTATACGGCGAGATGCAGCGCCAGCCCGTGAGCCGTCGTCTGGTCCTATTCGCACTCGCGGCGGCCTTAAGCCTGCTGGCGAACTGGATTCGCGTCGCCGCCATCGTCTACGCCGGCTATCTCAAGGGCATGAACACCTCCCTGGTACGGGATCATTACGGGTTTGGCTGGGTCGTGTTCGCCGTCATACTGCTTGCCTTTTTCCCGCTCGCGAGACGCCTCGCGAACGCGCCTGAGGCACCCGGTTTGCAGGCGACGGCGGGCGGGGTCACGGGGCACTTCGGAGTCGCCGCGGCGTTGATTCTCGCCTGTCTTGCGATCGGTCCGGCGTGGCAACTCGCGGCAGACTGGCGCGAGCCGCCGCACGTGACGGCCGATCTGCCGCGGGACCCGAGCGCGAACTGGACCGGGCCGCACGCGGCGCCTCAGGGTTGGGCGCCGCAGTTTCCGGGAGCGGATGCGCAGCGCATCGGCGTGTACCTGCGTGGTGAACAGCGCATCACCGCCTTCACCGCGGCGTATGCCGTGCAACGGCATGCCAAAAAACTCGTCGGCTACGGCGTTGAGATTCTCGATGAGGATGAGAGGCTGCTGTCAGACAAACGGATTGATGTCGGGGGGCAGTCCGTTTCGGAAATCGAGGCCGAGTCACCCGGGGACGGGCATGCCCTCGTGTGGCTCAGATACACCGTCGGCGCGCGCCGTTTCACCTCCGGCTGGTGGGCGCAGCTTGGTTACGGTTGGGCCTCCCTGTTCAAGTCGCCGGGCTCCAGCGTTATGTTGCTCCGCGCACAGTGCGATGGGGACTGCGCGGCTGCCCGCACCAGCCTTACGCAGTTCGTTACGGACACAGGGGTTCTCGCGGGCACCTGAAAATTCGCTTAACGGAGGGCATCGCATGGCACCGACGTTAGAGGAGGTTTGGTGACGTAATCCCAGGTAGGCGTCCCGGGAACCGGCTAAGATTATGGAGATGGATCAAAAGATTTTGAACGGTCGCCCACGGATTGCGGCGCTCGGGATGCTCGTGCTTGCCAGCGCGCTGGGACAGGGAATCGCTGTTGCCTGGGGGGCGCCACCGGCGCCGGCCCCGAGCACGGTCTCCCCGGATTACGTGATCGGCCCGGGGGACAGCCTGCAGATTTTCGTGTGGCGTAACCCGGAACTCACGATCAACGTGCCGGTGCGACCGGACGGCAAGATCTCGACGCCGCTCGTCGAGGACATGCCGGCGGTCGGCAAGACACCCACTCAACTGGCGCGGGACATCGAGAAAGTCCTGGCGGTTTACGTGAAGCAGCCCCAGGTGAACGTCATCGTGACGCAGCCGGCGAGTGCCTTCAGCCAGGTCAAGGTCATCGGACAGGTGCAGCACGCCTTCGGCGTGCCCTATCGCGAGGGCATGACGGTCATGGATGCCGTGCTCGCCGTGGGCGGATTGACGCCCTTCGCCGCGGGCAACCGCGCGCAGCTGGTGCGCACCATCGACGGCAAGGAGTACCAGATTCCCGTGAGACTTGATGCGTTGTTAAACCACGGCGACATGAGCCAGAACCTGCCCGTACGGCCCGGCGATGTACTCGTCGTGCCGGAAAGCCGCTTCTAAAGTAAGGAGACTGCGTGAGTCCGGCGCTGGAAAGACTAATGGATGAGGTGCACGGCGCCTGGCGCTACCGCTGGGCGGGGCTGGCCGCGGCGTGGCTGGTGGCGGTGCTCGGCTGGCTTTACGTGTTCGCGCTCCCGGACAACTATGAGGCCAGTTCGCGCGTATTCGTTGACACGCGCACGGTGCTGCGCCCCGCGTTGCAGGGACTCGCCCTGAACGAGGATCTCAACGCGGAGCTTAACTACGTGCGCCAGGCGCTGCTCGCAGGTCCCCAGCTGCAGAAGATCGCCGAGGAGGCGGGCATGCTGCCGGCGGGGGCGAGCCGGGAGCGCAAGCAGGGGGTGCTGACGAACCTGGTCAGAGGCACGCAGATTGCCGTGCGCAGCGCGAGCGAGCGTGAAGATGACCGCACCGCGGGCAACATATACCGCATCAGCTACCAGGACCCCAGTCGCGCCCGGAGCCTGAAGGTGGTGTCGATTCTGACCCGTGACCTCGTATCGGGGACCCTGGGCAGCACGCACGCGGAATCCGAGAGCGCGCAGAGATTCCTGGAGACGCAGCTGCACGACTACGAGGGGCGCCTGAACGGTTCCGAAGCGAAGCTCGCTGCATTCAAATCAGCGCACCTGGGCGTCATGCCGACGGAGGCCGGTGGCTACTTTGCGCAGCTGCAGAAAGAGAACGAACTCGTCGAGGACACGCAGAACAAGCTGCGCACCGCGGAGAGCCGCCGTACTACGCTCGAGCGGCAGCTGCGTGGTGACGCGGTGGTCTCGGCAGTGGGAACCAGCTCGCTCTCCGGCGGCGGCGGCGGCGACACACTGTCGCGAATCGCGGAGACCCAGGCGCACCTGGATGATCTGCTGCTGCGCTACACGGACAAGCATCCGGACGTCATCGCCACCCGGGCGACACTGGAAGAGTTGAAGAGGCGCCGCGCGGCCGAGATCGACAGCCTCCGGCGCGGCGACGCAGGAGCCGCCGCCACCAGCAGGGCGAGCGCGAGCCCCGTCTACCAGGGCATTGCACTCGCGCTGAATCAGGCGGAAGTGGACATCTCGGACCTGAGCAGCGAGCTGACGGATCACCGGGCGAAGGCGCAGGAGCTGCGCAAGATGCTCAACACCGCGCCGGAGGTGGAGGCGCAGTACGCGCAGCTCGCACGTGACTACGAAGTCAACCGACAGCAGTACACGGCGCTGCTCGAGAACTACGACAAGACCAAGCTTGGACAGCGGGCTAACGATGCGGGCTCAGTACGCTTCACGCTGGTGCAGCCACCGTCCGTGGACTCCAATCCGGTGTCGCCCGATCGGCCGTTGCTGCTCATTGGAGTCCTGCTCGCGGCGCTCGCGGCGGGGGTGGGTGCGGCGTACGGCCTGAATCTGCTGCAGCCGGTGGCCGGCTCGGCGCGCGCGCTCGCGACGCTCACCGGGGTGACGGTATTGGGGGTGGTCGGCAACGCCTTCCCGGTGCGCACCGCCCGGACGGCCCGGCACGACGCGCGCCGGGTTTACCTGGCTACCGCGTGTCTCGTGGCAACTTTTGCAGCCATCCTGGTGCTCAGCAACGCCGGCTGGCGCATGAACCTGTCATTTTAACCTCTGGTAAGACCCCTGGTGAACTAAGTGAGCCTCATCGAAAACACCCTCGGGAAAGTGCGGCGCGCCGCCGCCGCCGCCGCCGCCGCCAAACCGGAACCGCTGGCGCCGCGCGCCGTCGGGGTGCCCGTGCCCTCCGAGGCGCTGGCTGATTCCTCCACGCTGCCGGATTACGACTACCGTCGTGTGGCGGTTGATCTCGCTGCGCTGCGCGCGGCGGGACACGTGCCGGATGCCAGCGAGGATCAGCGCTTCGCGGAGCACTTCCGCCGCATCAAGCGCTCGGTCGTTGCCAAGGCCACGGGCACTGGCGCTGTTGCCGACTCGCGGCTAGTCGCAGTCACGAGCCCGCTGCCAGGTGATGGCAAGACCTTCACCAGTGTCAACCTCGCGTTCAGCCTGGCCCGCGAGCGGGATCTGTCCGTGCTGCTGGTGGACGCGGACCTGCACAAGTCGCAGATCACGCAGGATCTCGGCCTTGAGGATCAGCCGGGACTGGTGGATGCGCTCCTGGATGAGTCGTGCGACGCGGAGTCCCTCGTCCTGCGCACGGATATTCCTGGTCTCGACATCCTGCCCGCCGGCCGTTCGGTCGAAGATGCTCCGGAACTCGCCGCCAGCGCGCGCATGGCGCAGATCGTGGCGCGGCTCGCCGCGCGCAACCCGCGCCGGCTGGTGTTGCTCGACTGCGCGCCGGTGCTGGCCGCGAGCGAGGTCCGGGGCCTCATGCAGCTTTCCGGACAGGTACTGCTCGTCGTGCGGGCCGGTCAGACACCGCAGCAGGCGGTCGTGGATGCCATCGCGCAGCTTGATCCGAAACGCTTGCTGGGCCTGGTCCTGAATGACGCGCGGCACGGTGCGGCGACCTACTACGGCTATAGCGGTTACTACGGAGCGCTGGACGATGCTGCGCGCGCCGGTTAGCCGCGCGCTTGCAGCCTGCGCCCTCACCGCCGGCGCCCTTGCTCCGGCGGCTGCCTGGGCGCAGAGCTTACCAGGCACCCAGCCGAGCATACTGGGCACCCAGCCGAGCGTACTGGGCACGCCGCCGGCGGACACGACCAACATTTTCCTGACCGCAGGCATCGGGGAGACCGATAACGTCGGACTCACCGCGACCGGGGCCGAGTCGCAGACCATCGCGAACGTCGGGTTACTCGTCGACGTCGAGCGCAACGACCCGCTCCTGCAGGGGAGCCTCAAGGGCGATGTTGCCTATATCGACTACCTCGAGCACGCCTTCCCGGGCCAGGTGGTCGGCCGCCTCGACGGCATCGGATCCTTCACGCTGGTTCCGGACAACATCAAGTGGGTGCTGCAGGACGCCTACGGCACGGCGCAGGTGGATCCGCTGGCACCAGTCGATCGCAACAACGTGCAGAGCGTGAACGTGCTGTCCACCGGCCCCGACTTTGTCATGCGCCCGAGCGACAGCGTGTTCCTGCGCCTGGGTGCCCGTTATGCGCTAGTGGACTACGAGACGAGCCCCTTCAACAGCCACCAGGTGTTGGGCATGGCCGCCATCGGTGATGAGCTGTCGTTAGCGTCGAACATCTCGCTCAACGCCGACATTTCCCAAATCCGCTTCCAGGACACGTTTGTCAACCCCGACTACGATCGCAGGAAGTTCTACCTGCGCTATGACACGCGTGGATCGCGCACCAGCCTCTCGCTGGATCTGGGCGTGGCGCAGGTGGACGACGCCGGGCCGTGGACTTCGGCGCTGCTTGCGCAGCTGACTCTCGCACGGGACCTGACGCCGTTCCAGTCGGTGACCATCTCCGGAGGCCGGCAGTTCACGGACGCCTCGGACAGCTTCAGCGGGCTGACGAGCGGCGCTGCGGCGGCCGCGGTGATCGCACCGGGATTCGGTAGCGCCGGCAACTATCTGGATACCTATGGCTCGCTGGGATGGCAGTTCAAGGAGGGCCGTACGACCATCGGCGTGTCGGGCAGATGGGAGCGCGACACCTACACCATCGAGCCGACGCCGCTGCAGCTCGCGGAATTCATCGCGGAGGGGATTTATGCCGCGGGGCTGGACGTCACGCGTGCGAGCGCCGAAGCGCGCATGCAGCGCGATGTCGCGCCGAACCTGACGGCCGAAGTCCACGCCGGGTACACGCACGAGAACTACGAGACCATCGGATTCATCGACCATATCGTGCTCGCCGGGGTCGGCCTTACGTTCAAGCCGAGCCGCCGCCTGCAGTATCGACTGAGTTTTGACCACAACGCGCGGACGGCGGAGAACGTTCCGACACTCGTCGCAACGCAGGGGCTGGGTACAGGCTACACGCAGAACGAGATATTCCTGACGGCCGTGTACCGGCTAAGCGAGTAGACCGCGGCAGCGGCTCACTCGCGCGGTTCCGTGATTACAGTCCCCGACAAGTAGAGGCTGCCCGGCGCTGCTGTGGCGCGCCTCTCCAGCGATACGTTCTGGATGGAGCGCTCCGGAGACTCGACCTAGTCAAAATGGAATGACCGGCTCCCGATTTGCAGCATTGCAGATTACGCTGTGAATCGGGAAAGATCGCGGCGCAGAGCCGCATACAAATGGAAGCCGGCGCTGGATTAGCATCGTTCTCAAGTACACATCGCCGAGTTGGTAATGCCGGCGAGGGCTACTTCCCCACCGCTGGAGCGCTGTCGAGGCGTCAATCCCGCCCATGCCACAAATTGTCGTCCGTTCTTAAATTGACCGGGATCCGCCACTTCCGCAACCAGCGTCGTCGCCACTATCGGACCCACTCCGGGGATGGAGGCCAGCAACTACTGCTGAAGCTACTTTGAGCGATGGTTGCGCCGTAATCGGTAATTACGCGGCGTGATTGATTAGCTCGGAAAGTCGTGCAAGTCGGAGCGCAAAGGGTTGGCAGCGAAGTGCTGCTTCCACAGGCGCGGGGTGAGTTCGGCGACACGGCTGGCGGGGTGTTCACTGATTCGCTGCAGCACATCGACCAGGCAGGTGTACGGGTCGATGCCGTGTAGTCGGCAGGTGACGATCAAGCTGTGGATGATGCCGACGTGTTTGGCACCCAGTTCAGTCCAGCAGAAGAGCCAGGATCTTCGACCCATCGGAACGACGCGCAACGCCCGCTCCAGATGATTCGTGTCGATGGGGACGTCCGGGTCAGTGAGAAAGACTTCGAGGCCGACACGCCGTTCGCGCACATAGTTCACGGCCTGGATGAACGGGTTGCTCGGGGTGAAGCCTTGGCGCTGAAGTTGAGGCAAGTACGGAGACTGCCGGTTGTTGCTGGTTGGAGACGCGGCAGAACGCGTCCAGGGCGGCTTCGCTCGGTAGTCGCCTACTGCGCGCTCTGTCGTAGCGGATCTTCGCGTGCGCGAGCTCGCTCAGCACCCGTTAGGCCGGCTTGATGTCGTTGAGGCGCCTTGCAGCTGCCTACAGCTGTCGCGAGAGCAACGGCGCAACGTGCTTGGCACCGTACATGAACCGCATGATCGGTCCGAATACCGGCGCACTCGCTATGCCGACGATAAACAGCCCCGCAACAGAGCATTCGAAGCGCGAACTTAATGCAGGGATGCCCGCGGCTTCCCGCTCGATTTTCGCTCTCAGCGACGGCTCGAGATAGTCGAGGCGGTCTACGTCGACTTTGAACCCAGTCGCGGCGATGACATGGTCCGCGTAAGTCTCCGCTGTGCCCCGAGGTCCCGCAACAGTGAGGCGCACCCCGTTGCTTTCACGCACTACCTCCCGTACCTGCGAATTCAGTAGTAACTCCACGCGTGCTTCGATGCGGTCGCGAAGCCACCAGGCGCCGCTTGGACCATAGGAGCCGAGCAGAAACCTGTGGCGCTTCGCTGCTGGAAAGTACCATCGAAATACACCGGGCAGCTCCGAAACAGCGGCGCTCTTCCACCCCGCTCCCACTCCGGCGTCCGGCGCAATCAAGCGCTGCAACAGCGGACGCACTCTCGAGGGCAGGTTCCATGAGATCTGAGGCCTCCGTACGAACACACGAACGCGAGCCCCGTTTTCGTGCAGCAACGCGGCGGTTTCCAATGCGGATTGACCAGCGCCGATGATGCAGACGTCACGCCCCGCATATCCCTTCACATCGCCAATGCAGGTACTGTGCATGGCCAGTGGCTCCGGCAGCGCCGCCAGCTCCGGCGGCCCGACACGAAAGGCCATGTGCCCGGTAGCGAGGACTACGCGGCGCGTGGTGAATCTTGCGCCATCGGTCAGCTGGATCTCGAAGCCGGTGGGAATGCCGCGTACCTGTGTCACTTTGACATCGCGCGGCTCACCCACCGCGTGTTCGAGAAACCATTGCGCGTAGTCCAGAAAGAGCGCGAGGCTAAGTGGGCTTCCCACCGGCTGATAGGACAGTCCCCGGGCTTGACAGTATCGTTGCAGCGTGTAGCGGCGCTGCGGATCCCAGAGGCTGGAAGCGAAGCGCTCCGACTTCAGCACCATCCCTTGCGGCATGAAGCTGCGCCAGCTCTCCAGGGACGTCCCCAGTAATTCAAAAGATCTTCCTCGCGCTCGCAAATGAGCGGCGATCGACAACCCGTACGGACCTGCCCCGACGATCGTAGTTTCTACGTCCAAGATCACTCCTCATAGCGGCGCAGTGCGATTCGTGAGCGCACGAACAACGCGCTGAATGCGCTCAACCCAACGTTCGTACACGTAGTAGTACAGTGCAGGCAACGGATCTGACCATCTAAAATAGCCATCGACGGCGCGCATTCCGGCGGCGAGCGGAGTGCGAAACCCGACAGATGAACGCCAGGCGAGCCGTGGAGACGCCGCAGCAATAGGTGGCGAGTGGCATTCCAGCTCGCTCATGTACGTCCTTAACGGAAGATTTACGCCGCACAATGTGGCGATTTCCTCCTGCCAATCCGTCCGCCCCACGGTGGGCTCGATGATGACAAAGCGCCCGCTGCGTCGGTCGCGCTTGAATTCAAGGCTGCCCAATCCCCGGTATTCAACGCGCGTGATGAACTGCATGGTCGGAGCGAGGAGCTCGCGGGCCACTTCAGGCGCCGCGACGCAGACGGCCGTACTGCCGATGCCGGGCGGAGTGCAGAGAAGCTTTCGACCGGTAAACAAACCGAGTAGGTTACTGGAACGATCGCAACTGAAGAGCGTAAAGAATAGTTCCGTATCGGGTCCGTCGACCCATTCCTGGACGACGACGCTCGGCGCGCATGAGAGCATCTGCGTCCCGACGCGCTGCGCCTCGTGGAGGGTCTCAACTCGTACCGCGCGCTCAACGATACCCTTCAACACGAGAGTCTTATCGGCCGGCTTGATTATCAGAGGGGGTCGCAGGTTACGGAGCAGTTCCAAGTTGGCGACATGATTGACACATACCGCCCGCGGCACGACGAAGCGTTCGCGCTCCGCGAGCGCCTGGAACATCGCCTTGTCGGCGAGCGCCCGCACAACCGCCTCGGAGGGCAAACTAATGCGGTAATGCGCTTCGATCTCACGCCGGTAAGCGGATACACAATTGACGCACTCATCACTGGTCAGAATCAGCACCGGTCGGCATGTAAGGAGTTCGGCGAGCGCTATGAGGGAGTCGATCAGGCCGCGACCCTCCAGTGCAGGAACGGCGACATACTTGCAGTACCGCGACCAACTGGCCGCACAGAGGCGCGTGGTCTCAAGCAGATAGATCGGCATTCGGCCGTGTGCAAGGCTGCGGACCACACCCAAAGCGTTCAAGGTCCCGCCCATGACCACAACAGGGACTTGCGCTGAATCTCCAGAACCGACACTACGCCGGCGGCTTTTCATTCTGGGATTCTAACGGCGTTAGACGGTTCCTTGAGCCATCCTCGGCCATCACGGCCGTCTTTTTGTGACGAATTTCTAAGTTGAGCGAATCGCCGCCTCTGTGCCGGCTCCGTTCGAAGGCGGCATGTCAGCTCACACGACCGGGCGAGGCATCTCGTAGCTGCCAGGCCTGCCGGCGTGCCGTCCAGCCCGTTACTTGAAATGCGGCGCGTGTGACGCGTTTCACATCGCCTGGGTACCCTCGAGTGTTTTGCAGGTACGCTAAGCACTGTCACAGTGCAGCGTATGGGCGCCAACGAGGTAGGTGAATGCTAAGCCCGGCCACAATCATCTTTTGGACCTGCAGCGCTCTACTGCTCTATTTGTATGTCGTGTATCCGCCCCTCGTACGACTGCTCGCGATCAGGTTCGGCAGGCCGATCGTCCGCGGCAACGCTCTGCCTACGGTCACGGTCATCGTCACCGCGTACAACGAAGAAAAGAGCATCGTGGCGAAGCTTTCGAATCTGGCAAGCTTGGACTACCCCGCGTCATTGCTCAACGTACTGGTTGCCTCAGCGCCCTGGGTGCGCCCAGGCCGGAACCAACCACCACCGCCGGTATGGTCACGGACGCAGGCAATTTAGCCATTGTGCCGGCGCATAGTGACGTACTCCAGATACTCGGCTCGGTACCGGTGCGTTCCGTGCAGCGACACGAACTACCTCAATACTATCTGCCAAGCCAGACCCTTTCCCCGGCTGCGGTAAATGTAACGGTATCGCTCTTAAATGGCAGGAACACCCTTTGAATCTCAAGTGGACTTGGCGATGGATACTCCTTGAAACTCCAGCCGTCACGGGCGGATTCGTCAGTTCCGAAGAGAGAATCCCCCAGAAAGACTCGGCCACCGTGCCGCATCGTTTCTTGAATATTGCGCAATTCCGCAGCTTCCCAGCCGGTTCCACGCATCACGATCTCATTCGAAAGATTGTCGATCTTCGGCATGTTAGGGTCATGCGGGTTGGAAATGACCGACTTACGCTGACCAAGCACTATTACTAAATCTTTACCGGAGGTAGCTTTGTGCAGTTCGCGCAACCATTCTTGCCGGTAGGAATCCGTGCTGAAAGCCTTAGCGAATGCCCCTTCCCAGTTCACCGATGCGATACCGCACAAGGCGATCGCGATTACCACATTAGCCATGCCGCCACGGGCATGCGCCTTCGTCTTCGCGGCCAGAGCCAATAGCAACAACTGAAAGGGCAAGGACGGGAAATAGCGTTCTAAGTCCGAACCCTGCCACGTTACCGCGAACAGCAGATTTGCGCAGATGGCAACCAGACTCGCGACAATTAGACCTCTTTCAAAGTTGGAGTGCGTCGCGAAACGCTTCAGCAGGACGTAGCTGCTGTACATGGCACCTGCGTACACGACGATAGGTGTCAGCATCCACGGTGACCAGGGAAAACCCCGTTCGTGGAGACCCCACAAACGCAGCTTTTGACCGAGGTCGGATATCGACAGTATGGATTGAGGCCATCCAATCAGAACCCGGGCTAGTTGCGATACACCAAGATGTGCAGGAATGCCGTGATTTGTTGATGAAAGCCACAGATGTAAGCTGCGCGCCGGGGGGCGCCCGCCCGATTCGAAGGCGTGCGTCGCTTGAACGTTCCATGCAGCGAGCAGCGGCACGACAAACGTGAGCACACACCCAGTCATCATGGCTATTGAATTTCTCAGGTGGTCGCGCCGCAATGCGCGATCCCAGCGAGGCGTCAAAACCAGAATCAGAAGCACGGCTGGAATGGAGAGGCACTGAATCGCCCAGGTTGCTGCCGAGGCGCCTGCGAACCCACCCGCCAGGACCGCAGAACACAATGATGCCGGCGCATCGCGCTTCGCCACTGCAAAAATCATCGCGATGATAAGCAGGAAAATACTCAGGCTATAGCTACAGCCTGAAAATGAATAAGTCCAGAAGCCGTTCGATACAACCAGCAGTGCGGCAGTCGCACTTGTGATGAATCGGTTGCACCCTACTTTCAAGAGAAAAAACGACATTCCAACGACAGCCAGCGCGCTCGACATCAGCGAAAGCCACTGTAACGTCCACAGAGCATCGGAGACTGATCGAAGACCACCAACGGAGGCTGCCACGAGATAGGCAAGCGGACGCCACAATAGGTGTCCAGGCTCGATCAGATTGCCGGCCCGAATATCGCTTACGTAGGTCGTGGCGTCCCCGTACCAAACGGAGTTGGACAAACCAAAGAGAAGCAAGCTCCCGAGCGCGATGACGGTGATCAACATCCAATCCGAACGATCGAGTGAGCCCCTCTCCAGCACAGTAGTAGACATGCTCATAGAGATTGTTTCGCCCCGTCCCGAGTACTTATTGGCCGCGAAAAACGAATGCTTTGAGGCGACAAGTTTAACAGAAGGCCTGCGAGCACCTGCGGCGAGCGTAAGAACCGGGCGATCGTGGGCGGCGGTGCTTACGGGGCGACCTGACGCCCGAGGAGTATGCCGAAAGAGGTTTAGCGAGAGAGCAAGAACGGGTATCTAACCCGGGTGTCAGGTCATATCGGCTCAGTTTGGCTTAACAGCGGCAGCATAGTGTCGATAGATGTCTTTGGCGATAACGGCGGGCCTCCTCCGGGGTCCCTTTAGTTTCTGACGTCTTGATGGGCCGCCGCCTGCCTCTCCAGGAGTTCCTTACGCTTCAGCTCCGAGACGCTCACTCCGCCGGACTTCGTTCGCCGCATACCCGTTCCGGGAGGGTCTATTATCCACTGTGTCCGGAACTGGGGGACACCTACGGCGCTTCTTGAGGGGCCTCAGAACTGTTTACAGAACATCCCGCAGCATGACCTTGTCCAGAGGACGTGACGTTCTCGCTGTATAATTTCCGGCGTAAGTATCGATCGGTGTCCGACACCTGCCCACTCGAGCGGTACGTTTCCGAACGCTTCTTGCCGGAGTCGGTCGAGCACGAACTATGGGTCACGACGAGAGGAAAACGTGCGGGCGTGCCTTTGTATTGCCGAGGCGAAGGCCGGTGCGCGAGAGAAGCTCCCGTTGGCCTCGGTCGCACCCATCGAGTCGACATGGGGGCACCTGATGCCGACGCCCGGATGCGAGCTGAGTACGCCGCTCAGCGCGCCTTCATCTGCAGTGAGGGTGTGATGACGTCGCGGCATTCGGTCAACGCTGAGCCGCCGCGATGAGCGACGATCAGCTGAAGCTGCGTGCGCTGTCCGGGGTCCGTTGGACGGTCTCTGCCCGCGCAATCGTGCAACTCATCACCTGGCCCGTGACTATCGTCGTCATGCGACTGTTACATCCGCACGACTACGGCGTCGTCGCGATGTCGACCATCGTCATCGGATTCGTCGCCCTGTTCGGCGAGCCGGGACTGGCTGCGGGACTGGTGCAGACGCAGGTTCTGCGCGAGGACACGAGCCGGGTCGCAAGCGGCGTCATCCTGCTGCTCAATCTCGCTTTGCTGACGGCGCTGATGCTGGCCGCCCCGGCGATTGCCACCTGGTACGGCGAGCCACAACTCACGCTTGTGATCCGCGTTGCTTCGCTTTCGCTGCTTTCCACCGCCATAGCGACGGTCCCGCAGGCGCTGCTGCAGCGCAATCTGCGCTTCCGGGAGCTGGCTCTGGCGCTGATCGCGGGAAATCTTGCGGGATGCCTGGCGACCGTGACTCTCGCCTTTCTTGACTTCGGGGTGTGGGCCCTGGTCATCGGAAGCCTGGTCATCTCGTTCGTGACCTCGGTCGTCATCATCTATTACCACGGCGCGGTAGTCTGGCCCGACTTCTCCAGGGGCCTGGCGCCGGTGCGCCACCTGGTGCACTTCAGCGCCCACGTCGTGGGCAGCCGCATTCTGTGGTATTGGTCGTTCAGCCTGGACCTGATCATCCTGGGCCGGCTGGTGCCAGCTTCCGCGGTTGGCAGCTACAGCGTCGGCTCGAACCTCGCCGCAATTCCCGGCGACAAGGTTATGGACGCGTTGAACCGCGTGTCCTTTCCAACGCTGAGCCGCATGCGCACCGATCCGGTGCGCTTCAATTCGACCGCTGAGCGGCTGCTGCGTTTGCTGGCGCTTTTTGGGTTCTCCATCGCCTGGGGCATTGCCGCCGTCGCCCCGGAATTTGTCCACGTCGTCCTGTCAGACAAGTGGCGGCTGGCGGTGATTCCGCTCGTCATGGTGTCGATTGCCGCTCCGATCCGAATGCTGTGGGCATTCCATAACACCGTGAATGTTGCCGTGGGCTTCCCGGCGGTAAGCACCAGGGTCCTGACGGTGAGCGGCGTCCTGCTGCCCATCGGCATTCTGGTCGGCGCCCGTGCGGACGGCATCAACGGCGCCGCCATCAGCTTGGTGGTGGTTTACCCGATCGTGTTCCTGGTCTCGACGTTTCTCAACTGCCGGGCAACGGGGCGCGCCGTGCGCGACAGTCTGCGCCAGCTGCTCGTTCCCTTTGCCGGCGGTATCTGCATGCTGAGCGCAGTATCCGTGACGCGAGCGCTCTTGTCCGCTCGCCTGCCGTCGAGCGCCCTGCTGTGCATCGAAACGCTCATCGGTGCGACCGTCTTCCTTGGAGTGGTGAGACTCATCGGACCAGCGGTGCTCGCCGACGCGCGCGCCCTGCTGCGCGACCTGCTGCGGCCTGACGACCGGGCAGCCGCGGGCCTTGTGAACCCATGAGTTCCGAGCGCCCCACGGCGGGTCGCGGCGCTCCTGCCCCCGGCGTGAGCGTGATCATCCCAGCCTACGGCGTGGCGCAGTACATAGCCGAGACACTGGATTCCGTGTTCGCGCAGACCTACCGGGACTTCGAGATCATCGTGGTCAACGACGGTTGCCCGGACAGCGCGGCGCTGGAAGCGGCTCTGCGCCCCTATCGTGAGCGCATCGTCTACATAAGGAAGGAAAACGGGGGAGTCTCCTCGGCTCGCAATGCCGGGATGCGCGCCGCGCGTGCGCCGTTGATTGCCTTCCTGGACGGCGACGATGCATGGCTGCCGGATTTTCTCGCCGTCCAGACCGACTATCTGCGCGCCCATCCGCACACCGCCATTGTCTACTGCGACGGCAGGATATTCGGCGATACGCCGCTCGCGGGTCGCAGCGGGATGGAGTTCTCGCCGTCGCGTGGCGAGGTGAGCTTCGAGAGCCTGGCGTTGTCCCGGTGCTCCGTAGCCCTGATCGCAGTCGTGGCGCGCAAGGCGTCGATCCTCGCCGTTGGCGGTTTTGACGAGAGCCTGCGGCGGGCGGAAGACTTCGATCTGTGGCTCCGTGTGGCTCACGCGGGCGCCAGGATTTCCTATCACCGACGGCTGCTGTTTCGTTATCGCCGGCGCGCCACCGGCCTGTCCGCTGATGATATTGCCATGGCAGAGGCCGCCCTGCGCATGTTCGACAAGCTGGAGCGGACCCTGCAGTTGTCCGCGTCCGAGCAAGCGGCCCTCGCGACCGGCAGGCAAGCATACCGCGCCGACGTCAGTTACTTCCGCATGAAGGATGCCATGCGTCGAGGTGAGGCGCGGATGGCGCTGGGCGCAGTGCGTGATTTGCTGCCCCTGCGCCGCACGATGAAATTTGCCCTACTGGCCTTCGCACTGCGGTGGGCACCGCTTCTCACGCTGCGCATCGCTCGCTGGCGCCAGCGCTAGTCAGCAGGAAACGGCCGGCGGTCATCGCCGAGGCCGCCTCCAGAAGAAACATTTTGCTGGCGCCGAAAATCGTCGACCGCCTTGCGGCAATAAGGCCAGGAGCGCGCGCCTTGAGCATGGCGCGCATGAAGATCGTGGCACAGCACGCCACACGCCCGCTTCGATAAGGTCGCCCGGAATTTCCGCAGCCAGTACCTCAGCGATGCAGGATTGCAGGTTGTTGAACCGTGCCAGCGGCAGCATGGAAACGGCCGGTCCTTTGATGTAGTGCTCGATGAATCCATGCACGAACCGCATCTCATTCTCTTGGCTCGTGTCCGGTTCGATCAGGTGCAGCGTGTTAGTCAGCGATTTCTTCAGCACATCGAGGTAGAGCTCGACCGCATTGGCATCCTTCGCTTGGCCGTCCATCTTTGTCCTCCTCGTCAATCCGCCAATTCCGGATGAGCATCTGCCCAGCTTATCGCCGCGTTGCGCGGCCACATGGCAAGCCCGTACCGGTACCGCAGTCTACCTGCCAGATAATCTACCTTGCGCTGCGCGTTCCCCTCGAGTACCCCGGAGGATACGGGAGCGACGCTCAGCAATACGGTCAGGCCACCGTGGTTCACATAGGGCTCGTTCAGGACCTCGAGATGAGGATGATCGCGCACGGCAGCCGAGTCGTGAAACCAGGCATGACCCACTATCGCGCGTACCGACGGTTGCAGCTGCAGACACCGAGCAGCGCGATAGTAGGCCCGCAGTACCTCTTTCGGCACGCTCAGTGCCCGGTTGCGGGAAGATCCTGTCCAAGTATCATCTCGGACGGAACGTTGAAAGTCTCGCGCAAGAGTTCCGCAAGCGCGTTGCCGAGGGGCGCGCGGCAACCGAATGAGCAAGGGAATCAGCATCATATGGAGCCAACGATGTCTTTGCTACGACACACCAAGCTCGCGGTACTGAGCGCTAGCCGTGCTTTGGGTCTCGATCACATTGTCCTGAACTCGTCGTGGCGCCAGCAGCGCCTCCTCATCGTCTGCTGGCACAATATCTCGATCGACGATGAACACATTTGGGATCCGGCGTTGTGCGTCTCCCCGGATACGTTCAGATCCCGGCTCGATCTCCTACGCTCGATGCACTGCAATGTGCTGCCGTTTGGGCAGGCGCTTACGCGGCTGCGAGAGGGCACGCTTCCCCCCCGCGCCGTAGCCCTTACCATCGACGATGGAGACAGCAGTGTCTATCTTCGAGCGTGGCCGATGCTTCGCGAGTTCGGATTCGCGGCGACTTTGTATTGGACTACGTATTACTCGACCCACCCTTACGCGGTATTTGATCCTATGGTTTCCTATCTACTGTGGAAGGGTCGCGGGAGGTTCTTGCAGCTCAGGGAGCCATTGGTCCGTCGCAGTCTCAAGAGTTCCACTGATCGTGCTCACGCATTTCGCGCGATTTACGATTTCGCCCGAATGAACGCCTGGTCGGCGGAAAGGAAAGAGGCTTTCTTAGCCGATCTGTCACAAACTCTCGAAATTGACTATCCGGAGATCAAGACCAAGCGCATTCTGCACCTCATCAGTCCAGCGGAGGCCCATGCGATGGTGGCGGAGGGGCTCGATCTGCAACTGCATACTCACCGACATCGTGTTCCACGAGACGTGGCGCTGTTCTCAAAGGAATTGGCGGACAACGCTCGCGTAATCCGCGAAGTCGGTGCCAATAATCCTTCACATTTCTGTTATCCGAGCGGGTCCTTCTTGCCGGAGTTTGCGGGTTGGCTACGGAACGACGGCGTCGTGTCGGCGACTACATGCCAACCGGGATTCGTTCGGCGGGAGTCGGACGACTATTTTCTTCCGCGCCTGTTGGATAAGGACGGTATGAGTTTGGTCGAATTCGCGGGCTGGATCAGTGGCGTCGCGGCCAAAATGTTTCGACAGCAACCGATTGATGACCACAGTTTTCGATAATAGCCGCTGAGGACATTTGGCGGTAATACCTCCGTGACGGGGGCCGCAACGGCCATGAATTGCGGCTAAATGCAACGGTTCGGTGTCAGGCAGATCTTCAGCATTATCGAGCCTGTCGCCGGGTACTCGCTCGTGACGCCTGGAGGTGACAGGTGCCTTGGTGACCCAGCGGTCCCCATCGCAAAGGCGGACAAGATACGGCGGGTGCCCGGCGGGACCCCGCGTTACCAGGACCTGGATCTGATTGTCCCCACAGCCTATGAGTGGGATAGACGCAGTTAGACGCCGAATGTCGAGATGAAGACAAACGATGTTGCCCAAGGTCCTGCTATCCTACGAGGCCGAATTAATGTTTCTCAGGTTGGCAGAATGCCATACCTCATCGAGGCGCCTGCCTGGTAGCAAATCACGCCAATAATCAGCGCATGGCAAACCATAGAAGCGCGTCACGAAGGTGGCGCAGGGCAACGTCTTTGTTGATTTCCCAGCCGTGCGTGACCAAGACAACCGCTTCGTCTGCCTTGCGAAGGAGTCACGAATTTGCTGATGACGCAGTCTGAAGCGAATTGGACGCGCCACGTGCGTAGTCGCATGCCGCGCTGGCGAAGTAAGCCGGGCCGCTGACTTGAATCCGAACTCCACACAGGAAATGTCACGCGTACCGCCAGCGTGGTTGGCTTTGCTCCCGCCAGTTCCTGAATGCCGGGTTCTCGATCTGTCCCCGCCGTGTCACGCAGCCGCTGCGTTGAAGAGCTACTGGGCAGCTATCGGTGCCTTTCCGACACGGTGGATCCCAGAGAACGCGACCGCACGCCCGTCGGCTGCGATTCCTGTTCTGCCGTTTTCTGCAGGCTCGATGGATTTCGTCCACCTCGGACATCTTGCTGCCCTGCTTCAGGGCCACGACAGCCGTTGGCTTGCAGAGTTGCTTCGAGCCGTACGTCGCATCCTGGAGCCTCGGGGAATATTGGTGGTTTACGCGTCGAACGCGCGCTGGGTCCGTATGCAGCGATGCACGCTAAGTGCGCCGCCCGACAAGCACCACCAGTTTCGCTGCAGCGAACCGCAGCTGCGTCGCATGTTGATGGGCGCTGGCTTCAGGTCTCTGGAGTCGTATTGGTGCGATCCGAGCGTCGAAGAGCCGACCTCGCTGGTGCCTCTCACGCGTGCCTGCCTGCTCAACCACATTCAGCGGTCCGCGATTGAAGGCTGGGCAAACCCGCCGCGACAGCACCGAATTCAAGCGAAGAGCCTCTTGGCATGGATTGGCATGTTCCCCACTTTCGCACCCGACTTTCTCTTCGTCGCAACCCCGTCATCGACGCCTCCAGCTCAGCTGAGCTTCGACGCTTTGCGCAGAGCAGGCCTCGCTCTGCCCGATTCAAGGCCAACGCAGCTCGTAGTCACTGGCAGCGGAATCTTCGAAAAGCTAGTGGTTGCCATCCGGTATGCCGGGGGCGGGCCTTACCTCTCCACATTCGTCCGGACTGACCGCGGCATCGCTAGAGCCGGGCGCGCAATCGAACGGGAGCAGGAAATCACCAACCGCGTCGGCACAGTGCTGTCTAGCGGCACCGTCTCCTTGCCGCAGCCACTCGGGGTCACGAAAGTCGGCTCGGTTACTTACTCAGCCGAGACCGGCCTACGCGGCTCAAGCCTCGCCAGCGTGCTCATGACGACACCCGCGTGGCTAAGAGTCTCCTTGGCGCGCCGGCATCTCATCGCCGCGGCTCGCATCTCAATCGTAATCACCCAGCGTCTCAGAGCTGACGAAACCGTTTGCCAACTAGCGCGGCTGAACAACGCTAACCCGATGACGACAGACTGTCGCGACGAGCTCGGTCTATGGGTCCAGCACGGCGACTTTACAATCGAAAACCTGTATCTCGTCAGCGATCGCTCGTACGGGCTGATTGATTGGGAACACCTTTCAGTCCACTCTGTGCCACTATACGACGCTGTCAGCTTACTTCTATCTGCGATTCCACTGCTTCGCGGACGGCGCACTGATAACTGGACAGCTGTGGACGGGTTCAGGACCGCCTTTCTCGGTGACGGCGCCTGGGCCTACCTGTTTCGGTCGATTCTTTCGTTTACAGCAAAGGAACTCGGTGTACCCCAACACGAGGTCCGAGATGCGTTTGTATTCTGTTTGCGCGAACGCGTTAGCTATCACCGGGAGCGAGCCTCGATTCTGGCTTCAGTGCACGAGGCCTTCGTACGGCTTGCCGTCGAGTACTATCCGGCTCACGAAGAAAAACCTGACCTGGTCCGCTCGTGAATGATGCGCCGTGCGACCGTAACTCAACTTCTCCGATTGTCGCTTCATGGCCCCCGTCGTGATCGCGCGCACGTCGGTTAACCCTCAGGACTTCTCGTGAGGAGATCTCTTGCAGTAAACGTGGCTGCAAACTGGGCGGCACTGACTACGACGCTCATCTTCGGGTTCTTTCTGACTCCATTCATGCTCCATCGACTGGGCGACGCGGCGTTTGGTCTTTGGGTTCTGATGGCCTCGCTCGGTGGCTACACACCCGGAGGGATAAGGCTTGACTTCGCACAATTCTCGTAACGATGATCCCGCGCACACGCCGCCCCTTTCTGTCTCTGATGCAACGGCCGACTATCGCGATTCTCACAAGGGCCGTGGGCGTGACTACGATCTCGCGCTCAACCAAGACCCATGGGATAGGTACATGGCTCGCCGTGAGCGTGGCATCGTTGAGAAGCTACTTGATCAGCACTTTCCAAATGGAGTCGGAACCTATCTTGATTTTGCTTGCGGGACTGGCCGACTTACGTCCGTGGTCGAGCTTCGCTCCAAGACCGCGGTCGGCATCGACATCTCGGACAGCATGCTGGCTGTAGCCGCTAGCACGTGTCTGCGAGCGAATTTCCTCAAGCGCGACATCACGCGAGAACCGGTGCCGGTCAAGGATGTCGACTTGGTCACGTCCTTTCGGTTTTTCGGCAACGCACAGCAGGAACTTCGCCGAGAGGTACTTGCGGCCCTATCCGCCCTTCTGCGGCCCGGAGGCCTGCTTATACTGAACAATCACCGCAATTCAGCTGCACCTTTGATCCGGCTCGCTAGGTGGCGTGGTAACCCCGATCCGGCGGACCTATCTTCTAGTGTGCTGAACGCTTTAGTCAGGGACGCTGGCCTGACGGTTGAGTCGATTCACGGCATCGGACTCTGGTACGTGCATCATCGGTTGGCGAAGGAATGGATTGTCGGCACGCGGCTCGGCCCATGGTTAGACAAGCCTTCCGCATTACTTGGGCTTTATCGCATCTGTCCGGATTATGTCATGGTCTGCAGAAAGCGCTGACGTGTGCACGACGCTCGGAGCTTGTCGCAGATCCATCAACGCGGAGCCGAGAACGAGGTCGGGCGATTGTCAGTTTCGAGATCTGAACCGCTCGGTCGATCATTGGCTCGACTTAATCCGAGTTGCGAAGCTCGTAGGGCGGAATTTCGGCTCCGACGCCTTCGCGCAGTGCTCCGAACCCCGCTCGCTGTTGCAGCGTGGTCATTATGAGCACTTTGATGATCCCGAGAGTGTTCTCCGGCAGTTCCGGCGACTCATCAAGGACGATGGGGAGGTGATCGTCGAGTCTGGTCCGACCTGGCAAACGATGCAGGATCCAGAGCAACCAGCGCCAAGCAACGGCGCGGTAGGCCACCTCAAGGCTGCTCACCCAGTTGATGCCGAGGCGCGGTGGATTTTCGGCGAGCACGCGAAGGAGGACGGGCAGCGTGTGGCTAAGTCGGCCGGCTTCTCGCTGCGCCGGGGTGGCGGCCGAGGAGCAGCAACGCTCGAAGCTCGAGCGACTGCGCCGCTATATCAAGTTCAACGTCACTACCCGCCACTATACAGAGACGCAGATACGCGCCATTGCACAGAGCCAGCAAGCATGGCTCGCAGCGTTTCGAATGGCTGACCGGATGGGTAGCTCCGGCAGAAATCCACTTATACCCGTGTCCGAAAAACCGAGGCCACCTCTTTCTATGAGCGGACATTCACGTCCGCCCAATTAACAACAGGCTCGCCGGCGCCAATGAAGCGCAGCGGTATCGCCGTCCGGTGCAGGCCTTGTTAGACGGATTCTAGTCCTTTCGCGATCTTCCTGTCCGAAAAACCGGAGCCACCTCTGGCTTTCGGCGAGTCGATGAAAGCACCGATGAGGTGCGTTATGAATTGGACGTGCCGGCGACACCCGTCGTTACCGCGACCCACATTCGCAACGTGGCGACCTGCAGCGCCAAGAGCTGATGAAGGGCACGCCAACCCCAAAGCGTTACGCCTGGACAACGGCAGCGAGCTGACCTCGATCGTTTTCACCGAGTAGGGTGCGAGCCATGCTTCAGCTGAGACTCTCAGGTGCGAGGGCGCCAGACGAGCTAGCCAGGAGGACTAGCGGGCGATCGCATTCGCACGGGGCTCCGTGTTTCCCAATTTGGCGTCTCTAATTGGTCAACAACAGTCACCCGCTGCGAACCCGCAGCGAAACTGAGTCCCAACACGCCATTCCTCTTGTTTGCGCAACGGCTCCGGATTTCAGCGCTCCTTTCAACAGCGCCGTCAACTCCGCAAGATTTGCCAACGTATCAGGAGTGATCAGGTCGGTGACGTTAAGCGCTCGCGCCGCCTCGCTTACCTTGTAATCGTAGGGCATGATGGCGCACGGCCGGCCGCAGGCGACGGCAAGGATAGCGGCATGCAACCTCATTGCAATCACGCACGCTGCTCCTGCGATATATTGGGTGACCTCGGCGAGGTTGCCACTCCATTCTCGAATCAACACTCGCGATTGTTCGCGCATCCGCTTCGCAACTTCCACGTGGATATCATTATCGTTCTCCCCCTGCGTAGCCTGAAAAGGAAGGAAGACAACATCCAGCCCGTTTTGAACGGCCAAATAGTCTAGAGCGTTTGCGAGATTGCGCAGTCTGATTTCGTCCAATTTGTACTGGCCGAAAGCGTCGGAGGTGGTGCGCAAGCACACCGCGATATAAGCCCGCGTCCGATCCAGTTTATTTCGCCAGCCTTCCAGCCAATCCGGAAGATGCATAACGATGTCGGGAATAAAGGACACCTCCGCGCCAGCCTCCCGGCAAACCTCGAGAGAGCGCACGTCCCGAACCACAATCTGCCGACAGCGCCTGAGAGCCCAGGGCAGGAGCCAGCGCCCGTACCAGGTCGCAGGCCTTCCGATTCCTACGTTCAACAGAAAGACAGGCCTGCGCATGAAAAAGGCGAGAAGAATCTTTTCCATTGTGTACGTGAAAACTCGCCATCCACGGTCGTCCCGAACCAAATCTCCGCCACCTACAATCAAGCCGTCTGCTTTCCGGAACTCGTTAAGCAGCCTAAAGGCCTTGCCTCGCAACCAGACGTCGCGCCACGCCCACTCGAACAGAAGCGGCAAGTTCTCCGCCGCCGGCATCTGAAACCGCTCCCCGGCTTCGCGAGAACCCTCGCAGAGCAGCTTGATCCCGACGTCTTGCTTTTCCAACCATCGGCGCAAACAGAAGAGCATCATCTCGTCGCCGAGGTTGTGGGCGCCATAATAGCCCATCAGAAGCATGGTCATAGGTTGGTTCTAGTGCAAATTTAAGGTGCTTCCCAGGAGAATACGCCTGCTACTTTTCCACAGGAATCTGGACAGAGCCCGCATCCGCACTAGAAAAATAAAGAGGCTCGGAACGTATCTAAGACCGAGAAGCACGAGCCGTAACTTCAGATTCGGCAAGACCTCATTCGCCTTCTTCAAGGAAGCGAGCGCACCTGAAGTATTACCAGAAGCGAGGAAGAGCTTACCCCGCTCGAGATCGTGCAAGGCGCATGCGCGCATTAGAGTGGCCTTTAACAGCGCTCGTGATTGGTCTGTGAGATGAAGAGTCCGGTCAAGTTTCTTCAGAACGTGCATCCAGGCAATCAACATTTTGGACTCAATGGAAGAGAGTGCCGCAGAGTGTATCCAGCGTATTCCCAGGATTTTGCGCTGGTATCCGATCTTCTTGCCCAGATGCGCCAGGCGCAGCCACAGGTCGTAGTCTTCAGCTCGAAAGAGGCTTTCATCAAACAACCCTGCGTCCAAGAGGGCCTGTTTTCGCGCCATTACAGCGGAAGTAGGAATTTGGCACTTCTCAGTCAGCACCGCATCAAACGTTGCCTCACCCATGGAAGGGGCGGTCTCCATGAACGTCTTGCCCGATAGTTGAGAGTCGCCTTTCAGGAGCAAGTCGGAATAAACCAAGTCCAACGAGTGGTCTTTTTTAAAGAGTGCTAATTGAGTTTCGAGACATTCAGGCAACATAGAATCATCGCTATCCAAAAAAGCTACATATTTCCCTTGCGCACAGCGGATTCCGTTATTTCGGGCCTTTCCCGGCCCTCCATTCTCCTGTTTGAGGTAAACGATCCGCTTACGATACGGCTCCAGGACAATTTCTAGCTCCTCCGTGTCCGGCGAACCATCATTGATGATGATTACCTCGTAGTCGGGAAAAGTCTGAGCGAAAACGGAGTCCAGAGCCCGTGCAATAAATTTCGCTGAGTCATATGCTGGAACGATTACACTTACTGTAAATGCATCCATATCATCTATATCCCAAATAAAATTTGGGTCACCGTGTCGAAGTGCCAGAACAGGACCAAGCTGATCGGGAGTGCCCTCAATCCGTCCAGAGAGGGACGCCGGGCCGCAGCCACCCACTCACGCCTGCGAGAAAACCCACAGCCGCGCGACCGTATAGTTCACCAACAACACCAACGCGGTGGTGACGACCTGACAGATTAAGTAAGCATGGGTCGCGGCCGTCAGCACTTTCATCAACACTGCGGTGAGTGCGAGACCGCTGGCAGCCATCACCGCGAAGCGCATCCCCGACACCAGATGGCGCTCGCGCGAGCGAAAGGTAACAAGGTAGTTCAGCAAATAGTTAAGCACTGAGCTGGCGGCAAACCCTATGCTAGAAGCCAGCCACGGCACGACCGCAAAACAGGCTGTCAGGACAATCAGGATCAGATACTGGATGCCCGTTGCGAGGGCACCGATGAGTAAGAATTTCGCCAATCGTGACACGCCGATGTCTTTGCTCCGGGGCAGAGCGCTACGAGGACGAGTGTATCATTGGGAGCACGGGCGGTGGCTTGTCAGCTCACAGCGGCACGCGCCGCAGGGCGCTACGGTGCTGGCCCGCGCCGGTGGCGCCCGAGCGCGGCAGCGCGGCGCGACGCGGCCGCTGCGTCAGCCGATTCACCATGCGTCGTGGCGTTCGGACAGTCGACGCGCCGCCGACCAATAGGAAACCGCCATGCAGATCAGCATCGTCGTGCCGTGCTTCAACGAGCAGGAGGTTCTGCCCGAAACCATCGCGCGACTGACCCAGCTGCTCAGCTCGCTCGCCGCCAGCCACGGCGCCTCCGGCCACAGTGCGCTCTATTTTGTCGATGACGGCAGTTCCGACAGCACCTGGGCGATCATCGAGGCTGCCGCGGCGCAGGACCCACGCGTGCACGGCATCAAGCTGTCGCGTAACCGCGGACACCAACTGGCCCTGCTCGCCGGCCTATTGACGGTGCCTGGAGATGCGGTGGTCAGCGTTGACGCCGACCTGCAGGATGATCTGGCGGCCATCCCGGCCATGGTCAGCGACTTTCGCGCCGGCACGGACATCGTGTTCGGCGTCCGCCGTAAGCGCACCGTGGATACGCTGTTCAAGCGGCTGAGCGCCGAGGGCTACTACCGGATCCTGAAGTGGCTCGGCGTCGAGGTTGTGTTCAATCACGCGGACTACCGGCTCCTCAGCCGGCGCGCCCTGGAGGCGCTCGGCGAATACCCGGAAGTCAACATGTTCCTGCGGGGCGTCATCTCGCAGCTCGGCTTCCGCACCTCGATCGTCTACTACGAGCGCCAGGAGCGCTTCGCCGGCGAATCGAAATATCCGCTGCGTAAGATGCTCGCGCTGGCGTGGAATGGCGTGACCTCCTTCTCCGCAGCCCCGCTGCGTGCCATCACCTCGCTCGGCTTTTTGGTCTCGCTCGCCAGCATCGGCGTGACGTTGTGGGCGCTCACCGTCAGGATCTTCACCGACCGCGCCGTGCCCGGCTGGGCTTCCACGGTCGTGCCCATCTATTTTCTCGGCGGCGTGCAGCTGCTCTCGATCGGCATGGTCGGGGAGTACGTGGCGAAGATCTATGCCGAGTCCAAGCGTCGACCGCGTTATTTCATCGACCGGACGATCTGATCGGCGGGGGCACGCACGGAGGTCTGAAAGTTTCCACGCAAGTTGTCGCGAAGCCGGGAATACTCTCGCCCCTGAGCACCATCGTCCTTGTGGCTGGCCTATGCGACGTTCGCGCACGACATCCTCGCACAGTGGCGCTATGCGCTGATCCTGGCCTGCGTGCTTACCGTGTTCGTCTCGGCAGGGACGGATACGGTGCTGGCGCGCATCTCCTGGGCACGGACCCGTCAAGTGCTTGCCGTGGGCGTGGTGGCGGCGTTCGCCACGCAGTTGTTGATCACTTACGCAGCGATGCGCAATGGCGGCGCGCTCGGGCGGCAGCTCGGGCAGTTGTCACCGATCAGGCCCGACCAGTTTTCCTCGCGTGCTCTGCTCAGCTGGGTCGAGCAATCGGTCCCGCAGAACGAGCACATCCTCGTCACCGCGCACACTCTCGACCACGCCTACCTCGCGATGCGCCGCGAGCAGTATGAGCGCGACCGGCGACTCATCACGCAGTCGTATTACCTGCCTCACAGCCAGCTGGTGCACACCCGTGCATCTCTCCAGGCCGAGCTGGTCGCCAAGCTGCGCGACGCGCAATTCCTGGCGACCAGCACATCGCAGCGTGAACTCGGCCTGCGCGACGGACTGACGCGCGAGATTGTGAACCCGGTGTGTAACGGCGCCCAGCGCGACGCGTGCCAGTGGCAGGGTTTCCAGCTGACCCGCCTGCACCGCTGTGGCGACATCGTCGTGTGGCGCGTTGGCCCGGCGGCGGGCTGAGGCTGCGGGCGGGAGAACGACTCCGGCGACGCGCGACGCTGAAGGCTTACGACGCCAGTCTGGTCCGCATGAAGGGTGCCATGCGCGGACGTGACGCGCAGATGGCGCTGGCCGCAGCGGGCGATTTGCTGCGGCTTCGCTGGCGGGTGAAGTTTGGCTTGTTGGCCCTCGCCCTGCCGTGGGCGCCGCGTCTGACAATGAGTGTTGTACACTGGCGCGGGCAATAGCTCAGAGGTGGCGACTTGGTAGCGCGTGAGGAAGTCCAGGCAAAGCGCTGGGACGAAGAGCGCGCGTTCTTCGACGCGCAGGCTCTCGCGGCAGGGGATTTCAACCTCGCCAGAGTGGCTCAGCGGTACGAGGGCGCTTTGGGTCACGCGCTCTGGCCGCTGGAAGTCTGCTACGAGATGCTGGGCGACATCAGGGGCAAGCGGTTGCTGGATGTCGGCTGCGGGCTCGGGGAGAATTCCCTGTTGTTCGCGAAGTGGGGCGCCCAGGTAACGGGAGTCGATGTTTCCGGTGGATCGATTGCCGTGGCGCGCCAGCGTGCCGCGACGTTTGGGCTGACCGAGCGCGTTACATTCCTGGAGACGCCCTTTGAACTGGTCGACACGGCGGCGGGCACCTTCGACATCGTCTGGTGCGCTGCCTTCCTTCATCACGTATTGGACCGGCTCGATGATGTTTGCGGCGTGCTGAAGAGACTGGTCTCGCCGCAGGGTTTTGTGTTGTTTTCAGAGCCGGTCCGGATGTCGAATGCGGTCAAACGAATCCGCAAGCTGATTCCAATTCCCGTGGCGGGGACACCCGATGAGCGGCCGCTCGAGCCACCGGACCTGGCCGTCATAAGATCTGCGTTCGATGTCGAGGAGTCCCGGCTCTTCGGCCCGGTTTCCAGGTTGGAGAGGATCGTCATCATTGGCCCATACGAGGATGCGGGTCGGGCCAGGCGTTGGTGCGCTGACACGCTCTACCGTCTGGACCGACGGTTGATGAGTCTGCCACCGCTGCACCCAGCGGCGATGATCATGGTGGCGAAACTGCGGCCCAGCGCTGCCTGAGTTCAGGCCTCCCGGGCCGCCGCTGCCGGTGCGCGCCGGGCATCGGTTGCCAGTCGCGCGCGAAACTCCTCTGCGAGTCGCTCGACGTTACGCCCCAAGTGATATTTGGCCAGCACCTTGTGACGCGCCGCCACACCGAGTTGCCGCGCGCGCTCCGGATCATCGATCAAGCTCTCCACGGCGTCGGCGATCGCGCCCGCGCTCGCCGGCGGAACCAGCAGGCCGTCGACGCCCGACTCGATGATCTCCGGAACGCCGGTGATCCAGGTCGCCACGCATGGCAGTTCCATCGCCATCGCCTCCATCAGCACGACTGGAACACCTTCCAGGAAGCTGGACAGCACGAACGCGTCGCTCGCCGCATAGTAGTCGGCAACCCGCTCGTGATTGCAGGCCCCGACGAGGCGCACACAGTTGCCAAGGCCGCGACTCGCGATCAGCGGCTCAATGGTGGCGCGCTCCGGGCCTTCTCCCACGAGAGTCAATTCGACGTTGCGCTCCTGCGCCCGCAACAGCGCCACGGCCTCTATCAGGACGGGGAAGCCTTTCGGCGGCGACAGCCGGCCGACCGAGATGAGCCTGAACGGCTCACCGGAGGCCCGCGCGACACTCTTCCGCGGCGCAAATGCATCCGCATCCACCCCCAGAGGCAGGGCGATCACCTTGTGCCAGTGCCTCGGATCGGAAGCGTTCATGACCTGACTCATGCCGTACTGCCCGACCGTGGCGACAAACGTCGCTCCCCTGACTTTTTCGGCGAGATGGAAGCCGACCACGTCGACGAATTCCCCCGACCCATGTGCAGTCAGCGAGTAACGAATTGGAAGGATGCGCGCGAGAATCAACAGCACCGTGGACGAGAAGTGGGTGTGAATGTCCGTAACCCGTTGCCGTTCGAAGTAGTCCCCGGCGACCACGGCCTCGAAGAAATAGAAGGTGTACATCGCCACGAGTCGCGGCGTGCCCCGGGTCAGCGACCATGCGTACGTGAGGCCGCGCAGGTAGCCGAGCGGGTGGCGTAACAGCACGCGCACATTGGCGATCAGCGCGTGCAGGTAGCCGGCACCCATTACGGAGAAGGTCCGCTGCGCCTCCCGCGCTTCATCGGCACTGAGATCCCCAGGCGGCCGGTCGCAGCGGCGCACCGACACCACACACACGTCGACTCCCTGGCCGCGCAGCGACAGCACCTCACGCAGCACGAAGGTATGGCTCAGCGCCGGATACTGGCTGACGAGGTAGCCGAGCTTCATTGAGCTACCAGCACATCCCCTGGTAGCCTGCGCCACTGGTGCGGCCGCTCACGGCACGCGCCAGATCGATGATGAAACGCCCGTCGAGCGCTTTTCCGAGGTCGCGATACTCGCGCGAGCCGTTGCCAATTACGATGATCTCGCTCGCCTCAATCACCTCGTTGGTCGTCTGGCGCATCAACGACCACAGGTGCGGGATCTCGCGCTCGACGTATTCGCGGTTGGCACCGATTATGTTCGCGCGGGATACGTCGCGGTCGTGGATGGTGATCTGACATCCCTTGCCGAGCAGCATCTCCACCAGTGAAACGGTTGGTGACTCGCGCAGGTCGTCGGTGCCCGCCTTGAACGCCAGACCGAGAATTCCAACGCGTTTCGAGCCGCCCGCCATGACCATCTGGAAGGCGCGCTCGATCTGCCGGCGATTGCTGTCGAGCACCGCCTCGAGAATCGGCATCGGAACATCTTCCAGCCGCCCGCGATGCACGATGGCGCGCAGGTCCTTGGGCAGGCAGGAGCCGCCGAAGGCGAAGCCCGGCCGCAGATAGGCCGTCGAGATATTGAGTTTCTTGTCCTCGCAGAACAGCCGCATCACCTCGTGGCTGTCCACGCCCATGACCTTGCACAGATTGCCGATCTCGTTGGCGAACCCGACCTTCAATCCGTGGAAGCAGTTGCAGGCGTACTTCACCATCTCCGCGACCTGCAGCGCCACGATGTGACAGGACGCGGTAAGGTTCGCATACAGCGCTGCGACCGGCACGGCATGGGCCGGATCGATGGCTCCGATCAGCGTGAACGGGGGCTCGCGGAAATCCTTGATCGAGGTGCCCTCCCTCAGGAACTCAGGATTCGAGCACACGGCAAAACCCTTACCGTGTGTGAGCCCGGACGCGGCCTCGATCGCTGGTATGACGTGCGCATCGATCGTGCCGGGCAGCACGGTGCTGCGGATCACCACCGTGTGCCAGCGTCCCTTGTCGCGCAGCGCCGCGCCGATCTGCTGCGCGACGCGCACGACGTACGCCAGGTCGATGCTGCCGTTCGGACGGCTCGGTGTGCCGACACAGACGAGCGAGATGTTGCTGCCNNATGCCCTCCTCGACGATGGTGCTGCGGCCGGCGTTGATCTGCTCGACCTTCGCTCCGGAAACATCCACACCGATCACCCGGTGACCTTCGCTCGCGAAGCAGGCCGCGGATACGCAGCCCACATAGCCGAGACCGAACACACTGACTGAATCACTCATGCAACCTGATCCTCGTACGAAGGCTCGCGCGCGGCGCGTCGGCTGGGACACTGGCAAATAAAACGCTCGGCAACCGCATCCCAGCTGCAGTGCTCGTGCACGAAGCGCAGGGCGCTGGCGGCCAGCCGTTCGGCCAGCGCCCGATCGGTGAGGAGCGAGGCAATCGCATCGACCTGGTCCGCGACGTTGTCCGCAATCAACAGGTGCTCACCGCTGCGCAGCGGCAGACCCTCGGCACCGATGCTTGTGGCGACAACCGGAGCGCCCATGGCCATCGCCTCGTAGATCTTCAGACGCGTGCCGCCGCCAACGCGCAGCGGCACCACGCTGCCGGCGGCGCGCTCGAGAAAGGGGCGCACGTCCGGCACGGTACCCGTCACCTCGATGGCGGGATTGCGCGCGGCGAGCTCGCGCATGGCGGGGGAGGGCGAGCGCCCGACCACCGTGAGACGCGCGTCGGCTACCCGCTCCCGAATGCGTCCGAAAACCTCGCTGGCGAACCAACGGATGCCTTCGTCGTTGGGCATCCAGTCCATCGAGCCGACGAACACCAGCTCGCGGCCGCCCTGCGGTCGCGGCCGCGAAGGCTTGAAATACTCCAGATCAACACCGGTCGGCACGTCACCCACCGAAGCCACGCCGTACGAGCGGCGCATCGCCTGCGCATCGATTTCCGAGACGGCGATCACGTGCGCGAACCGCCGGCATTCGCGCTGCTCGTACCGCAGCATACGTCGCCATTGCAGCCGCATGTAGGCGCGGCGCAGCGGATTCTGCGGTACCGCAGCATGGCGCTCCCAGATCATGGCCTCAACATTGTGCTGAAAAAGCACGGCTGGTGCCGGCAGTCCGTCCGGCACGTTCAGCGATGGCGTGAGGAAGTCGCAGACGATCAGGTCGACGTCGCCGGCAAGCCGCCGCACCTGCTCGCGCAACGCAGGCGAATCGTAGCGCGCGATCGCGTAGGGAAGCGGTGAGAAGAGGTTGCGCAGCAGGGCGGCGAAGAAGCCGACGCTCATTTTCGCTGGCGGCCGGAACGGCACGACCACTACTTCCTGCGCATACTCGCGGGCGCGCTCGCGAGCGTCGCCCGCCGCGAGGCCGTCATCCAGACACAGATAAGTAACGTGATGCTGCCGCAGCAGCGAGCGCAGCATCTGGTAGGTACGGATACGTCCGCCCTTGTCGATGGGGTGCAGCAGCTCGGTCTTGATCCACAGAATGCGCATGCGCTAGGCCGCGCGCCGCAGGGGCAGCTCGAGCGACCAGGGCGCCTCACCGTCGAGGAACACCCGTGCCCAGATCTCGAACGTCAACAATGCCCACAGTCGCTCGGAGTGATTGATCCCGGCCGAGTGCTCACCGACCAGCCGCTCGACCGTGGGCGCATCAAACAGGCCGCGGGCGCGGGCGCGTGGCCCGCTCACGTACTCGTTGAGCAGTGGCCGCCAGGTACCGCGCAGCCACGCGCCAATCGGCACCGGGAAGCCCATTTTCCTGCGCGCGAGAATGGGGGGCGGCAGGCGCCCTTGCATTGCGCGCCGCAGGATCCACTTGGTGGTCGTGCCCCGCAGCTTCATCGCCTGCGGGAGCCCCGCAACCCATTCCGTCAGCGGATGATCCAGAAACGGCACACGGCTCTCGATCGACGCGGCCATGCTCATCTGGTCCTGCTTCATCAGCAGCTCGCGCAGATAGGTCTTGATGTCGGCATACAGGAGCTGGGATACGAGTGGCTTACCGCCAACACGCGCCAGCGCGGCGTGGTACGCGGCGTACGGATCGACGGCTGCAAGCTCCGCCCGCAGCGCGGGGGCCAGAAGCTCGTGTTGGGCCGCCCGCCCGAACACGGCGAAATTGTCGAAATAGAGCTCGTCGAGATCCGCCCCGCGCAGCAGGAAGGTGCGCGAGGCGCGTTGCCGGACGCGCCAGGTGGGCGGCAGGGCGAGGAGGCCGCGGCTCACACCGCGGCGCGCAAACTCCGGCAGGTAGCGCTGGTAGAGCGCGCCCAGCCGGGCGTTGTACTCAGTCACGCGATAGCGATTGTAGCCGGCGAGCGTTTCATCGCTTCCTTCGCCGGTGAGTACCACCTTCACGTGACGCGCGGCGAGCTGCGAAACGAAGTACAGGGCGACGCTCGAGGGATGTGCGATGGGCTCATCCTCGTGCCACACCAGGCGCGGCAGCTCCGCAAAGAATTCTTCCGGAGTGACGAGGACCTCGCGATGCTCGGTGCGACAGGCGCCGGCGACGAGCCGTGCGTATGCCAACTCATTGGCCTCGCGCTCGGCGAACCCCATCGAGAAAGTGCGGATCGGCTCTTTCACCAGGGTAGCCATGGTGGCGGTAATTGCCGCCGAATCGATTCCTCCGGAGAGGAACACTCCCAGCGGCACGTCGCTCATGAGGCGCAGGCGGACCGCTTCGGTGAAGCGCTCGCGGTATTCGTCGACCATGGCCCGCTCCGCCGCCGAGCCGGCCGCGGGCGCGCTGAGCTCATCGGCAAAGTGGATGTCCCAGTACTGGCGCAGGGTGATACGCCCGTCCTGCCAGGTGAGGGTGTGACCCGGTGGGACCCGCTTGATGCCGGTGAACAGCGTGGCATCGCCCGAGGGCGCGTGATTGGCGAGGAAGTCCGGCAGCACCTGCCGGTTCAGGGTCGGATAGCCGCCGAGCGCCGGCAGGAGCGCCTTGATCTCGGAGCCGAAGACGAGAGTCCCGTCGGGCCGCAAAGCGTAATACAGCGGCTTCACGCCGTAGCGGTCGACGGCGAGGAACAGCCGGCGCTCGCGGCAGTCCCAGATGGCGAAGGCGAACATGCCTCGCATACTCTCGACCGCCCGATCTCCCAGGCGCTCATACAGGTGAACTATCGTCTCGGTATCTGAACGCGTGCGGTAGTGAACGCCCGCTGCTTCGAGCTCGGGCATCAGTGTCGGGTGATTGAATACCTCCCCGTTGTAAACGATGACGAAGCGCTGATCCTCGCTGTACATCGGCTGCTGGCCGCGGGCCACGTCCACGATGCTCAGTCGCCGGTGACCCAGCCCCACCCCGGGAGCGAGGTACAGTCCGGCTCCATCCGGTCCGCGGTGCGCGATGGAATCGCGCATGCGCTCGATGAGGCCCCGGTCGGGGACCCCCGCGCTCACACTGACGATGCCGCAAATGCCACACATAACACTTCGGTCCTAAGCAGGCGGGTAACCGCGCCGGGGCTCTTCGATCCTGAGAGGGCCCCATCGGCCATCGGCGTGCTCGAAAACAGTCATTTTGCCAGACTGCCCCGGCGGGTCCGTGACGAGTTGCGCAGCGTCCGGGACCGGCGGCGTCCCGGCCGGCATGGCCGCGATCAAATCGCCGCGTGCGGCCTCGCCCGGGCTCTGAATCCACCAGACCAGATCAGCACCCGGAATCGAGGCTTCCGGCAGCCCTGCCGTCTGCGGGAGCGGACCGCTGATGAGGCGATGTCGTCCGCCGCCGTCGCTCCAGGTAATGCAGGTCGGCGCGAGCCCGCGGTCGGTCTCGATGGTGGCGAATTCGCCTTGAGGTGCCGCCGGAACCACGATGGTGAGCGCCTCGAGCGAGGCGTCGAGGTCCAGCTCCAGACATGGCGCCGCAGCGCGATGACCGAGCCGCGACGACACATCCCTCGTCACGATGCGCGGTGCGGAGGATCCGCGCATGAAGACCGTCGCAACCGCGACACCCGCGCGGCTGCGCACGCCAATCGACTCCGCGGTCAGGAACTCGGCCAGCAGTTCAGCCGGCAGTTGCCAGCGCAGTGTGCCCCCGCGCGCCGCCGCGCGCGCCCCGCGGTCGTGAATCACCCACGCGCCGCCGCGCCGGTGCAGCACCCGCCGCTGATGGGAGGAAGGCCGCCCGCTGACGACGTGACCGGTCGCGCGGCCTGAAAAGCCGCTGAAGTACGCGCTCGCATACACCGCGGCCTGCGGTCGTGGAGGAACTCCGGGCAGCCACTTGAACGCCGCGCCCGGAGTTACCGACGAGGCGCCATCGATCTCCAGTGTGTTGTGTGATGCGGTGGAACGAAATTCGTCCCGCTGCGCGCCGGTATATGTAAGCGTCCCGCGATCGATGAACAGTTCCGTCGTCCCGAGAGCGATGGTCAGCGCGAGAGCATCGGCGTGACTGTGACCGCAGCTCAACGCGCCATGTGGGCCCGCGTCGATCACGCCGACAGCCGCCAGCGCGTCCCAGCCGTCGCGCAGGACCGCAAGTCCGCCATTCGCAAAATACACATCGAGCCAGGGTGGCTGCGCGGCGTGCGAAGTGAGCAGGCGCTCGGTGCGCTCGATCCCACATAGCCAGTAAGCGTAGGTCGCAGGCGCCTCACCGGGCGCGACCAGTTCGGGCCGGTCGAGCGCCACCGCGCCCGCCAGGAGCAGCGCGCGCAGATCATCCGGCGGCCGCTGATCCAGCGGCAGTAACAACCCCCCGTCGTCGTCACCCAGCAGCGGCATGAATCCGCGGCCTGAGACCACGCTGCGCAGCACGGTGAACAGCCTTCCGAGACCCTCTCGTGTCGTGTCCGAGACGCTCCAGCCGGTCGCTTGCGCGAGCAGCAGGTAGTGCAGGTAGATCTCGGCCGTGTAGCGCTGGTACTGGCTTGCCTGCTCGAAGTAGACGCCGTCGGGGTGGACCTGGCGCCCGATTGCAGACTCGAGGATTGCGGCTCCCCTTGCTCGCCAGCGTTGCGCGTGGCGTGAATCTCTTAGCACCGTACCCAGGTAAAACAGGCCGAGCGCCTCGCCGGTCAGGTGCGTGTTGGGACTGTAGTAAGTCGACAGATAGCGCTCTATCTGCCGCCCGTGCGCTTCCAGGGACGCTGCCAGACGCGCGCGCAGGCCCTGATCCCATGGCGCTTCCCGCAGCAGCCACAGCAGCCAGCACCAGGTGATGGCGCGCAAGGCCAGCTCGAGACTGCTCACCCAGTTGACGCCGCGGCGCGGCGGGTTGTCCGCGAGCCAGGATTCCAGGTGCGACTCGATTAGGTCGAAGGACCGGGCCTCACGCTCGAGCAGCCAGCGCAACGCTGGCGCCAGCAGATACTGCTGCCGGTTGAGCTCCCACAATACCTTGTGATCGCCCACCGTTGCGGTATCCAGGTGATCGATGCGGCTCCAATGCAGCCGCGGCGCCTCCTTGCCGCTGAGCGCCTCCATGTGCCAGCGCGGCGGGTTGCCCACCGACACCGGTCCGTGCCCGAGAAGCGCGACCACCCCGCGCTGTGCCGTATCGCTCTCCTGTGCGACTCTTGAGATGAATTCCCGATCCACTCCCGCGATGGCACGAACGACGGCCTCAGGGGTGACTCCGGCGCCTCCCAGGGACTCGACGCCACGGTCAAAGATGGACCCAGTGGCGCGGCCGCTGCCGGTAGTTTTCTGCGAGTCCGCGCCCCAGTCCCAAAGCCGCTCGAAGCGAGCCTGGAGCGCCTGCGAAGCTCTGACCTTCAGCTCATCGAGGGAGCGTCCCCGCATGCGAGTCACGATCGAGGGCAAGGCTGCCAGTGTCGTACGCAATGTCAAATTCCCGCCATCCCACAGCGTAGCTAAGCTGCGACAGCTTGGAAACAACTCCGCGCTCACGCAAGATGCTACTTGCACCAGCCGTGCGCCACCTGCCCTCATTGCGGAAATCCGCCTATATATCTCGGAGACTGTAAATGCCCCGTTCGAACCTGAGTACCCTCTGCAATGCGCGGTTTCTTGCGCGTCCGCTAGCCGTCCTCGCGGCGGCCTGCCTGGCGCACGGAGTAAGCGCAGCCGCTACGCCCCCGGTCGCTCCGCTGACCTTCGACACGACTTATGCGGCCCCAACGGGCGCGACCATCAACGTATCATCCGGTGGCGATCTGCAGGCTGCGCTGAACAGCGCGCAACTGGGCGGCACCATCGTACTTGAGGCCGGCGCCACATTCACCGGCCCATTCACGCTGCCGAACAAGACTACCGGGAGCGGCTGGATTTACGTTGTCTCGAGTAACCTGGCGAGCCTGCCGGCGCCGGGCCATCGTGTCGGACCCGACGACGCCGCCAACATGCCGAAGATCGTTTCGCTCGCCGACAACAACGCCGTCACGACGGTCAACGGCAGCCATCACATCCGGTTCGTCGGCATTGAATTCGCTCCGGTGTCCGGCGCCTACGTGTACCAGGTGATCACGATCGGCAACTCCGATACCTCTCCGGCGACGCTCGCACATCACATCGTGTTCGATCGCTGCTACGTGCACGCCGCTGCGAATACGAACGCCCGCCGCGGCATCGAGATGGACGGCGCTTACGTGGCGGTGGTCGACTCCTACCTCTCCGGTTTCCAGGACACGGGCGCCGATAGCCAGGCACTGTGGGCCTACAACACCACTGGGCCTCTGAAGATCGTCGACAACTACCTCGAGGCAGCGGGTGAGAACGTACTGTTCGGCGGCGCGGACTCCAAAGCCGCGTCGCTGCTGCCGGCGGACATCCAGATCAGCAACAACTACTTTTTCAAGCCCCTATCGCTCCTCGCCAGAACATCCACAATCAACGTGAAGAACCTGCTCGAGATCAAGGCCGCCACACGCGTTGTGGCCAGTGGCAACACATTCGAGAACAATCCCGCCGCGGCACAGGATGGTTTCGCGCTGCTGATCACGCCGCGCAATCAGTCTGGCACCGCACCGTGGTCGATGACCTCGGACATCGCGATCACCAACAATGTGTTTATCAACGTCGGCAGCGGGTTCAATATTGCCGGAGTGGACAGTGTCCATCCGACGACGACCCAGATGACCGCCAGGGTTCTGGTGCGGAACAATGTCATCGGCGTTACCGGGCTTGGAGGAGCCGAAGGCCGCGCTTTCCAGGTGCTTTCCGGCGGCACTGACTACACCATCGATCACAACACCATCATCAATACGGCGACGCCTCCGGTTTCGTCGACCTCGGACCTGATGATGGCTGAGTCGACTCCCAAGGCCAACAATTTCACCTTCACGAACAATCTCACGACGCAGACCGCCTATGGATTCTTTGGTTCGGGTGTGGGCTCGGGCACCGCGGCACTCAATGCAGACTTCAGCAACTGGAGTTTTGCCAAGAACGTCATCGTCAACGCCAACGCAGCCAGCTACCCCGCCAACAACTTCTTTCCGACCAGTCTGTCCGCGGTTCAGTTTGCAAACTACTCAGCTGGTGATTACACCTTGGCCACGGGCAGCCCATACAAGGCCGCCGGGACGGACGGAGCGGACATCGGGGCTAATCTGTCGGCGTCGAGCCTCATGCCCACACCCCCCCCGAACTTCAGCGTGAAGTGAAGCCGCCATCGATCGCTTCCCATTCACCGATCCGACTGTAGGAGTGAACGCCCGCGAGCCGCGGCATCCAGCCGGACTCGACGCGGCAAATCGTTCGCTCCCGGTACTGAGGCTCGTGCAGGGAGACGATCTCGTTGAGCACCAGCGCATGGCCGTATGAAACACTGCAGTCCTGACTGGGCCGGATGAGACGGCCCGAGCGCTCGAAGACCGAGCCGGCTCCCCTGGCAACACGCACGTCGCTGGCTACGACCCCACCAGGCTGAAACTCCCACGGCCCGGTCAGGCGATCGGCGCGCAGCAGCCACGTGATCGGCGCGTGGCCGGGCACCACCTGGGGCGAGGTCGTCATCCACCATGACTCGGAAGCCCGAAAGACCGACGAGTCCACGCAGCGGAAGTCGAGCAGACGCTTCTCCAGCGCCCACTCATCCGGAAAGCGCCGCGCCCGGTAGAGATCGACACCTCCGCCCTGGGCGCCTTCGGGCAGCATGAAGACCTCGCCGTCCGCCACGATGATCTGCGGAAAGGACAGGTGGTGCGGCTGCTGCAGAACGGCCCTGACGTCCACCAGGTCCCCATCGGGTGTGAGCCGGCCGCAGCAGATGTGGCCCACGCGGCTGGGATCGACCGTCTCTTCGAAGAACAGCCAGGTCTGTCCCTCGCGCTCGAAAATGACCGGATCCGCCCAGTGGCACGCGTGAGGCGAGTCGACCCAGCGAAACGACTGCAGCGCCGCGCGCGATGAGTCTTCGTACAGTGGCACACGAGTCCGGCGAATGGCGATACGCCAATGCAGCGGACGATCGACCTGCCTGAAGAGCGGGAAGACCCGACCGCGCACTTCGCCGAGCATCCAACGGGCAAATTGCGCGACGGTGGGCACGCGTCCGCCTGGATTGCCTGACACGAGCCCGGCCCCGGGGGTGCCGGTATCGTCGCGCGATCCGTGCCTGAGTGACCACAGACTCTGCGCCACGAAATGACGTGTCCCCCAGACCGGGGCAAAGCGATTTGCCTGACGCGACGGAAAGGACACGGTGCGGAACAGTGCCCGCAGAAGCGTGACGTCGTCCGCATCGCTGCTGCCCAGGCGCGTCAACTCGATGCCAGTCAGCGGCGTTCGGTCGATGATCTCCCGCAGAAAGCCCGATCCCGCCGGGTAGAGTCTCCGGTCTCCAAAGTGATAACGCCATACCCCATGGCGGGTCGCTGGCAGCAACACTTGCCGGACCGGACGGCCGCTAAAATCAATGATTACGTCCAGCTGCGCTGTGGCGATTGCCGCGAGTCCCGCGGACGCAAGCGCGCGGCTGTCCCCGTGGAGGTCCACCGGCAACGACACGCGTGGAACATCGATCAACAGATCCTCGCAGGACACGGACACGAGCGGATCCGGATGCATCTGGTAACGCGGCTCTATAAACGTGGCGTAAGCGCGCAACACCAGGCCGGACTCCGGTGCGGCCGAACTGGCCTTGGCGGCCTCGGACGTCACGCCGACGAGCGCGATATCCACGTAATTCGCGAGGCGCAGATCCTCGATGATGCCACGCGCGTAACCGGGGATGCCGCGCTCATCGATGAGGAGTCCCACCCGCAGTGGCGGAGCGGCGCCGTCCGAAGACAGGAACAGATTCGACACTGCTGGAGGTGCATTCATTCTGCCCCTCGCCATCCGCCCGGACAGCACGCGCGTGCGGGTGGTGTCGGACAACGGCACCGTCGGCACCAGCGGCGAGCGGCCGAGCCGTCCGTCGGCAAATGCCGCGAGCCAGTAGTCGAGAACGATCAGACGCCACAGGAGCGCGCTGTGGTCGCGGCGCCCGAGCAAGTGCTCGGTTACCAGCCGCTCGACGGCACGCACGTTGAGGTACTGCTCGATCGCCGCAGTCGGCGTCCGCAAGGCCTGGATACGGTGTCGCAGAGAGCCCCGGAACCACTGCGCGAGCGGCATGGCGAAGCCCTGTTTGGGACGCGCCAGAACGAAATCCGGAACGATGCCGCGAATCGCCTGCCGGAAGAGGCGCTTGCTCTCCGTCGCGGTTACCCGCAGCTCACCCGGGATGCGCAGTGCGAAGTCGACCAGATCGAAATCGAGCAGCGGCACGCGTGCCTCGAGCGATACCGCCATACTGGTGCGATCGACCTTGGTGAGAATGTCGCCGGTGAGATAGGTTTCCAGATCGAGCCGCATCATCGCCGCGGCGAAATCCTCCGACTCCTCGGCCGACATGAAGCGATTGAGCTGCTCGTCGACAGTGCGCCGGCCGGCCGGGTGCCGTGCGGACGCGACGCCGCCTTCATCCACCCGCACCGGCTGCACCACGCTCGTGGCATAACGTCCCAGCCGCGAGCGACCCAGATCGACCAGCCGATTCCTCCCCGGGAAGGCGTGCGGCAGCATCAGGCCGAGCGCCGCGACCAGGCGCGCCCCGACACCGCCGCGGCCGCCGCCGCGCTTGAGCGTGTCGCCGTAACGCGTGTAGCCGCCGAAGAGCTCATCGCCGCCGTCGCCGGACAGTGCGACCGTCACCGACTCGCGCGCGAGCTGGGCCACGAGGAAAGTCGGGATCGCAGAGGAGTCGGCGAAGGGCTCGTCGAACATGGCGGCCACGTTCTCGAAAATCTGCTCCACGTCCGGGCGCACCACGAGCTCGGTGTGCTCAGTCCCCAACTGGGTGGCGACCGCCCTCGCAGCCTGCGATTCGTCGTACTCGGCTTCCGCAAACCCAATGGAAAACGTCTTGACGCGTCCGGCGGCGTGGCGGCACATCAGCGCCACCACCGTCGAGGAATCGGTCCCTCCGGAAAGGAAGGCCCCGAGCGGCACCTCGGATTCCAGGTGCGACGTTACCGCCGCCTCGAGCTTCGATCGCAGTTCCGCGACCAGCCCGGGCTCATCGCGCAGGCTGTTGTCCGGCAGGGGCGGGCTCCAGTAGCGCCGCACCTCCACCGGCCGGCCGGGACTCCAGACGAGAAAATGGCCGGGCGGGAGCTTGTTCACACCCTCGAAGATGCTGCTCGGATCGGGCACGTAGCCGAAGGCGAGATATTCCAGCACGGAACTCGGCGCGACCCGCAGAGCAGAGCGGTCGAACGCGTACAGCGAGCGCAGCTCCGAGCAATACACGATTCCGCCGCCGCGCACTGCGTAGCTGAGGGGTTTCATGCCGGTCCGATCGCGGGCAATGAACAGGCGCTGGCGACGCGAGTCCCAGATCGAGAACGCGAACATTCCGTGCAGCTGCCGGACCATGTCGGTGCCGTGTTCCTCGTACAGGTGCACGAGCACTTCCGTATCGCTGCGAGTGGCGAAGCGATGTCCAGCCGCTTCCAGCTGCCGGCGCAGTGGATGGTGGTTATAGATTTCGCCGTTGAAGACGACGGTAACAGTCCCATCCTCGTTAGAGATCGGCTGATCCCCTCCCGCCACGTCGATGATGCTCAGGCGTCGCATGCCCAGGGCAACGCCCGCGGCGAGGAACTGGCCATCTGAATCCGGGCCGCGATGCAGGATGGCATCGCACATTGCCCGCAGACGGCTCGCCGCCTCCTGCGGCGGCAGCTCGATCCCGGCGAAGCCCGCAATACCGCACATCCTCAGCGCACCATCGGCCGCTGCTGCGGAAAAGGCGCGGGCGAGGCTGTCGGCGCCGGCAGAGCTTTCGCGACGGCCCACAGCGTCCCGAGGATCAGATAGAACATGGTGATGCCTGAATAGCTGCCAAAGAAGCCTGCGACGAGGAAACCGACGACCGCGCGCTCAATCCACACGATCCGGATCGGCGCTGCATCCGCCGCGAAGCTGCGGCGGTAGCGCTTCACTTGCAGCAGCACCGAGCCGACCAGGCCGAGCCACAGCAAAAGACCGGGCAACCCCAGTTCCGCGGCGAGTTCCATATATGTGTTATGCGCGTCGAGCTTGCCCAACTCTGGTGAATAGCGGTCGTTCGCTTGCCGGTAGCAGCCGATGCCGACTCCGATCAATGGGTGATCCGCGAAGATGCGCCATGCGGTTTTGTCGATCTCGAAGCGCTGCGCGGCCGAGCCTTCCGGATCCGCCTCGGCTATCGTTTCAGTGCTGGTAAGTTTGGTGATCCCCCCAAGCCGGTGCCATACGGTGGCCGGTATCAGCACGCCGGTGGCGATGATGGCAATGATTACCGGTAGCGCGAACGACGGCCGCTTCCTGATCTGTGCCAGCAGCACCGGCGCAAAGCCGACGATGAGCCCGATGAACACGCCCCGCGACTGCGTCAGCAACATGATCGCTATCATGACGGGCACGCACAGACCCACGGCCCAGCGGACGCGGCGCCGCTCGGTCCTGACGGTTGCAATGGCGAGCGCCAGACCCGTCGTAAGCAGCGTCATAGCCCCGAGATCATTGGGATTGCTGTAGATCTTGTTCCAGATGACCCGACCGAGGATCGTATTGCCGGTCACGTAGTTCTGGAGCGTTCCGCGCGCCGGATAGATCATGAAGGCCACGAGAACGAGGAGTATGTAGAAGCGCAGTTGCCGCGGTGTGCGCAGCACGTTGATGACTGCGAAGAATATGATGAGAGACTTTAAGCGCTCGAGGAGCTCCGCCCGTGCCGTCTCGGGTGAGAGCGCGAAGAAGGACGTCACCAGCGCCCACAGCAGGAAGGCCAGCGCCCAGCCGGCCGGGGCAGGGAATCTGAGGTTCTGGGGCCGAATGATCAGCCCCAGCAGCGCGATCCAGATCCCGACCTCCGTGAACCCGGCCCATCGGGCAGTGACGAGAAANNCGCCCGTTTGCCAGCTGCCCATTCGCCAGGCGCCCGTTCGCGAGGTTCACGAGGGTATGGCGCTCCCCTTGACCGCGTCCCCGGCGAGCTCCTGATACAGGGCCTCAAGCTGTGCGATGACCACACTCTGATCGTACTTGATCCGCACGGCGGCCAGTCCGCACGCAGTCAGGCGCGCGCGCAGCGCTGCGTCACTTCGCAGCTGCTGCAACCGGCGCGCGAGTGCTTGCCAGTCATCGACCGGGACCAGTAGGCCGGTCTGCCCATCGGCAATGACCTCAGGAACTCCGCCAACCGGCGTCGCGACCACCGGGCACGCTGCCGCCAACGCCTCGATGAGCGAATTGGGGAAACCTTCGCTGCGCGAGCACAGCACGCCCGCGTCGAGGAACTGGTACAGGTTAGTCGAGCCCACCATCTGGCCGGCGAAGTGCACGCGCGACTCGACGTGCAGTTGCCGGGCGAGCTCCCCAAGCGCGTGCCGCGACGGCCCGTCGCCGATCAGCACCACGTGCACGTCCGCCGCAAGCAGCGGCAGCGCCCGTATGAGCATCTCGTGATTCTTCATTGGCGCGAGACGCGCGACGGCACCAGCGACGAAAGCTCCATGTGGAACGCCCCACTGGCAGCGCTGCAGGTTGCGCGCTTCAGCACCCAGGCGATGGAACGCCCGCTCCCCCAGGAAGTTAGGCAGCTCGATAACTCGTGTCGCCGGAACCCCCTCGTTCGCGACCACCGACTTGCCCACCAGGGCGCTGTTGGTGAGAACGCGATGGGCGAAGCGATAGCTCCAGCGGTTGAGGGGTCGAAGACCGGGTCGCGGCGCGGAGTCGAGCCAGCGCCTGCTGGCAATGACGCGACAGCCGGCAAGGCGGGCCCAGGGGGCCGCGAAAATGTTGGTGTACAGGTCGTGCGTGTGAACGACCTGGATTGCTTCGCGGTGCAGAAGCCGCACGAAGCGCAGGCCCTGCAGCGCCGTACGCGGTGAATAGAGCCGTCCGATCGGCAGATGAATCAGCCGCACGCCGAGGGCCTCATACCGCGCCCGCAGCGGGCCGTTCTCGTGGAGATGAAAGACCGTCACGAGGAAGCGCTGGCGATCGAGTGCCTCGACCGTGCGGACGGCATTCAACTCCGTCCCCCCGATGTCGAAGGAATCGATGCAATAGCCCACACGAACCGGGTGTACGAGCGTCATCGGGACGGATGCTACCGGCGGGGCGAAATGCAAGGTGTGTGCCGGCGCACCATCCACTCAATCCGGAGGCAGCGGCGCATCATAGGCAACCTTGTTCCAGGCACTTCCCGCACGCCCACTGACCCAGACCCAGAAAGCGAGCCAGGCCGCCGCATTGAGGACGACGAACGCGCCTGCCACCGCCGCCACGCGCAGTCTCGATCCGGACCGGCTCGCGAGCCCGACGGCCGCCAGGGCGTAGAACAGCACCTGGCCTGCGAACACCGTGCGGTAGAGGGGACCGTCCAGCAGGCCGCTCGCGATGAGCAGCACCACCAGCATCCAGGGAACCACGAGGCGCAGCAGCTTGTGGGATACGAACTGTGCCCAGATCGGATTGCGCCACGGCAGCAACGCCTGCGGCAACATCGTTGCGAGCTGGAAGTTGCCGCTCAGGGTGCGCACCTTGCGGCGAAACTCGTCCTGCGGCCGAGGGGGGAGGCGGTCGTAGGCAATCGCACGCTCATCGTGCACGACTCTGCGGCCCTGCATCGCGACTTGCAAGGGCCAGTACAGGTCATCGAGCAGCACGCCCCTGGGGATCGGCCGAAACAGCTCCCGGCGCACCGCGCAGATGGATCCCGACACGCCCACGGTAGAATTCAGCCGTCCCTCGTTGCGACGCAACCACTTTTCGTAGCGCCAATAAAAGCCGACGCCGTCGAGCACCCCACTGGCGGCTTCGATCAGCAGCTCGCCACCGACCGCACCGATCTCAGCGCGACCGAAGTTTGCCAACAATCGTCGCAGCGAATCGGTAGCCCAGCGCTGCCGCACGTCGGCGAATACCAGGATCTCCCCCTTCGCCAGGGCGCAGCCACCTGAGAGGGCCTGCGCCTTGCCCTCATTCTCCGGGAGCTCGACCACGCGCACCAGCGGGCTCGCGTGAGCGCGCGCCAACGCAGCCGTGCCGTCCCGGCAGCCGTCGGTGACCACGATCACCTCAGCGCAGCCGCCCGCAGCCTCTGCCAGCGATACCAGCTCATCAAGGCGAGTGGTGATGCGGGCCGCTTCGTCGTGAACCGCGAGCACGACGCTGAACGACGGGGCGGTCGTCGGTGCAGTGACGGCCGCGGCACGCGGCGCTCGCAGCCCGGCCAGCGCCCACACCGCGATCGGATAGAGAACGTACGTGTAAACGATGGTGGCACTGCTGAGCCAGAACATCGCCTTGAACAAAGAGTGCACCACGTGCTCCGTAACCAACACGAACCGCAGCGCTTCGGACGTGCGCCGCATCCCTTAGTGTAACGGCAGCGCGCCTGAGTCTCGCGCACTTGCGCCGCGGCGCACGCGGCGGGGCGCGAATCATAGCCTCTTTTCGGCGACGGCCCCAGGTGGGCTCACCGCGCCGACCGGGAATGTGAGAAGGGCGTCACGAACCGCCCCCCGGCGCGGGATCCGGCTGCGTTGAGTACGTGTTCAAAGCGTGGCTTGCGCGCCGCGCGCCGGCCCCTGGATCTTGCGTGTCAGGACATCAATGAGCGTCGCGCGGGCCGCAAGGTCCGTGAAAGTATGATCGGCTGCGGGGATGACGCTGACCGCAAGCTCCTGGCGCGCCTGCATACGCCGGCTGCTGCCGCCACCTCCATGACGCAGCAGATCGAATCCAGGATCACCGTCGGAAAACACGAACTGCAGGCCAATGCCTGCGCCCGCCACGTGCTTGAGCTCAGTCCGTAGGTCATCAGCGGGCGGGCGACCGAAGGCGCGCGCCGCGGCGTGGACGGGCACGGCGGCCGCGGACAGCAGATGCCGCGACAGCACCTGGCTCAGCTGCCTCAAGTCCACGTCGCCGGACAGGAGCTTGCGCCACGATGCGATGCTGAACGCGTTGGTGCGATAGCGCATGATGTCGGTTGTAACGCGATGCTGCGGGTACGCGAGCGACATCCCCTCCTTCCAGAAGAAAGTCAGGGGATTGACGATTACGGCGGCATCGATCGGCAAACGTGCAACTGCGCCCTTGAAGACGTGGTAGGCGCCGGAGCACAGGCCCAGGGCGCGCACGTCGCGCGCGCCGTACTCGCGGCGCAGGAAATCGAGTCCGTCGCGCACGTCCTGTAGCGCCGTGCGCGAGTACACGGCGTTCTCGGGCTCCCCGGCACGCGGCTCGCTGTCGCCGATGCCGGCGATATCCATGCGCAGCACGATGTGGCCGAGACGCGCAAGGTGGANNTGTCGCCAATGCCGGCGATGTCCATGCGCAGCACCGTATGGCCGAGCCGCGCCAGGTGGCGGGCCAGGGTGACGTACAGGCGGTTCGGTCCCACGTGATGTACGGCGCCGGCGCTGAGCAACACGACGGCACTGGCGCCATTCGGCGCCTGGGCGCCGCCCGCGGGTGCGCTCACTACGCCAAAGAGCTGCGCCACTCCGCCGAATTGCACCAGGGTTTCCTCCACCGCAACCCGCGGCTCAGTTCCCGTGGCGGGATGCACAACCGCAGGCGGGTCGAGGGTTGCTCTGCTGCGCGTCACGGCCGCAAGTGCAGCGGGCGGGGCAGGTGTAGCGGCTGCGGCGCCGCGTTCCTGGTTTTCCAACCACCGCAGCGCCGCCGCGAGGATCTCCTCCGGCACGACGCTCTCGTGCGGGTCGAGCATCATCTCGGTGTAGCCGCGCACGGCGACGTGATCTACGGCACCGCCGAGCGCGCGCAGCGCCGGCACCAGCGCCAGATCGACCGGCATTTCCGCGCGATCGAGAATCAGCACGCGTTCACACGGTGCGCGCGGCAGGCGCGTCAGATTGATCTCCTTGAGACTTGCCTGCGTCTGCGCCGTCAGGAGAAAACCCGCACTCTCGATAAAATTCGCGTCGTCGCGGTGCAGCACATCGCGTCGCGCGTCGATTACCCGCTGCAAGAGCCTGAGCTCACGCACGTAGGCGCCGCCGCTGACGACCGGGGCGATCGCAACGAGGCCGCGCACGTCGCTACGCGCAAGGCACGCGAGGGCTGCGAGTGTTGCACCGAGCCGAAAGCCTGCCAGGTACAGCCGCCCGACGCCGGTTTCCTCCTTAAGAGTGTCGGCGGCGCTCTGTATGCTCGCGATCCAGGCCGCCGGGCGCTCTGCCTCGAAGCTATGTCCGGCGGAATCTCCCGTGCCGTCGAAGTCAAACCGCAGCACCGCGAAGCCTGCGCTGGCGGCCCGCGCGCTTAAGTGACGGATGGTGCGGTGTGCGCACAGCGCCTCATTCCCGAACGGGTTACAGATGATGAGGCCCGCGCCCAGCGCGCGCTCAGGCGGCGGTCGATGCAGCCAACCGAAGAGCGGACGCTCCGGGGGGCCGAAGAAGATCGGCTCAGCGCTCACAGCCATGCGTCGATGACTTTCATGCCGCTATTACGGCCACAGCCGCCGGCGAACTTCCGCGGGCCATTTACCCGGTTCGAAGCCGTGCGTCTTGAAGAGCGCCATTACGATGCGCTCGAGCCCGAAGCCCAGACACGCGGTGCTGGCGGTGCGGCCGTCCGCCGTGCGGATGCCGAAGGTCGCGCCGAAGTGTTCCTGGTGAAAATTGAACGAGCACACGGCGGTCGGCTCCTCGGCCGACACCACTGGCACCTGTACCTCAAACTTCAGCTGCTGCTCTTTCTGGCTCACGGCGAGGAGCTTGCCGCCGCGGCCGAAGAAGGGGTCCGCGGCGACTTCCGAGCGGGCGGGCAGCCCGAGCGAGGTGAGAAGTACAAGTCCGCGCTGCAACCACAGGTCGCGCCACGCAAGCACCTGTTGCGGCGTGCCGGCGCGCACGAACTCGCGCACGCGGAAAGACTGCATGCGCGTGGGTTCCGCGGATGGCTCGTGCCGGTAGACCCAGTTGAGCATGCTGACCAGGCGGCCGCCCTCGGGCAGCGTGCCGCTAAAGCTCGGATAAACCGGATAACAGGCAGCCGGGTTCATGACGACGTCGGTGATGCCGAGGAGATCCCCCCAGGGCTTACCCTCATTCACGCGCGCGGCCAGCGCCTTCGCCTGTGCTTCCTTGCCGAAGAAGCTGTATATCGCCCCGCACTGGTGTGGAAACGACTCGAGATATTTCACTTTCTCGAGCACGTCGCGGCTGATCACCGGCGGAAACGTGAAGACCTCGGCGCCATCATCGCGCGCCAGCTGCGACACCAGCGTGTTGAAGCGCTCGAGCACGTCCTCGAACACCGCGCCGCGGCCAAATGCCCCCGGCACGCCAACCGGAACGATGAGACCGTGCCGCACGAGGCCGTCGTAGAACGCTTTCGGGTCGTAGTCGGCAGGCACTTAGGTGTCCTTGAGCACCAGCAGCATGGAGGCGCTCTTCGCGGCGCGCGCGACCGCATCGGCGGCGATTCCCCACCACAGAGCGGACACGGCCGGGAGAAGCGCATTGAATTCGTTGGGATTGCTTCTCATCGGAGCATGCTAGCAAGCCACGCAGGAACTTGCGCAATTCACGCCACACAATAAGTGAAATCTGATGCCCCCCATCGAAGGACACCTGTAATTCGACGCGGCGGTACAGGGTCAGCTCGATACGCGCCCTAAGCGTTTCGGCGCGTTCGTTCGCGACATGAAGCGTGAGGCCTTTGCCGCCTTCATCGCTCATGAAAATCGCCATTGGCTGCATGCGCTTCAGGCGGGGAGACATCGCGTCCTACTTAGGATCGGGCTGCGGCTTGCAGCTGACCGATCGCCGCGCTGATTGAGGAAATACTCTCGAACACGCTGCGCTTGAGCATGTGGTCAGGGAATTCGAGGTCGAATTCACCTTCCAGGGCGAGCATTACGTTGACACTGGCGTGCGAGGTCATGCCCGCTTCGTAGAGATCAGCATTGAGAGGCAGGGTCTGCGCATCCTGGTTGAGACGCCCATGCTCCTTGAGAATGCGGCGGATTTTGTCGCTGGCGTCCACGAGTCGCAATCTTAAGATACGCAGCCTCGCTCCCCGGGCAGTCAGGCGCAAACGTGAAGGCGGACACACCCCGGTTGCCAGCATTCTTTACACTTTGACTGTAAAATTTGCGTGTTACAAGCTCTGCGATGACCTGACAGGGACTCTACCCTATGCGCCTGCGGTTTCTCGGCCAGTATCTGCACATGCCCCTCGTCGTGCTGGCCGCCTTCGAGGGCGTGCTGCTGGTCGCCGCGTTATTTCTCGCCGCGATGCTGCGCCTCGGCACCCTGCTGCCCACCACCTACGAGGGCAGTGGTACGGGGCTGTGGCTGTGCGCAGTGCTCTTCAGCGGCTGCACGCTGATGGCGCTGGCGGCGCTCGGTCTTTACACCCCGCGCCAGCGCTCGGACCTCCCCGGGCTCATCGTGCGCCTGGCGGTCGCGATCGGCGCTGCGTTCGTGCTGGCCTCCGCGCTCTTCTACGAACTACCGAGCTTGCGGGTCGGGCGCGGGATCCTGGCACTGACCGCGTTCTTCGCCTTCTGCAGCGTGCTGGTGACGCGCGGGTTCCTGGGCCAGATCGTGGACGAGGGTGCCTTCCGGCGGCGGGTGCTCGTGTATGGCGCGGGGCAACGCGCACTCGCCATTGCCTCGCTGCGGCGGCGCGCCGATCGGCGCGGTTTTACCGTCGCTGGCTATGTGCAGGCACAGGATGAGGCGATCGCGGCTCCCGAACGACTGGTTCTCAAGGTGAACCCTGACCTGCTCGAGTTGTGCCAGGAACACGGAGTTGACGAGATCGTGGTGGCGATGGAGGACCGGCGGCGCGGCTTTCCGATCGCGGAGTTTCTTGAATGCCGCTTCGCCGGCATCGACATCACGGAGCTGCTGACGTTCCTCGAGCGCGAAACCGGGCGCGTGGCCATCGACGTATTGAATCCGAGCTGGCTCATCTTCGGCGAGGGCTTTCGCCGCAATCCGGTGCGACTGGTAACCGTCAGGACCCTGGATCTCGTAGCGAGTGCCATGCTCCTGCTGGTGTCGGCGCCGGCGATGCTGGTGACGGTGCTCGCCATCAAACTGGAAGATGGCTTGCGCGCGCCGGTGCTGTACCGGCAGGCACGCATCGGGCTGGGTGGACGGGAGTTTCACGTACTGAAATTCCGCAGCATGCGCGCCGACGCCGAGAGCTCAGGACAAGCGCAATGGGCACAGGCCGCGGACCCGCGCGTGACGCGCGTCGGCGCCCTGATCAGAAAACTACGCGTCGACGAGCTGCCGCAGATTTTCAATGTGGTGCGCGGCGACATGAGTTTCGTGGGTCCGAGGCCCGAGCGCCCCGAGTTCGTGGCGAGCCTCTCCGAGCGCATTCCGTATTATGGCGAGCGCCACTGCGTGAAGCCCGGGATTACCGGCTGGGCGCAGCTGTGCTACCCGTACGGTTCATCCGAGCGCGACGCGCTGGAGAAGCTGCAGTACGACCTGTTCTACATCAAGAACAACTCGCTGCTGTTCGATCTTGCGATCCTGGTGCAGACGGTTGAAGTGGTTCTCATGGGCAAGGGGGCACGCTGATGCCTTCCGGAAACTGGCCGCGCCTGGCCGGCCAGGACCTGCCCACCTCGACCGACAAGCAGCGCCGCAAGCTCCTTATCCTGTGCGACGACCAGGGGATGCGCCGCGAGCTGGAGAAGATCTTCTCCGACCTCGACGTCAACGCGAGCGAGATCTGCGACCAGGTGCCGGTACTCGTGCGGCGCGTGGAGCCTGACGTCGTGCTGCTGGATTTCGGCAGCGCGCGTGCCCCTACCGGCGCCGCGCAGAGTCTGGAGCTGCTGCGCCAGATCGTGAAACTCTCCCCGGACACCCGCATCATCGCCATGACCGAGTACGACGCCCGCGAGCTCGCCGTCGCCGCGGTGGGACTCGGCGCCGCGGACTTCTACCACAAGCCGCTGGATGCCGGCGTGCTGTCCATCGTCGTACGGCGCGCGTTCCGCATTCGCGAGCTCGAGGAGGAAAACTGGCGCCTGCGCGAGCAGACCGG
>PLEC01000011.1:88013-99645 GCA_003136935.1 Gammaproteobacteria bacterium
GACACTCTGCTGGAGAGCGAATTGTTCGGCCACGAGAAGGGCGCCTTCACCGGTGCGGCCAAGCGCACCCTCGGACGGCTCGAGTCGGCGGACCACGGCACGGTGTTCCTCGATGAAATTGGCGAGATTCCCGCATCGCTGCAGGCGAAGCTGCTGCGCTTCCTGCAGGAGCGTTCGGTGGAGCGCATCGGCGGACGCACGCCTATCCCGCTCGACCTGCGCATCATCTGCGCCACCAACCGCAATCTCGAGGCGCAGATCGGCAGCGGCGGTTTCCGCGACGATCTCTACTACCGCATCAGTGAAGTCACCGTGCGGGTGCCGCCGCTGCGCGAGCGCCAGGGCGACAGCCTGCTGCTGGCGCAGGTTCTGCTGCAGGAAATGGCCGAGCGCTTTGGCAAGCCGACGCGCGGACTTGCGCCCGATGCCATTCGCGCCATCCAGAAGCATCCGTGGCCCGGCAACGTGCGCGAGCTGGAGAATCGCATCAAGGGTGCGGTTATCATGGCCGAGGGCGCCGTAGTCACGGCGAGCGACTTAGGATTGCAGGACCCGACCGAGGATCTTGAATACCTGAACCTGCGCGTTGCGCGCCAGCGTGCCGAGATCCAGGCCGTGCGGCACGCGCTCGCTATTGCCCACGGGAATCTCTCGCGGGCGGCGGAGCTGCTGGGCGTGACGCGCCCGACCGTTTACGATCTGCTCGAGCGTCATCACATCGACGCGGCGCAGTTCGCGCGCCACGGCAGCCCGGCCGATGAACCGGTAGCGCCGACTTGAGAAAGGAAACGATGAATTTGCGTAAATGCCGCATCGCGGTGCTGGGCCTTGGGTATGTCGGATTGCCGCTGGCAGTGGAATTTGGCCGGCGCTTCACGACCGTGGGCTTCGATGTGAAACCCCAGCGCATCGCGCAGCTGCGCGCGGGGCGCGATGCCACCCTGGAGGTTACACGCGCCGAACTCAGGAGCGCACGCCAGCTCGCCTTCACCGGCAAGCTGCAGGACCTGAAGGGTTGCGACGTGTTCATCGTCACGGTGCCCACGCCCATCGATGACTACAAGCGGCCGGATCTCACGCCGTTGGTGCGCGCGAGCGAGAGCGTCGGCAAGGTACTGCGCAAGGGTGCCGTCGTCATTTACGAATCCACCGTCTACCCCGGCTGCACTGAAGAGGTGTGTGTACCGATCCTGGAGCGCGAGTCGGGGTTGAAATTCAACCGCGACTTTTTCGCTGGCTACAGTCCCGAGCGTATCAACCCCGGCGACAAGGAGCATCGGCTCACCACCATCCGTAAGGTGACCGCCGGCTCCACGCCCGCAGTGGCGGATTTCGTGGACAAGCTCTATGCCTCGATCATCACGGCCGGGACGCACCGGGCCTCCAGCATCCGTGTGGCGGAAGCCGCCAAGGTGATCGAGAACACCCAGCGCGATGTGAACATCGCGCTCATCAACGAGCTGGCGCTGATCTTCAATCGCTTAGGTCTCGATACCGAGGAAGTGCTGGCGGCGGCCGGCAGCAAGTGGAACTTCCTGCCGTTTCGGCCGGGGCTGGTTGGCGGGCATTGCATCGGCGTGGACCCGTACTACCTCACCCACAAGGCGCAGGAAATCGGCTATCACCCGGAGATGATCCTCGCCGGTCGGCGCATCAACGACAACATGGCGCTGTACGTCGCCGGTCAGATCACGCAGCTCATGGCGAGCAAACGCATTCACGTCAAGGGCGCGCGCGTACTCATGCTCGGGATCACGTTCAAGGAGAACACTCCCGATATCCGCAATTCCAAGGTCGTCGATGTGGTGCGGGAGCTGCAAAAGCAGGGTGCGCGGGTGGATGTCTTTGATCCCTGGGCGAATGGCAGGGAGTGTCAGCACGAATACGGCCTGCGGCCGGTGCGCACGCTGCATCCCAGACACTACGATGTTGCCGTGATTGCGGTCGGGCACCGCGAGTTCCGTGCGCTCGGCGCGAGTGGGGTGCACCGCCTGTGCAGGAAGAACCACGTGGTGTACGACATCAAGCACCTGTTCCCGGCCGCCTCCGTCGACGGACGGTTGTAGCGCCAGGCGCCGCGCGCGCCTGGCGGCAGCTGCGCCTATTGCCGCTGCTTGAATTCCTCGGGCGTTAACTGGTGCCGGGCGAGGAGCTTGTAGAAGTCGGTGCGGTTGCGCTTGGCAAGACGCGCCGCCTGGCTGACGTTACCAGCGGTGATCTGCAGGATCTGCGACAGGTAGCTGCGCGTGAACTCATCGCGCGCCTCATCAAATGAGGGCAGCCGGCCGGGCGCGCCGCCCAGGGACTGCTGCACCAGCTCCACCGGAATGATCGGCGTCTGCGACAGCGCCACGTTCTGGCGTACGACGTTCTGCAACTGCCGGATATTCCCCGGCCAGTCGGCGGTGGCGAGCAGTTCGACCGCCTCCGGCGCATAGATCTTGCGCACGCCGCTTTCCTTGGCGATCGCCGCCAGGAAGTGCGCCACCAGTAGCGGGATATCCTCGCGGCGCTTGTTGAGCGAGGGCATTTCGATATGCACCACGTTCAGGCGGTAGTAGAGATCCTCACGGAAATGACCGGCGCCCATGAGCTGCTGCAGGTCGCGGTGAGTTGCGGAGATCACGCGCACATTGACGGCTACGGCCTCGGTGTTGCCCACCGGGCGGATGACGTTTTCCTGCAGTACCCGCAGGAGCTTCACCTGCAGCCGCATGGGCATGTCGCCGATCTCATCGAGCATCAGAGTGCCGCCGTCCGCGGCCATGAAGAGCCCGCGATGCGTGCGCGTGGCACCCGTGAACGAGCCCTTCTCGTGGCCGAAGAGTTCAGACTCGAGCAGATCCTCCGCCATCGCACTGCAGTTGATGGCGACGAACGGCTTGTTGCGCCGCGGGCTGCCGCGGTGGATGGCGCGCGCAAACAGCTCCTTGCCGGTGCCGCTTTCGCCGGTGATCAGCACGCGCGCGTCGGTGCCCGCCACCATGTGGCCCTGCGCGAGCTTCTCTTCCATGTTGGCGCTGCGCGTCACGATCTCAGCGCGCCAATCCTCGTCCGAAGTGCCGAATCCCGAGATACGCAGCGCCTTTTGTACCTGGTCGAGCAGCTCCTGCTTGTCCACCGGCTTGGTGAGGAAGCCGAACGCGCCCATCTGGGTCGCCTGCACCGCATCAGGGATGGTGCCGTGAGCGGTGAGGATGATCACCTTGAGTCCCGGCCAGCGGTTCTGCAGCTCCTTTAAGAGCCCGATGCCGTCCATCTGGTCCATGCGCAGATCCGTGATCACGAGGTCCGGCCGGAAGCGGCTGGCAGCGGCGAGCGCCAGCGCGGCGCTCTCGACCGCTTCCACGTCATAGCTTTCCGCGCGCAGGCGGATAGTAAGAAGCCGCAGCAATCCCGGGTCGTCATCCACCACCAGGATTCGCCCCTTGCGTTTTCCGATCTGGTTCAAGTTAGCTTCCTTAAGCAGCTTGCTATCAGTGCCCGCCATCGCCGGGCTTGCGCTCGTTCAGCGAGCGCTCGATGTTGAATATGGCCTGCAGCTTGGCGCGCGCCTCGTCCAGCTCCTTGCGCAGACGCGCGTTCTCATCGAGCTCGGCCTGCAGACGGTGATTGGCGTTGGTGACGCGCTCATGATCAAGCCGTATCACTTCGCTTTGCAGCCTGCGGTTTTCCGTCTCGAGCGTCAAATGGTCGTCGATTTGCGAGAGTTTCAGGAACGCGAGCGCCCGCTCCCCGGGCAGCAGCATTTCCGGGTTCGCCAGCACCTCGCGCAGCTGCTTTTGCGCGCGCGGCAGATCGGTGGCCGGATGCCCCGTAGTGCCGAGGATCAGCGCCAGCTTGAGTTCCCGGCTCGGTGTCGGGGCACTGTCGTAGTCGCGCTGTGCAGCGGAGACGATTTCAGCCTGTTGCGCCGGCTGTCCCTGCAGCAGGTTCTGCAGCATCTGCAGGTAGCCGCTCAACACGCTGTTTGCCACTGCGACCTGATCCACCACCGGCGGGGGCGGTGGCGTGGATTTTCCGGCCATGGTCGTGCAGCCCGCGGTGAGCAGGGCGGCACACAGCGCGCCGGCAGATGCGGGCGCGCCGCAGCGGCGGCGCAGCGGGGTGGTCTCAGGCGGCATGGGCCTGCGCTTTCAGCTCCGGTCGCACCGGCCCCTCACTGCTGCCGACCCTGATAGGCATGGTGATGCGGAAGTGCGCCCCCGGGAACTGGCCATCGATGATCTGCACCGTGCCGCCGTGCGCCGCGACGAACTCCAGCACCACCGAGAGGCCAATTCCCGTGCCCTTCACCGACGGGGCGCGCGCCGCGCGCCCGGTATAGAAGGCCTCGAACACGTGTCCGCGATCCTCTACCGGGATGCCGGGTCCGCCATCGGCGACGTCGAGCACCAGCTGCAGCGCCTGAGCGTGCGCCTGCACATGGATCGTGCCGCCCTTGGGAGAGTACTTCACCGCGTTCGACACCAGGTTTTCGAGAATCAGGCGGATCTTGCCACGATCGGCGAGCAGCGTGACATCGTCGATGCGCACGTCCAGCCGTACGCGCTGCGACAACAGCGTCAGCTGCTGGTTCTCCAGCACCTGCTTCACCAGCGGCCGCAGGCGAAACTCGGTGGCCTCGAGGCCGACGCTGGAGGTCTGCCAGGCGCTGAAGGACAAAAGATTCTCGATCATGCGCTGCAGCTTGATGCCGTTTTCCCGCAGGATGGCCGCCACCTCGCGCTGATTGGAGTCGAGCTCCCCGACCGCGCCATCCATCAAGAGCTCCGTGCCCTCTCTGATGTTCGCGAGCGGTGTCTTCAGTTCGTGCGACATGTGACGCAGGAAGCGGTTGCGTTCGTGGGCCAGCTCCAGCAGCCGCTGGCGCAGCCACTCGAGTTGCCCGCCGAGGCGCTCGAGGTCGTGCGGGCCGCGCACCGCAATCGGATTGGTGAACGTACCCTCGCCGAGCTCGCTGATGGCGCGATCGAGCTGACGCAGCGGCCGGCCGACGCCCACCGTCAGAACCAATACCGCGATCAGGGTGAGCGGCAACAGCGCCGCAGCCCACCACAGCAGCTGCTTGCGGGTGCGTACGGTCTGCTCCTCGAGGGCGGCGACGGCGGTGTCAACCTGGGCGTTACTCTGTTCGGCGACCCGTTCCACGAGCCCCGAGAGCTGCGCGAAGCGCGCCGAGAGGTCGGACGCCATGCCCGCGGTGCCCGCGACGTTCATGACGGGTGCGTTCATCAAGGCGACGCGGATGCTGCTTTGCAGGTCCCCGATCTGCCCTAGGGTCTGCTGCGTGTCGCTCGCGGCCTGCAGGCGCAGCTGCTCGCGGGTGTTGGTGAGGCGCTCGTCCTGGGTGCGATACAGGTCGAGGAGCTTGGGATCCTTCAGCACCTCGTAGAGGCGCGAGGTGCGCTCGAGTGAGGCAATCTGCCCGAACAGCGCCTGGCTGGCGCGGGCGTCGCTGACCCCCTGTATGACGATCTTCTGCCCGGTGTCAGCGAGTTCCCGGATCTGCAGAACGGCGGTCAAAATGGCGGCCAGCAGCGGCACGGCGATCACCGCCAGGCCGACGAGCATCAGGCCACTCAAGGACTTGGGGCGCCCCCATTGCATTGAGGCGCATTCTACAAGGGGTCATCATCCCGCGCGCGTACCGGAACCAAGGTTATTTCCACGGGTCAGAAAGCAGGCGCTGCTCCCAGGCGAGCGCGGTCCTTACGATGGCGTCAAGGTCATCGTAGCGTGGCTGCCAGCCCAGCTCAGCCCGGATGCGCTCGGCACGGGCGATAAGCCCCGGGGGGTCGCCGGGGCGGCGCGGCTGCTCACGCACCTTAAGGCGCTTGCCCGACACCCGCTCCACGCTCGCGAGCACCTCGCGCACGCTATAGCCATGTCCGTAGCCGACATTCAGCGTGGTTGAGGCGCCGCCGCCGCGCAGGTAGCGCAGCGCATCCAGGTGGGCGGTGGCGAGGTCTTCCACGTGGATGTAGTCACGCACGCCGGTGCCGTCGGGGGTGGCGTAGTCGGTGCCGAAGATCACAACCTCCGCGCGCTTGCCGACCGCGGCCTGGCAGGCGACCTTCACGAGCAGCGTCGCGTTCGGGCTCGCCTGGCCCACACGACACTGGGGGTCGGACCCGGCGACGTTAAAGTAGCGCAGCGCGACGTATTTCAGCGGCGCAGCGCTCGCCACATCCCGCAGCATCCATTCGGACATGAGCTTGGAGGTGCCGTAGGGATTGATCGGTGCCGTGGGCGTGCTTTCCGCGGCGCTGCCCTCCGCCGGCATGCCATACACCGCGGCGCTGGAGGAGAACACGAAGTTGCGCACCCCGGCGCCGACACAGCATTCCAGCAGCGTGCACGTCGAGCAGGTGTTGTTGCCGTAGTACTTCAACGGCTCGCTGACGGATTCGGGTACGATAGTGTAGGCGGCGAAGTGCATCACCGTGTCCACCGCGTGCTCGCGCAGCACCCTGGTGACCGTGTCGCGATCCCCAACCTTGCCGACCACGAGCGGTGCATCAATCACCGCCTGGCGAAATCCGCGCGACAGGTCATCGAGCACCACCACCCGTTCGCCGCGGGCGCGCAACTGCAGCACCACATGACTGCCGATGTAGCCGGCGCCGCCGGTGACTAATATGCTCGGGAGACTCATGCCGCAGATGATAAACAAAACCGGCGCCGACGGTCCGCAACCTTTCGCGGGGCTCGCGCCGGAGGTGGTGCTCGAGGCTGCGGCCGCCGCGGGTCTGGATCCTGACGGGCGGCTGTTCGCACTCAACAGCTACGAGAACCGCGTCTACCAGATCGGCGCAGAGCAGGGTCTGCTGGTGCTGAAGTTCTATCGCCCGGGCCGCTGGAGCGATGCGCAGATCGACGAGGAGCACGCCTTCACGCACGAGCTGGCCGCCGCGGAGCTGCCGGTGGCAGCGCCGCTGGTGCTCGGCGGGCAGACGCTGTGCCGCTACCGTGAATTTCGCTTCGCCGCCTTCCCGTGGATGCGCGGGCACGCCCCCGAGCTCGACGCCCCCGAGGCGCGCCAGATCCTCGGCCGGGCTCTTGCGCGGCTGCACCAGATCGGCGCCACGCGGCCGTTCAGCGTGCGGCCGCAGATCGACGTCGAGCGGCTCGGCTGGCAGGCCCGCGCGCAGGTGCGCGATAGCGTGCTGCTCGCGGATGCGCTGCGCGAGCGCTACGCGGCGGTGAGCGGCGCGTTGCTCGAGCGGGTGAGCGAGGCGTTCGCCGCCACCGCCGATGTGCATCCGATCCGTGTCCACGGCGACTGCCATCTCGGCAACCTCCTGTGGAACGAGCACGGTCCGGTGTTCGTCGATCTGGATGACTGTGCGATGGGCGCACGCATGCAGGACCTGTGGATGATGATCTCCGGGTCGCCCGCCGAGCAGCAGCGACAATGGGCGGATCTGCTCGAGGGGTATCAGCAGTTTGCGGCGCTGGACTTCAGGGAGATGCAACTCATCGAGCCGCTGCGGGGCCTGCGCATGTTGCATCACGCCGCGTGGGTCTCGCACCGCTGGCGCGACCCGGCATTCCCGCGCGCCTTCCCCTGGTTTGGCGAGGCGCGTTACTGGGAGGGGTACCTGCGGGATCTCGCCGAGCAGATCGAGGCGATCGACGACCCGCCGCTCTCGCGGGCCGGATAGCTCAAAGTGCCGATTTGCGCACGTGCGCGCCGCTATGCGGACGCGCTATTGTTAGCCCATGAGGAACCTGATTATCGGTCTCGGAGCAGCTCTCGGCCTAGCGACTGTCCTCGCCGGCTGTGGTTCGGGCGACAGGTCGGGCGCGGGCCACGCCGCGAAGCACAGCCACGCCAGGGCGGCGCAGGCTGACGGCCTGTCCCCCGGAATGGTGAGCGGGGTTACGCCCCCAGGAGCCGGGCCTTTCCCGGTGCAGGTGAAATTTGAGCTGCAGGGGCGTCCTGATGTGGCGCAACCCCTCGACGTGGACGTGGTGATCGTGCCGCTGTACGGCACCGTGGACCGCGTCATCGGCAAGATGTCCGCCGACGAGGGGCTGGACATCGTGAGCGGGCTGCAAATCCCGGTCGCCGACAAGCCCGTGGAGGGCACCCCCATCCATCACAGCGTCAAGGTACTGCCGAAGCGCGACGGGATCTTCACCCTGACCGCCGTGCTGGTCGTGGACTCCACGGGCCAGAGCACCAGCCAGACGTTTTCCATACCCGTGATCGCAGGCGCGGGCTTCCCGGACGTACCCGCGGTCGCAACCCATCCCGCTGCTGCGGGACAATAGACGGCGATCGACGCGGTGCTGAAGCTCGTGGATGAGTTGACGGGTGAACCGATCGGCCTGTCCGGCACGTCCCGCAGAGCGTTGCCGAGCCTGCGATTGCCGGCGCGCTGTGCTTTGAGATCACCGAGACCACCGCGGTCACGAGTCTCGCCAACGCGCGCTTCCTCATGAGCGAGCTGAAGAGCCGCGGCAGCCGCTTCGCGCTCGATGATTTCGGCACCGGCGTGTCCTCCTTACGTGTACCTGAAGGCCTTGCCGGTGGACTTTCTCAAGATCGACGGCCAGTTCATCAGCCACGTCACCGATGACCCCGTCAACCGCAGCATGGTCGAGGCGATCAGCAGGGTCGGGCGCGCCTTAGGGATTGCCACGGTGGCTGACGATCGCGCAACTGCCAAAGTAACCGCAAAAGTGCGCCTGCATGGTGTGCGCGGGAAGGCTTGCGTAGAATGCGCGGTCGCCTCTCAGGCCAGACCGAAAGTCTCACCGTGCGCCACAAATCCGCGACCGTTTCTCTCCTGTTGCTCGCCGCCGTTGCCGTGCTCACTGCCGCCACCGCCGCGACCCCTGCCACCCCCACGCCTTCGGCCGAGGAGGTCGCCGCGCAGCTGCGCGATGCTGCCACGGCGGGCCACGACGTGGCCTTCAGCTGGGTGAGTGAACTCACGACCCGCTTCGGGCCGCGCCCGGCGGGCTCGACGAACGAGCACGACGCAGCGCAGTGGGCCGCCGCGCGCCTGAAGGCACTGGGCTTCGAGAACGTGCATATCGAGACGTTCCCGATCACCGCGTGGGTGCGCGGGCCCGAGCACGCGGAACTCGTCGCCCCCTCGGTGCAGCCTTTGGTCGTGGCCGCGCTGGGTGAATCCCCACCCACGCCCGCCGCAGGACTCGAAGGCGACGTAGTCATTTTCCCGAACTTTGAAGCGCTCAAGGCCGCGGCTCCCGGATCGCTCACCGGCAAGATCGCCATGGTGGCGTACCGCATGGTGCGCATGCAGGACGGCGCGGGCTACGGGCCGGCGTTTGCGGCGCGCGCCGATGGTCCGGGTGAGGCGGCGCGGCGCGGCGCCATCGCCTACCTGCTGCGCTCGGCGGGCACTGACAATCATCGCATCGCGCATACCGGTACCACGCGCTACATTGACGGGCACGTGCCGCTGCCGAGCTTCGCGCTCTCGAATCCGGATGCCGACCAGATCGAGCGGATTGCAGCCCTCGGCCAGACAGTGCGCGTGAAGCTCTTCTCGGGCGCCTCCTACGTGCCGGACGCCCATTCGCAGAACGTGGTGGCGGACGTGCGCGGGCGCGACAAATCCCCGGGGGTGGTGCTCATCGGTGGGCACCTGGACAGCTGGGACCAGGGCACGGGCGCGATTGATGACGGCACGGGCACCGCCATCATGGTCGCGGCCGCGAAACTCATTCTCGACCTGCCGCATAAGCCGCGCCGGACCGTGCGTGTGGTGCTGTTCGGCTCCGAAGAGGTGGCGCAGCCGGTGGCGCCCTTTTTCGCCTTCGGCGGGCATTCCTACCGCGACAACCACATGGCGGAACTCCCGACCCACGTGATCGCGGGCGAAAGCGATTTCGGCGCCGATCGTGTCTACCGCGTGGCGTTGCCGGCGGCGGTCGCCAACAGCGACTTCTCGCGTGAGGTCACACGGGTCCTCGCACCCATTGGGGTGCTGATGGGGAAGGACCCCGCGGAGCCCGAGACTGACACCGGGCCGTCGGTGGAGGCGGGAGTGCCGGCATTTGCCCTCATGCAGGACGGCACGCGCTACTTCGACATCCATCATACCCCTGACGACACGCTCGATAAGATCGACCGGCAGCAGCTGGACCAGAATGTAGCCGCCTGGGCGGCGCTGGTGTGGCTGGCGGCGGACAGCGAGGTCGACTTCCGCCCCCACGCAGCGGCGGCCGCGGCGCCGCAGATGCGGTAGCACTCATCGTGAGCGCTCAGATCCTGGTGTCCAGCGCGCACGGGGTGTGCGAAATACGGCTTAATCGTCCCGAGAAGCGCAACGCCATCACACTGGCGATGTACGACGCGCTGTGCGCCGCCCTCGCTCAGGCGCAGGCCGACACCACGGTGCGCGCGGTGCTGTTGAGCGGTGAGGGCGCAGGTTTTACCGCCGGCAACGACCTCAATGATTTTCTCGGCGGGCTTAAGTTCAGCGGCGACAACCCCATCCTGCGGCTGCTGCGCGCGCTCGCGACTTTCGGCAAGCCGCTGCTGGCGGCCGTGCACGGCCAGACCGTCGGCATCGGCACGACGCTGCTCCTGCACTGTGATCTGGTGGTGGCGGCACGTACCACGGTGTTTTCCATGCCCTTCGTGTCGCTGGGACTCGTGCCTGAGGCCGCCAGCTCGCTGCTGCTGCCGCGGCTCGTGGGTCAGCAGCGCGCGGCGGAACTGCTGCTGCTCGGTAAGCCGTTCGATGCGGCGAGCGCGCACTCGATGGGGCTCGTGAACCGCGTGGTCGAGGAGGCTGAGCTCATCCGCGAGGCACGCACGCTGGCGCGGGCGATCGCGGCGCAGCCACTTGAAGCGCTGCTCGCCGCCCGCCGCCTGCTGCGCGGTGACCCCGCGCAGGTGTTGGCGCGGATTGACGAGGAAGCGAAGATTTTCGGCGAGCGGCTGCAGTCGGAAGAATTCCGCGCCGCCGTGCGCGCGATACAGACCAGGCGGCACTCGGGCTGACACACCCTCACTATGGCCATTTACTCAGTCGACGGGCTCATTCCGGTCGTGGCACCCGGGGCCTTCGTGCACCCGCAGGCGGTGCTCATCGGCGATGTGATCGTGGGCGCCCGCTGTTACATCGGTCCGTGCGCTTCGCTGCGCGGGGACCTGGGCCGCATCATCATCGGCGCGGGTTCCAATGTGCAGGACTCATGCGTGCTGCACACCTTCCCGGCGCGCACGACCCTGCTCGAAGAGGACGCCCACATCGGGCATGGCGCGGTGCTGCATGGCTGCACCATCCGGCGCGGCGCCCTGATCGGTATCGGCGCCATCGTCATGGACGAGGCGGTGGTGGAAGAGGAGGCCATCGTCGGCGCGGCGAGCTTTGTGCGTGCAGGCTTCATCGTACCGGCGCGCACGCTGGTCACGGGGATCCCGGGGCGCGTCGTGCGCGAGCTCAAGGCGGAGGAGATCGCCTGGAAGGCCACCGGCACGCATGAGTATCAGCGGCTCGCGGCGCGCTGCCTGGCTACCTTAAAAGAATGTCAGCCGCTTACGGCCCCGGAAGCTAACCGCCCGGTGTTGAGTGCATCGCCTGCCGTGCCCTTGCACACGATCGAACGCGGCCGCTAAACCATTGGCCGAAATCGCAGGAAG
>PLEC01000036.1 GCA_003136935.1 Gammaproteobacteria bacterium
CCGTTGATCTGGCCGGCGAAGTAGAGGCCCGCAAGCGGGCGCGTCTCGAGCGAGAGCTTCAGATCCCGCGGATCAAAGAAGTCGTATTCGATGGCGTAACCGGGACGCGTGAGGTGCGCCTGCTCGAAGCCGCGGATGGTGCGCACGAACTCGCATTGCACATCGAAGGGCAGGCTGGTCGAGATCCCGTTCGGATAAATCTCATGGGTGGTGAGGCCTTCGGGCTCGACGAAAATCTGGTGCGAGGTCTTTTGCGCGAAGCGCACGACCTTGTCCTCGACCGACGGGCAGTACCGCGGACCCACGCCCTCGATCACCCCGGTGAACATGGGCGAGCGATCGGTCGCGCCGCGGATTATGTCGTGTGTGCGCTCATTAGTGGCGGTAATGAAACAGTTAATCTGTTCTGGGTGCTCATTAGCGCGCCCGAGGAACGAAAATACCGGGGCCGGTTCATCTCCCGGCTGCTTAGTCATGACGGACCGGTCGATCGTGCGGCCGTCAATGCGCGGCGGGGTGCCGGTCTTCAGGCGCTCGACGCGCAGCGGCAACTCTCGCAACCGCGCCGCGAGGCGATTGGACGGCGGATCGCCGGCCCGGCCGCCCTCGGACTGCGTGAGGCCGACGTGCATGCGTCCGCCCAGGAATGTGCCGACCGTGAGCACCACCGCGGGCGCCTCGAAAACAATCCCCGTGGCAGTCACCACGCCGAGCACGCGGCCGCCCTCCACCACGAGATCCGCGGCCTCCTGCTGAAAGAGCGCCAGGTCCGGCTGGTTCTCGAGCAACGCCCGGATCCCCTGGCGGTACAGCTGCCGGTCGGCCTGGGCACGCGTCGCGCGCACCGCCGGTCCCTTGCTCGCGTTCAGGGTACGGAACTGGATGCCGGCGCGGTCGGTGGCGCGCGCCATGGCCCCGCCAAGCGCGTCGATCTCGCGCACCAGGTGACCTTTGCCGATGCCGCCGATGGCGGGATTGCAGCTCATCTGCCCGAGCGTCTCGATACTCTGGGTCAGGAGCAGCGTACGGGCGCCCAGGCGCGCAGCCGCCAGCGCGGCTTCGGTGCCGGCATGGCCTCCGCCGATGACGATGACGTCGAAGCTTTCGCGGTTGGATGTACGCAGCTGGCTCACGGCGCGATGGCTCAAGTGTTGGGGCACGTATTGTAGCTGGCATGCCGCGGATGACATCATGCGGCATGGCGAGGGCATCCCGGGCCGACAGCGTCCGCATCCGCTGCTGATGCGGGACTTCATTCCCGGTCTGAGTGCCCTGGTGATTCTGGGGCTGGTCGCGGTGAGCGCGCCACACGCTGCCGCAGCGCCGCCACCTGCACCCGCCCTCTCCGCCTGCGAACTCGAGCACCCGTTGCATCTGGCGACGGTGGCAGCGCAGTGCATGGAACTCGCCGTCGCGGAAAATCCCCAGCGCCCGGCAGGGCGGCAGATCAGGCTGCGCGTGGCCGTCGTGCCGGCGGTCAATCGCAACAAGCGCCCGGATCCGCTGTTCGTGCTTGCCGGCGGCCCGGGCACGGCGGCGGGCGCCTTTTACGCGCAAACCGCCGGCGCCTTTGCGCGCATTCACCGCGACCGGGACATCGTGCTCGTGGATCAGCGTGGCACCGGTGAGTCCCAGGCGCTCAACTGCGCGCTATCCGAGGAGGAGCTCTACAGCGAGAGCGATGCCCAGCTGCTCTCCCAGACGCAGCGCTGTCTCGCCGCACTCACACCGGTCGCCGACGTCGCGCAGTACACCACCAGTCTCGCGGTGCAGGATCTGGAGCGCGTGCGCGCCGCCTTCGGCTACAACCAGGTGGACCTGTACGGGGTGTCCTACGGCACACGCGTCGCGCAGCACTACCTGCGCCGTTTCCCCGCGCATACGCGTGCCGTGGTGCTCGACGGCGTCGTGCCGCCGCAANNCTGCGCGCCGTGCCCGTGAACATTGCCGATCCGACCTCCGGGGAGCCGGTGCACATGGATTTCACCGCCCAGCACCTCGCGGCGGTGCTGCGCTTCCTGGTTTACTCCCCGGCAGGCGCGGCGCTGCTGCCGCTGTTGCTGCACCAGGCCGACGCCGAGCACGACTTCACGGCGCTGGCGGCGCAGTTTCGCCTCATCAGCCGCGACTACGCCGGTGAGTTCGCCATCGGCATGCACAACACGGTGGTGTGTTCGGAGGACGTGCCGCTCTACCCGGCGCAGTCCATCGACCGTGCCGCGCTGGCGCGCACCTTCATGGGCACCCGCCAGCTCGATGGTCTCATCACGCTGTGCGGTGCCTGGCCGCGCGGCCCTGTGGATGCTGACTTTCACGCTCCGCTGCAAAGCGACGTGCCGGTGCTGCTGCTGTCGGGCAGCGATGACCCGGTGACGCCGCCGTCCTTCGCGGCCCAGGCGCGGCGCGGCCTGCATCACAGCCTGAGCCTGGTGTTGCCGGGCTTTGGGCACTCGCAGCTCGCCACGCCGTGCGTGGCGCGCCTGCTCGAGCGCTTCTACGAAAGCGCGAGCGTCGATGGCCTGGATGTTGCCTGCACGCAGGAGGCGCGGCCGCAGGCGTTCTTCATCTCCCGCAACGGTCCGGGACCCTAGCACTGACAGGCACGCGCGTGATCGAAGCCAACAATCTCGACAAACGTTTCGGCGCGGTGGTCGCCGTGCGGGACCTGAGTCTGCGCGCGCGCGACGGCCGCATCACCGGGCTCCTGGGGCCCAACGGCGCCGGCAAGTCGACGACACTGCGGATCCTGTACACGGTGCTCAAACCCGACTCCGGCGATGCCTTCATCGACGGCCACAGCGTGATGTGCGCGCCGCTGCGCGCCGCCAGCTGCATCGGCGTGCTGCCGCACGGCGCCGGTATCTACGCCAACCTCACCGCGCGCGAGAACATTCTCTACTTCGGCGCGCTGCAGGGGCTGAAGAGCGCCGCCGCGCGCAGCCGCGCGCAGCAGCTGGTTGAACTTCTCGACATGGAGGAGTTTGCCGACCGGCGCGCCCGCGGCTTCTCGCAGGGGCAGCGCGTGAAGACCGCGCTGGCGCGGGCGCTGGTGCACGGACCGCAGAACCTGCTGCTCGATGAGCCGACCAACGGTCTTGACGTCATGGCGGTGCGCAATCTGCGCGCGCTGCTGGTGAGCCTGCGCGACGCGGGCCACTGCATCCTGTTCTCGAGCCACGTGATGCAGGAGGTGAGCGCGCTGTGCGATGAGCTGGTGGTGATCGCGCACGGCACGGTGCTCGCGGCCGGGACGCCGGAGCAGATCCGCGCGCGCGTGGGTGCCGCAACCCTCGAGGACGCCTTCGTGACGCTTACCGGCGCCGAAGGCGGCTCGTGATGCACGCCATCCTCGCGGTATTCGCCAAGGAGTTCCGGGAAAACCTGCGCGAGCGGCGCACCATGATCTCGGCGCTGGTGTTAGGTCCGCTGCTGGGCCCGCTGATATTCGCGGCCGTCAGCTCCACCAGCTTCCGGGTTGGAATGCGCGAGAGCGACCAGCCGGTGACGGTCGCGGTCGCGCACGCGCAACGCGCACCGAACCTGCTGGCGTTTCTCAGGCAGTACCAGGTGCTCGTCGCCCCGGTGGCCCTGGATGACGCGGCCGCACGCGCCGCAGTTGCCGCCCATGGGCGGCTCATGGTGCTCGACATCCCCGCGGACTTCGGCGCCCACCTGGCGGATGCAACTCCGGCGCCCCTCACCCTGTACACGGACGCTTCCAACGCCAGCGCCGCGTCGCAGGTCGAGCGGGTGCGCGGCCTCATCAACCGTTACGGTCAGGAGCTGGCGCGGTTGCGCCTGGTGGCGCGCGGGCTTGACCCGCTGGTGCTGTCGGCGGTGGTGGTGAGGGACGTCGACGTGTCGACGCCCGAGACGCGCTCGGTGCTGGCGCTCGGCATGCTCAGTTACCTGATCCTGTTCGCCACGCTGATGGGCGGCATGTATCTGGCGATCGATGCCACCGCGGGGGAGCGTGAGCGCGGCTCGCTCGAGCCGCTGCTTACGGTCCCGGTGCCGCGCTGGCAACTGCTCGCCGGCAAGATCCTGACCACCTGCGCGTACATGACGCTGTCGCTGACCATCACCGCGGCCGCCTTTGCGATCGTGCTGCACTTCTCCGGCCTCGAGCGCATGGGGATGAGTGTCAACATGCCCCCCGCCGTGGTCGTGCGGCTCATCCTGTACTGCCTGCCGATGGTCCCGGTCGGCGCCGGACTCATGACCATCGTCGCCGCCTCCACACGCACCATGCGCGAGGCGCAGACCTACCTGGGCGTCATGCTCATGGTGCCGACCCTGCCGCTGGTGTTCGCCGGGATCATGGGGCTGCGCCCCACGGCGGCGCTGATGCTTGTGCCCTCACTCAGCCAGCACTTCCTCATCATGAGCGTGCTGCGCGAGGAGCCGCTGCGGCACCTGTACCAGCTGCTGTCGGTGGCCGCGACGCTGGCGCTGGGTGTGGCGCTGTGTGTGATCGCCGGCAGGCTCTACTACCGCGAGAAGATCCTCGGCTGACCAACTGAAACGCAAGCTACTGTCTGCCGAAATCGCTTCGAAGCGATTTCGGCCCATGAATCAGCGCGGCGGCAGTCCCAGCAAGCGCCGGTGCAGTCGGGCGCTGTGCGCTGCGGCGAACGCGCGGGCTTCGATCTCGAAACGGTTGTTCCAGTAGCCGTGGCGCAGACATTCCACGACATAGCGCACGGCGGTGAGCGCGCCTGTTTCCCACTGTCTGATGACGTGGCAGTACTCGTGCAGCATGAGCGGCGGATCGCTCCAGAAGTCCGCGGCGCTGCCGCGCAGATAGATACGGCCGCGGCGGGTGGTGGCGACCGCCCGTCCGTGCAGGCGCGCGAACCAGGAGCGCTCGATCACGCGCACGTGACCGATGGGCGCACCGAGCAGTTCTTCCAGCGCCGCGCGCACCGGGACCGGCACTGCGGCTGCGCGCCCGGTTGGCACGGCTGCCCCTAAGCCCCGGTGCGCACCCAACCCATGCTGGGCCGGAAACGCAGGGTGCGCATGGGGCCGGCGGCGATGTCCTCGGGCAGCACGTGCACCTGGCCATCCTCCAGGTAGCGCCGCACGAGGCTCACCACGCTCTCGCACAGGGCCCGCGCGTGCGGCGCGTCCGCGAGGTGCGCCACGATACGTCCCTGCAGGTGGCGCGCGCCGGGGGCAATCGCGCGCAGCGCCTCAAGGCAGCGGTCGAGCAGCAGCATCTCGGTGGCGAGCGTGGTGTCGGTCGCGTCCGCGGGCTTGGAGGCTTTCGCGACGCAACGCAGTTGCAGCAGGGCACCGGCTTCCCCGCTGGTGTCATAGACACACACGGCGAGCGCGGACTGCAGCTCGGTGACGAGGAACGCGTCCTCGGCCGTGACCTCGAAGCGATCGGGACCGACATGTATTTCCCGTAACTGCATCACCGTGTGTATACGCCGCCGACATGGCATCGCGCGCATCAGCTTACGCAAAGTATGAACTGCCGCACGCGCGGCGAGTAGAATGCGTGCATGCGCCTCGTGCTGCTACCCGTGCTGCTTGCCGCCGCGGCGATTGCGCCGGCGCTGGCGCAGCAGAGCCCGCCCACCCTGTCGTCAATCCGCGTCACCGGCGACGCGAAAGTAACCGCCAGGCCCGACCGCGTGCAGATCGACGTCGGTGTGACGACGCGCGCCACGCACTCCCAGGAGGCGGCGCAACAGAACGCCCGCGACGTGGATGCGATGCTGGCCGCAGTGCGCAAGAGCGCGGGCCCCACGGCCGTGCTCAAGACCATCAGCTATTCGCTCAACCCGAATTACCAGTACCACCCGAACGGCGCCGAGCCGACCCTCACCGGCTACACCGCCGCGAACGTGGTGCAGGTGACGCTGGATGACCTGGCGAAAATCGGCAGCGTCATCGACAGCGCGGCCCAGTCCGGGGCCAATCACGTGCAGGGTATTCAATTCACCCTGCGCGACCAGGACGCGGTGCGTGCCGAGGCGCTGCGCGAGGCGGCGCTGCGGGCGCGCGCCGAGGCGGAGGTACTGGCCGGCGCGCTGGGACTTAAGGTCGTGCGCGTCCTCAGCGTCGAGGAGCTGAGCCCGCGCGTGATGCCGGTGCGTCCCTACATGGGCGCGCCGCGCGTCGCGGCCGCAATGGCCGAGGTGGCGACGCCGGTGGAAGCCGGAACCCTCGACGTTACCGCTGACGTCACGCTGACAGTGGAAGTCGCGCCGGCAGCGCGCTAGGCTCAGACGCTCATGACGATCGTGCGCCAGTTGCTGGAAGACAAGGGCCGGGCGATTTATTCAGTGCAGCCCCACGCACCGGTGCTGGAGGCGGTGCGCCTCATGGCCGAACACCACGTCGGGGCGCTGCTGGTCATGAGCGGCTCAGTCCTGAACGGCATCGTGTCCGAGCGCGATTACGCCCGTAAGGTGATCCTGCTCGGGCGCTCCTCGGCTGACACGCCGGTACGCGACATCATGACCGCCGCGGTGCTCACCGTGTCGCTCGATGACTCGGTGCAGAAATGCATGCAGCTCATGACCGACAGGCGCGTGCGGCACCTGCCGGTCACCGACGCCGGAGGCGTCATCGGCATGGTGTCGATCGGCGACCTGGTGAAGGCAGTCATCGCCGAGCAGCAACAGCAGATCGCGCAGCTCGAAAGTTACATCCACAGCTGAATGCTGCGGCAGCTGCCGGCCGGCACTACGGGACTGACCGCTACTTGCGCCAGTAGGCGCGCCGGAACAGCACCAGCACGCTGAAGATCTCCAGCCTTCCCAGCAGCATCGCCGCCGCGCACACCCAGATCTGCACGCTCGTGAGCGAGTGGAAGTTATGCACCGCGCCGGGAGGACCGAAGCCGTGGGCGGTGTTGTTGATCGAGGTCACGACGGCGGTGAAAGACGAGTCGAAGTCGAGGCCCGTGAGCAGCATGGCGAAGGTCAGCATCACCACCGTCATGAAGTACAGGAAGATGAACGCCAGCACCGCGTGCCCGACGCTGTCGGGAATGGTGCGGCCGCCGACCCGCACCGGCGCCATGGCGCTCGGGTGGATGAGGAGCTTCAGCTCCCGCCCCGCCTGGCGCGCGAGCAGCAGGGTACGGAACATCTTGATGCCGCCACCGGTCGAGCCGGTGCTGCACACGATGCACGACAGGAACAACATCCAGTACGGCGCGAACACCGGCCACTGCTGGTAGTCCTGGGTGGTGAGCCCGCTGGTGGTGGCCTGCGAAATAACGGTGAACGCCGAGTGGCGCAGTGCCGTCATGAAATCCGGGTACACGCCGTGCCAGGCGAGCAGCGTCGCGATGCCGAGCACGCTCACCGACAGGATGGCGAAGATGCCTTTGACCTCCGGGTCGTGCTTGTAACCCTCGATGGACAGGCGGCGCAGCGCAATGAAGTGACGCGCGAAGTTGAGTGAGGCGATCACCATCAGCACCGCGAGCACCAGCTCGATCGCCGGGGAGTTGAAGTACGCGATGCTGCGATCGTGGGTCGAGAAGCCGCCCAGGCCCACCGCCGAGAACGCGTGGCAGATGGCGTCGAACCAGGACATGCCGCACACCCGCAGGCTCACGATGCCGGCCGCGGTGAGCAACGCGTACACGAACCACAGCGACCTGGCTGTCGCGGTGATGCGCGGCGCGAGGCGCTCGTCCTTCACCGGTCCCGGCGCCTGGCCCTTGTAGAGCTGCATGCCGCCGATGCCGAGCAGCGGCAACACCGCGAGCGCCATGACGATAATGCCGAGGCCGCCGAACCATTCCAGGCAGTGGCGCCAGAAATTCACCGATGGCGGCAGCGCATCAAGCCCGTTCAGTACCGTCGATCCGGTGGTGGTGAGGCCCGACATGGATTCGAAGAAGCCGCCGGTGAAGCTCAAGGAGGGCAGCGTCAGGAGCAGCGGCAGGGCCCCGGCGGCCGTCAGCAGCAGCCACCCGAGCGTGACCAGCAGGAAGCCGTCGCGCGGCTTCAGCTCCCGTCGCGGCCGTGAGGTGATGGCCGCAAGCGCCAGTCCCGCGCCGATATTCAGCGCCGCGGCCAGCAGCAGCCGCGGCCACTCGCCGTCGCCCATGATGAGCGAGCAGCCGACGGGCAAAAGACACGCGAGCCCGAAGGTCGCGAGCAGCCATCCCAGGACATTTGCGACCGGGAGCACTGCGCTTATGGTCCTAGTGCGGTGAGCGCAGGAACAGCCGCTCGACCGCTTCCAGGTGGCGGCGATCGGCGAGGAACAGGATGACGTGATCGTCGGCGAGCACGAAGGTGTCGTGATGCGCCATGATGACTTCATCGCCGCGCACGATGGCGCCGATGGAGGCGCCCTCGGGGAGCGCGATCTGCTGCACCGTGCGGCCCACCACGCGTGAGCTGCGCTCGTCCCCGTGCACGATGGCTTCCAGCGCTTCGGCGGCGCCGCGCTTGAGTGCGTGCACGCGTACCACATCCCCGCGGCGCACGTGCGCGAGCAGCGAGCCGATGGTGATGGTCTGCGGCGAGATGGCGATGTCGATGCTGCTGCTCTCCACCAGCTCCGTATAGGAGGGTTTGTTGATGAGTGCCATGACCTTCTTCGCACCGAGTCGCTTGGCGAGCATCGCCGACAGGATGTTGGCCTCTTCGGAGTTGGTAAGGGCGGCGAACACATCCGCGCTGTCGATGTTCTCCTCGATCAGCAGTTCCTCATCCGCGGCGTCGCCGTGCAACACGATCGCGTTCACCAGAACTTCCGAGATCTTGCGGGCGCGGTGCGCGTCGCGCTCGATGAGCTTCACCTGGCTGTGTTTTTCCAGCGTCTGCGCCAGGCGAAAGCCGATGTTGCCGCCGCCGGCGATCACTATGCGCCGCACCGGATCATCGCCGTGACGCATCTCGCTCATGGCGCGCTGGATGTCATCGCGCGCGGCGAGGAAGAACACCTCGTCGCCCTCGGCGATGACGGTTTCGCCCTCGGGCGCGAGCGCGCGCCCGTCGCGGTAGATTGCCACCACCCGCACCTCCATCTTCGGCAGGTGCTGCGGCAGGTCGTGCAAGGCGTGTCCGACTAGGAGACCCCCGCGGCGCGCGCGCACGCCCACCAGGCGCACCTTGCCGTCGGCAAAGTCGAGCACCTGCAGCGTGCCGGGGTGATGGATGAGCCGCTCGACGTACTCGGTGACCAGTTGCTCGGGACTGATGAACACGTCCACCGACATGCCATCCGCCCCGAACAGCTTATCTCTGCTGGTGTATTCGGCGGCCCGGATGCGCGCGATCTTGGTGGGCGTGCGGAACAGCGTGAACGCCACCTCGCAGGCCAAAATGTTCACTTCATCACTCGAGGTGAGCGCGACGATGATGTCGGCTTCCGCGGCGCCCGCCGCCTCCAGCACCGTCGGCCAGGCGGCGTTGCCGGCCACGGTGCGCACGTCGAGGCGATCCTGCAGGTCACGCAGGGTGTCCTCATTTACGTCCACCACCGTGACCTCGTTCGCCTCTTCGCGCGACAGGTGTTGGGCGGCGGTGCGTCCGACCTGACCGGCACCGAGGATGAGGATTTTCATGCGAGGACCAGGATCTTCATGGGGTGCCTCATGGCCCCGCTGCGCAGGCGGCAAAAGCCGCGCCTTTTGCCGCCGGCAACGGAGGCACAGTCTGACAAATTCGCCGGAGCGAATTTGGCCGACCGAAGGTCGGCCCGCAGGGTGCCGGCCAGGGAGGGTCCGGCACAAAAACGGCCGCAGGCCAGTTTTTCCAGTGAATCATAGCGGCTCGAGGTTCGCGTACTGCACCATCAGCCACTTGGTGCCCTGACGTTCGAAGCTCACCTGCACGCGCGCCTGCGCGCCGTTGCCCTCGACATTGAGGATGACGCCGTCGCCGAACTTGCCGTGACGTACGCGCGCNNGGCCGCGAGACCTGCACGCGCGGGCGCACTTCCTCGATGAGGGCCTCGGGAATTTCACGCACGAAGCGCGATGCCTGTCCGTAACTGTCCACGCCGTGCATGCGACGCTGCTCGGCGTAGGTCAGGTACAGCGAGCGCATGGCGCGCGTCATGCCGACATAACACAGGCGCCGCTCCTCTTCGAGACCGTCCAGGTCCGCGAGCGAGCGCTGGTGCGGGAACAGGCCTTCTTCCAGGCCGCAGAGGAACACCACCGGGAACTCCAGGCCCTTGGCGGTGTGCAGCGTCATCATCTGCACGCAGTCCTCCCACTCGTCCGCCTGGCCCTCACCGGACTCCAGCGCCGCGTGCGCGAGAAAGGCTTCCAGCGGCGGCAGCTCGCTCGCCTCGGGGGTGAAGCCGCGCGCCGCACTCACCAGTTCGTCGAGGTTTTCCACGCGCGCCTCACCGCGCTCGGCCTTGTCGCGCTTGTAGTGCTCGATGAGACCGCTGCCCTTGAGAACCTGGTCCACCTGCTCGTGGAGAGCCAGGTTCGCGCCCTCGCCGGCGAGGCGCTCGATGAGGCTCATGAAGCCATGCAGCGCCGTCGCCGCACGCGCCCCCAGCGCATCGGCGCTGCCAACCAGGACACTGGCCGCCTCCCACAGCGAGGAGCCCGCAGCCCTGGCCTGCGCGCGCAGCACCTCGAGACTGCGCGCCCCGATGCCGCGGGGCGGCAGATTCACCACGCGCTCGAAAGAGGCGTCGTCACGGCGGTTGGCGATCAGGCGCAGGTACGCCAGCGCGTCCTTGATTTCCGCGCGCTCGAAGAAGCGCAGGCCGCCATATACGCGGTAGGGCACGCGCGCCGACAGGAAGGCCTCCTCGAACACGCGCGACTGCGCATTCGAGCGGTACAGGATCGCGATCTCGCGCCGCAGCCCCCCCTGCGCCACGCGCTCGCGGATGCGATGCGTCACGAACTCCGCCTCGTCGCGTTCGTTGAAAGCCGTGTAGAGCCGGATGGGCTCGCCGCGCGCGCCGCTGGTCCACAGCTTCTTGCCGAGGCGTCCCGCGTTGTGGCCGATCAGGCCGTTGGCGGCCTCGAGGATGGTGGCGGTCGAGCGGTAGTTCTGCTCGAGGCGAAACAGCTGCGCTTGCGGGTAATCGCGCTGAAACTGCTGCAGGTTGGCGACGCGTGCGCCACGAAACCGGTATATGGACTGATCGTCGTCGCCAACCACGAAGGGGTGACCGGCATGCGCTGTCGCCTCGCCGGCAGCAGCCGGCGCGACCGCCGGCGCCAGCAGCCGCATCCACGCGTACTGGATGGCGTTGGTGTCCTGGAATTCATCCACCAGCACGTGCCGAAAACGCGCTCGGTAGTGCGCCAGCAGCGCGGGATTGTCGCGCCACAGCTCGAATGCCCGCAGCAGCAGCTCCGCGAAGTCCACCACTGCGTTGCGTGCGCAGGCTTCTTCGTAGGCCGCGTAGAGTCTGATCAGCTGCTGGCGCGTCGGATCGTTGCCGTCCTTCAGGTGCTGCGGACGCCGTCCCTCGTCCTTGTTGGAATTGATGAACCATTTCACCTCGCGCGGCACCCAGCGCGTCTCGTCGAGATCGGCTGCCTTGAGGACTTTCTTTATGAGCCGCTGCTGGTCTTCAGAGTCGAGGATCTGGAACCCCTGCACCAGACCCGCCTCACGCCAGTGAATGCGCAGCAGGCGATGCGCGATGCCATGAAAGGTGCCGATCCACAGTGCGCTGCCGGGGATGCCGAGCAGCTGCTCCACGCGTGAGCGCATCTCGCCCGCGGCTTTGTTGGTGAAAGTCACCGCCAGGATCCCGTGCGGCGAGACGCCCTCGGCCTGGATCACCCAGGCGATGCGATGCGTCAGCACACGCGTCTTGCCGCTGCCGGCGCCGGCGAGCACCAGCACCGGACCTAAGCGGGCGGTGACGGCGGCGCGCTGCGCGTCGTTCAGAGGATTGAGGACCGGGGACAGATCCATGGCCGGCGCATTCTACGGGAATCCCGCCGGCGCTCTTAGCCTTCCCGTGGGCGTTGCTCCTGCGCGAAGCGCACCAGCGCGACCGCGAAGCTCAGCAACACCGGCCCGATCACCAGTCCCAGGATGCCGAAGGCCGCCGCGCCGCCAATGGCGCCGACGAAAATCGCCGGCGTCGAGACCTGTGCGTGATGTCCGGTAAGGATGGGTCGCAGGATGTTCTCGCTGATCCACAGGGCCGCGGTCCAGAAGGCGAGGAAAATCGCCGCGCCCCAGCGCCCGGTGATGGCCAGATACAGCACCGCCGGAAGCAGCACCATTGCAGCCCCCGCCGGCAGGAAGGCGGCGATGGTGGCGAGTACGCCGAAGACCACCGGCGAGGGCAGGCCCACCAGCGCGAAGCCGACGCCGACCGCCACGCCCTGGATGAGCGCGGTGGCCGCCGAGCCGAACACCACGGCGCGCGTGACGTCGGCCAGGTACTTCAGGAGCTTCGCGCGCCGCGCAGGCTCCACCGGGACGAGGCGCGTGAGGCTCGCGAACATCGCGCGCCCGTCCTGGAGGAAAAAGAACAGCATGAACAGCATCATGAAAAATCCGACCAGTGTGCCGAACACCCCGAGTGCGACACTGCCGCCGGTCGCCGCGGCGGACCTCAGGAGCACCTGCACGCTCTCGGTCATCCAGCCCTGCACCTGCGCGGCGCTGACTTCCGCGTTTTCGCGCACCCAGGCGACGGCGCCGCCGATGAACGGATAACCGGCGAGGCGCTCGACGAGTTCCGGGTAGGAGATGAAGCTGTGAGTGCGCAGGGACTCCACGACGCGCGCCACCTGGCCGGCGAACACGACCCCCAGTACCGCGAGCGGGGCGAGCACGAAGAACGGCGTGAGCGCGGTGAGAATGCCGGCCGACAGGGCCTTTCGGCCCTTCAGGCGGCGGGCGAGCCGCTCATGCAGCGGGTGGAGGATGAAGGCCAGTACCGCGGCCCATCCCAGCATGCCGCGCAGCGGGCTCACGACCTGAAACAGCATGTAGCCCAGAAGCGCGGCCGCGGCCACCTGGAAGCAGCGCCGATAGAAAGAAGAGTCCATGGAACCTCTGCGCGCCCAAAGGGGCCAAGAGTAGCGGGAAGCGCGCGGCAGCGCGATTACTAGCGCGCCGGCCCTCACCAGCGATTGCGCAGCTCGCGCAGCTTCACGAACACGGTGCGGGCGTCGGGATGCTCGCCGACTTCCGGGAACGCCTCGCGCAGGCGCGCGATTACCGTCGGGTTCTGCAGGCGGAAGAAGGTGTTGATGCGCTTCTCCTCGCCGAGCGTGGTGACGGCCGCCGCCGCGGGGTTGTGGCCGCGCGCCTGCTCGAGCAGGCGCGCCGCGTCGCGGTTGCCCGGCTCGCGATCGAGCGTGAATTCCAGATTGCGCGCCAGGTACTCGTGACCGGGAAATACCCGGGTCTCGTCCGGCAGGCGCGCCAGCTGGGTCGCGAAGGTCTCGTAAAGACGCTCCGGATCGCCGCCGTTGTGGCAGTTGCCGGCGCCGGCGTTGAACAGCGTGTCGCCGCAGAACAGTGCCGGCTCCTCGCCGCGCGCCAGCAGACACACGTGCGAGAGCGTGTGCCCGGGGGTATCCAGGCATTCCAGCTCCACGGTACGCCCGACCTTGATGATGTCCCCTTTGGCGAGCCCACGGTCTACCCCGCCGATGCGCGCCGCAGCGGCCGCATGCGCCAGCACCGGTGCGTGTGTCGCGGCCTTCAATCCCGCGTTGCCGCCGGTGTGGTCGGGGTGCTCGTGCGTATTGAGAATCTGGGTGATCTGCCAGCCGCGCTCGCGTGCCGCGGCGAGGCACAGCTGCCACTCGAGCGGATCCACCGCGAGTGCCTCGCCGCTCTCCGGACAGGCGATCAGATAATGGAAGTTGCGCCAGGAGTTGCCCGACCAGATGCGTTCCGTGAGCATAAAATGCCTCTTCTGTTGTCGCTTCCGTGCAACGTACCCTGAAGCTTACGAGCGCGCCATAATGCACGCATGACGCATACGTTCCTGTTCGAGCCGGCTGTGTGGACCTCGACCGGGACGCTGTGGCGCGCGGACGGCGAGCCGCTCGAAGCCATCGGCAGAACCGAGATTGCGCATTCCCCGGACTGCTGGCTGCTGTCCGGGACGCTCAAGGTGCTCGGTTCGCCGCCGACGGAGTTCGTGCACGCGTACATGATCGAACGCCCGACGAGCGCCAGCGGCACCATGAAGTGGACTTTCGAGAGCGCCATGTTCGGCACGCTCCTCGGGCGCTTCGCCGTCATCGGCCCGTCCATCGTGTCGGTGTACGGCTGCGAGACTTCCGGTTACCACGGCGCGGAGCACCTCGGCCAGGTCGATGCCAGCCACTACCGCTCTGCCGGCATGTTATTGCTAAAGGACACGGTCATCTACACCTGGCAGTTGAACCTCGAGCGCAGCGCGGATGCCGCCCGCCGTGCTTGAGGTGCGCCGCGCCAGCGAGCGCGGTTACTTCGACCACGGCTGGCTGAAGACCTACCACACGTTCTCGTTCGCCGATTACCAGGATCCGGAGTGGATCGAATACGGCCCGCTGCGCGTCATCAACGACGACCGCGTTGCCGCCGGTGAAGGCTTCGGCAAACACGGGCATCGTGACATGGAAATCCTCACCTACATCCTTGCCGGGGAGCTACAGCACCGCGACTCGATGGGCAACGGCTCGGTTATTCGCGCCGGCGACGTGCAGCGCATGAGCGCCGGCACCGGCGTGACCCACAGCGAGTTCAATCCGTCCGCCGATACCGAAGTGCACCTGCTGCAGATCTGGATCACCCCCGAAGCCCTGCGCCTGCCGCCGGGCTACGAGCAGAAACACTTCACGGCCGCCGACAAGCGCGGCCGTCTGCGGCTCATTGCTTCGCACGACGGCGGTGAAGGCTCGGTGAGCCTGCGCCAGGACGCGCGCGTTTACGCGGGACTCTTCACTGGCGCGGAGCGCGCCGACTACGAACTGGCAGGCGGCCGGCGCGCCTGGCTGCAGGTGGCGGGGGGCGCCGTGTCGGTGGGTGATACCCGCCTTGAGGCGGGCGACGGCGCGCGCACCGCAGGTCCGGCGCGGCTTACATTGCACGACGGTGCGGATGCCGAAGTGCTGTTGTTTGATCTGCCCTAGTAAATTGGAAAAACGGCCTGTGGCCGTTTTTCGGACGTCAGCTTCGTTACCGGCCGCAAAAGGCGCGGCTTTTGCGGCCTGCGTAGACTAAGCGCCGCGCAGCACCGGCAGGTAGTGGTCCACCAGCAGCGCCGCGAACAGCCACATCAGGTATCTCACCGAGAAGTGGAACACCCGCATCGGCAGCTCTTCACGCGCGGTGATCTTCAGCGCCAGCGCGTAGTAGATAAACCCGGCGTTGAGCACCAGCGCCGCGGCGAGGTACAAAAGTCCGCTCATGTGCGTCAGGAACGGCATGAGCGTTACCAGCGTGAGCAGCACCGTGTACAGCAGCACCTGCAGGCGCGTATGGGCAACCCCGTGCGTGACCGGCAACATGGGAATGCCGGCGCGCGCGTAATCATCGCGGCGCGCGATCGCCAG
>PLEC01000083.1 GCA_003136935.1 Gammaproteobacteria bacterium
GTGTCCCACTCCTCGAAGTACACCCGCGGGTGTCGCGCGAGGCCCGCCGCCCGCGCGCGTACCTCCCGCAAGCCCGCCTCGAGGGAATCGCTGAGCGCGAGCGCTTTGGCTTCGCAGCCGATCATGCCGCCGAGCGTGCGGATCATGCGCAGGATGTCGGCGATGCTGCGGTGATTGAAGACGTGAACTTCAAGGCCGGCGCGGATGAGTTCGGCTGCGATGTCGGCCTGCAGGTCGGAGAATCCGAGCACGAGGTCGGGTTGGAGCGCGAGGATGCGCGCGGTCTTGGCGCTGGTGAACGCCGACACCCGCGGCTTCTCGCGCCGCGCGCGCGGTGGACGCACGGTGAATCCCGAGATACCGACGATGCGCCAGTCCTCGCCCATGAGGTACAGCGTTTCGGTTGTCTCCTCCGTCAGGCAGACGATGCGTTCTGGGAATGCTGGATTTCGGGACATCGGCCCACCGCCTTGACGGGGCGCACTGTATCCTTAAGCCATGTGGATGCGCATCTGGGCCTTCCTTGACTGGTGCTTTTTTGGCCCGGCCTCCATGCGCGTCGGGATGGGCGGGGAAGCGCTGCGCGTGCTGCGCTACCCGTACGCGGTGGTGCGCGATCTTTTGCGCGGGGAGATCAACCTGCGCGCCATGGGCCTGGTGTACACCACGCTCCTGTCGCTCATACCACTGCTCGCCTTCAGCTTCGCGATCCTCAAACTCTTCGGCGGCCACCGCGATCTTGAGCCGATCGTGTACGAATTCTTCCGCCCGGTCGGCGGGGCGGCGGCGACCGAGCTCACCACGCGGGTAGTGCAGTTCGCCAATCACGTCAGCAGCGGCATCGTCGGCTCGCTGGGCTTCGCGCTGCTCGCCTGGACGCTGGTGGGCACCATCAAGAAGGTCGAGGACAGTTTCAACTTCCTGTGGCACGTGGACCAGCCGCGCAGCTTTGCCCGGCGCATCGCCGAATACACCACGCTCCTGATCGCAGGCCCCGTGCTGCTGGTGGGCTTCATCAGCCTGTCGCACTCCGCGCTCGACAGTGCGCCGGTGCAGCAGGTGGTGCGCTGGCCGCTGCTGCAGCACCTGCGCGGCACCGGCATCGCGCTTGCGACCTACGCGATGGTGACGGCGTTCTTCACCGCCGCGTACATGATGATCCCCAACACCCGCGTGCACTGGCGCGCGGCGCTGACCGGCGCAGTCGTGGGTGGGGTGCTGTGGGCGGCGGTCGGCAAGATGTTCACGGCGTTCGTGGTCTATTCCACGCGTCTCACGATTGTGTACGCGGGCTTTGCTTTCGTGGTGGCGGCACTCCTGTGGACCTATTTCGGGTGGCTGATCCTGCTCGCCGGGGCGCAACTGTCCTTCTACGTGCAGAACCCGACTTACCTGCGCCTCGGGTTGCAGCAACTGCGTCTCTCGAGCGTGGAGCTCGAGCAGCTGTCGCTGAAGCTCATGTACTTCGTCGGTCGCACGCATGTGGCGGGCGGGCGGCGCTGGACGGTGAACCGGCTCGCCACTGAGCTTGGGCTTCCCGGTATCGCCGTGGCGCAGATGGCGAGCGCGCTCGAGCGCGCAGGCCTTGTGATCGTGACCGAGCACGACGAGCTGGTGCCGGCGCGCGACCTCGGCCGCATCGGCGTTTACGAGATCCTCGAGATCGCGCGCAACCAGCGCAGCGGCCACGTCGCGCCGCGCAACGTGCAGATCCCGCCGGTGGACCGCATCCTGACGAGCCTTGATGAGACGCGCCGCAAGGGGTGCGGCGAGCTGACGCTACGGGAGCTGGTGGACGAGGCGCCGCTCGCGGCGCTGCCGTTCACTCACCGGCAATTGTCATCTCGCTGAGGAGCACCGAGCCGACGCGGATACCGCCGCGCGTATCGACATTGGCACCGAGCGCGACGATGTCCCGGTACATGGGCTTGAGATTCCCCGCGATGGTGATCTCGTGCACCGGGTAGGCGAGGGCGCCGTTCTCGACCCAGAAACCGCTCGCACCGCGCGAGTAGTCACCGGTCACGCCGTTCACGCCCTGGCCCATGAGTTCGGTTACCAGCATTCCGGTGCCGAGGCGCTTTAAGAACGTGTCCCATTCGAGGCCGCCGTCGCGGCTGCTCACCAGGAGATTGTGCAGACCGCCGGCGTTGCCCGTGGTCTTGAGCCCTAAGCGTCGGGCGGAGTAGCTGCCGAGCACGTAGCCGCCGACCACCCCGTTGCTCACGAGATCCCGATCGCGCGTGGCGGCCCCTTCCTGGTCGAAGGGGCTGCTGGCAAGACCCTTCAGGATGTGCGGCCGCTCCTGCATCTGCAGGAATGCCGGAAACACCTGCTCGCCGGCGGCGTTGAGGAGAAACGAGGATTTGCGGTACTGGCTCGGGCCGCTGATCGCGCCGATGAAGTGTCCGAACAGGCCGCGCGCCAGATCGGCCGAGAAGGCCACCGGGGCCTTGCGGGTCGTGAGCTTGCGCGCCCCCAGGCGCGAAAGCGCCCGCTCGCCGGCGATGCGACCGACGGCGGCCACCGCCTGCAGGTCCTGCGGGTCACGCGCGACGCTGTACCAGTAATCGCGTTGCATGTCCTCGCCCGCCTGGGCGATGAGCGATGCGCTCACCGAGTGGCTGGTGGAGGAGTAGCCGGCGAGAAAGCCAAGCGAGTTGCCGTAGACGCCCGAGTGACGCTGCGTGCCCACGGATGCGCCTTCGGAGTTGCTGACCCGCGCATCCACGGCAAGTCCCGCCGCTTCGCACTCCCGGGCGAGCTCGATCGCCCGCTCGGGCGGCAGGTTCCACGCGTGATCAAGATCCAGATCCGGGATTTCGCGCGCCAGGGATTCCGGCTCGATGAGTCCCGCGTAAGGATCTTCAGCGGTGTAGCGTGCGATTTCGCAGGCCTTCTGCACCGTCTCGCGCACTGCCGCGCTGCCCAGGTCCGCGGTACTCGCCGAGCCCTTACGCTTCCCGAAGTAGACGGTCACACCCAGGCCCCGGTCGCGCTGGTACTCGACGGTGTCCACCTCGCCCAGGCGTACGCTCACCGACAGGCCCTGGGATACGGAGGCATCGGCTTCGGCCGCGGAAGCGCCGTGGCGGCGCGCTTGCGCGAGTGCGAGGCTTGTGATGTCTTGCAGTTGCCCGATGGCGGAGGGTATGGCGGCCGTTTGCATCAGGTTAAATTGTAGCCTACCAACGCGAGAACCACGTGACGCCCCAGTCAGACGACGACACGCCGGACGAGGATCAGCCGGAAGGGCACCCGAGCAAGAGCGCGCGCAAGCGTGCCGCACACGCCGCCCAGGAACTGGGCGAGGAGCTGGTGCGGCTGCGCGATGTCGAGCTCGACGCGCTCAAACTCCCGGAAAACCTGCTGGATGCCATCCGCGAGGCGCGCCGCATCAGCAGCCGCGGCGGGCTCGCACGCCAGCGCCAGTTCATCGGCAAACTCATGCGCGACATCGATCCGGCGCCCATCCGCGCGGCGCTCGATGCGCGCCACGCCGTGGATGCCCAGGAGACCGAGCGCTTCAAGCGCGTCGAGAACTGGCGCGAGCGGCTGATCACGCAGGGCGCGCCGGCACTCTTGGAATTGCAACACTGGCGACCGGACATCGATGCGGCCGAATGGGCGCAGCGCGTGCACGCAGCGCAGGCCGAGCGCGAGCGTTCAGGCGTCCGCGGCGAGGCCTCCAGGGAGTTGTTTCGCGCTTTGCGCGCGTTGTTCGCTACAATGCCGTGATGAACGCGCTCGTCGGCATCATCATGGGCTCCGCTTCCGACTGGGAGACCATGCAGTCCGCCGCCGCGCAGTTGGATAAGCTCGGCGTGGCCTACGAGGTGCGCGTCGTATCCGCGCACCGCACGCCGGACCTGTTGTTCGAATACGCCTCCGGAGCGCGTGCCCGCGGCCTCGAGGTGCTGATTGCAGGCGCCGGCGGGGCTGCGCATCTGCCCGGCATGACGGCCGCGAAAACCACGCTGCCGGTGCTCGGTGTGCCGGTGCAGTCGAGGACCCTCGGGGGACTTGATTCACTCCTGTCCATCGTGCAGATGCCCGCCGGGGTTCCGGTGGCGACGTTCGCGATCGGGGCGGCGGGCGCGGCCAACGCGGCGCTGTGCGCGGCCGCGATCCTCGCCAACAAGTACCCAGCCATCGCCACGGCGCTCGAGGCGTTTCGCTCCGCTCAGACCGCGAGCGTCCTCGGTAATCCCGATCCGCGCGCGAACCCGCGCACATGACCGTCGGCATCGTGGGCGCCGGCCAGCTCGGCCGCATGCTCGCTTTGGCGGGCTACCCGCTCGGGCTTGATTTTCTGTGCCTGGATCCGGCGCGCGACGCGCCGGCCGGGCGGGTTGCACCGCTCCTGCACGGTGACTTCACGGACCGGCGTCTGCTCACGCGCCTCGGGCGCCAGTGCGAGGTCGTCACCTTCGACTGGGAGAATGTCCCGGTGTCGAGCCTGCGCGCCATCACGCGCGCGCACCGTGCGCGCATCTCACCTCCCATTGCGGCGCTCGCCGCCGGTCAGGACCGCGTCGCTGAGAAGCGCCTGTTCGAGCGCTTAGGTGTTCCCACGACGCGCTGGCGCGCCGTGAGTTCGCGTGCGCAACTCACGCGCGCCATTGACGCGCTGGGACTGCCGGGCGTGCTCAAGACCCGGCGGTTCGGTTACGACGGCAAGGGCCAGGCGGTCCTGCGTGTCCCCGCGGACGCCGAGCGCGCCTGGCGCGCCCTCGGCACGGTGCCACTACTGTACGAGGAGTGGGTGCCGTTTGATTGCGAGGTTTCGATTATCGGTGCGCGCAGCACGACCGGTGAACTCGCGATCTACCCCTTGTGCGGCAACGTCCACGGCGCCGGCGTCCTGCGCCTCACCTGCGCGCCCTTCGGGCCCGCCCGCTGGCAGCGTCTGGCGGCGCGCTACCTCACGCGCCTGCTGAGACACTTTCGCTACACCGGTATCCTGACGGTCGAATTCTTCGTGCGCGACGGGCGCCTGATCGCCAACGAGATGGCGCCGCGGGTGCACAACTCCGGGCACTGGACCATCGAGGGCGCGGCGACCAGCCAGTTCGAGAATCATCTGCGCGCGATCCTGGGACTGCCGCTGGGCGCCACCCGCGCGCTCGGCCATAGCGCCATGATCAACCTCATCGGGCAGATGCCGGCACTGCGCGACGCCCTGGCGGTTGAAGGGGTGCACCTGCATGACTACGGCAAGCGCTCGCGCCCCGGGCGCAAGGTCGGACACCTGACCGTTGTGGAGCCGACCGCCCGTGCCCGCGACGCCCGCGCGCGGCGCCTGCTGGCTGATTTGGCCGTTGGCGTGCGCATCCCGTAACATCGGGGCGCGAGTCAACACGCCATGTACCTGGAACCCTTCAAACTTCGGGAATTGCCGTTCCGCCTGAGCCCGGACCCGCAATTCCTTTACCTGTCGAAACAGCACGCCCGCGCCAAGGCGTACATGGAGTCGACCATCTGGTTCACCGATGGTTTCGTCGTGATCACCGGCGAGATCGGCGCGGGCAAGACGACCCTCATCGAGTCCTTTCTCAAGGAAGTTCCGGCGGACGTGGTGGTCGCGCAGATCAACCAGACGCAGGTTTCGGTGGTGGACTTCCTGCAGGCGGTGCTGGTGCAGTTTGGCTTCTCGCCCTTCAAGATGCGCAAGGCGGAGCTGATCAGCACCCTCAATAACTTCCTGATCGAGCAGTACGCCGCCGGGCGCAAGGTGCTGCTCATCGTGGACGAGGCGCAGAACCTCACCATGCGCGTGCTGGAGGAGGTGCGCCTGCTCTCCGGTGTCGAGACCACCAAGGACAAGGTGCTGCGAATTATTCTTGCCGGGCAGCCGGAGCTCAACGACAAGTTGAACGCGCCGGAGCTGGCGCAGCTCACGCAGCGCGTGCGGCTGCGCTTTCACCTGCAGACGCTCTCGGAAGCCGAGACCCGGGCGTACATCCAGCACCGCCTGGAGGTGGCCGGCGCGGGCGACCGGCAGATTTTTGCAGCCGACACCTTTCCCGTGATCTTCCGCTACTGCGGCGGCGTGCCGCGGCTCGTCAATACCTTGTGCGACACGGCGCTCATGGCGGCCTTCACCGCTGACCGCGACACGGTCACGCGCGCGGATGTTGCGGCCGCGGTTGAGGAGTTGCGTTGGGTCGAGTATTCAGCGCGGACCCATCAGCATTCCGGCGCCGCGGCGGCAAACGCCGACGGCGTGCCGCGGCTGGCGGCAGCGCCGGATCAGGGGCAGCCGATAGGCAAGCTCCTGGTGGCGGTCGATGGCCGCACGGTGCAGGAAATTCCGCTGCATGTCGGACGGCTTATCGTCGGACGCACGGCCGACAACGACATCCAGATCGACAGCCGCTTCGTGAGCCGCCATCACTGCCAGGTGATCACCACTTCCCATTCGTGCGTGGTTGAGGACCTGAACAGCACCAACGGCATTTTCGTGAAGTCCAACCGGGTGCGCCGCCATTACCTTAACGACGGCGATGTCGTCCTGGTGGGCAAGCACGAACTCATCTATGTGGATGACCGCGCGGTGCGGGCGCGCGGCTCATTTATCGACACGATACCGGGTATCCAGGGCAGCGCGTCCGGCGATGCACCCGCACCGCTGTCCGACACGAGCGCGGGGCGCCCCTAGTCCTTGTCCTCACCGGAGAGCGAATCCGGATTGGCGTAGCGCGAGCGCAGCTCGCGATAGTCGCGACGCCGCAGCAACACCACAAAGCCGCCGACGAGTGCCACGAGTCCCAGCAGGCCCACGATGAGGCTTACGCCGCCGTGCGCGAGCCAGTAACTGCCAAGCAGGGCGAGCACTCCGCTTGCCATGTAAATCCACGGCAGCCCTTCGTATAAGGGACGGGACAGGTGGCGGCCGGGACGCTCCATGAGTCCATCCTAGCCTGTCCCGACGCAATCAGCCGAGGCCCAGCTTCTGTGCGATGCGCTCCAGGAGCGAGGGCTTCCAGCTTTCCACCCGAAAATCGGTGCGCGCGGCGCCGCGGCGGCTGACTTCCGCAACCAGATCGGCCGGCAACTGCAGCTTCGGGAGCTCGACGGTGGGTTCGGCGGCATACATGGAAGACTCCTCAAGGCGCGCGTTGGGTTTGTTCCGTTGCAGGTACGGTACTGAACCCGCGCAGGTCGCCGGCGTGTGCGACCTCACAAGCTAAGGCGGCCTTGCGGATTATGTCGTGCGCGGCCGTCCCGCCTGGCCGAAGGAGTGGCCAGGCGGGCGCCTTAAGCGGTGCTCACTCGCTCAGCATCGCGGTCAGATTTGACCCCCCGTGAGCCGCGTGAATCGCGGTCAGGAGCGGGCTGTTCACGGACGCGACGGCGGCAGAGACACAGGCTTAGACGCAGGGGAACGCGGTAGCGCTTATGAGATGCGCCCAGACGCCGCGCCGGCGCGTCGTGCGGCGGGCGAGCGCCGCGGGAACGCGCCCGGACGTTTTGTCAGCGGGTCAGTACGGCCTGCGCGGTGCCAACCAGCAGTACGTCGGCCGGGCGGACGGCGAACAGTCCCACCGTCACGACGCCCGTGATCTGGTTGAGGTCACGCTCGAGTGCCACGGGGTCGGCAATGCTGAGGCCGTGGACATCGAGGATGTGGTTGCCGTTATCGGTCACGAATCCTTCCCGCCACACCGGCCGGCCGCCGCCCGCCATGAGCTGCCGGGCAACCAGGGTGCGCGCCATCGGGATCACCTCGATGGGGAGGGGGAATTTGCCGAGGGTGTGCACGAGCTTGCTGTCATCGACGATGCATATGAAGCGCCGGGCCGCCGCGGCGATGATCTTCTCACGCGTCAGGGCACCGCCGCCGCCCTTGATGAGGTGCCGCGCGGCGCTGGCCTCATCGGCGCCATCGACGTAGAGATCAAGGTCAGACAGTTCATTCAGGTCGAGCACCACGACGCCGGCGGCGCGCAGCCGCACGCTGCTTGCTGCCGAGCTCGAGACGGCGCGCCGCACGCGTCCCGGATGCGCGGCGAGGGCTTCGATGAAGAAGTTCACGGTGGAGCCGGTGCCGACGCCGATGGTGGTGGCATCCTTCACCAGCTCGAGGGCCGCCTGCGCTGCACGCCGCTTCTTTAAGTCACCGTCGGTCGTCATTGCCGTCCCCCAGAGACGACTGTGCCCGCATTGGCAGCGGGCACAGTACTCGAATTCGACTCAGCGGCCACTTACGTGGCCGCCGAGATAAGGCCACTATTTCTTCTTAGAAGCTTTCTTCTTGGCCTTCTTCTTTGCCTTCGCCATGTTAGGTCTCCAAATTAACGGGTTAGTCCGGGGTCAGAGTATATACACGCGAATGTAAATTACAAGCGAGTGAGGGGTGAAGTGTGCTAGGCGACGCGCGCGTGCGAAGTGAGTGGTGAGTGCTCACGCGGCATATCGCGCGCACGCGCGCGCGGTGCGCGACTCACTCGAGGGTGAGAATGAACTTCCAGTGCGCTGCTTCCAGCGGTGTGATCGACAGCCGGTTGCCCGGACGCAGCAGCACCATGCCCTTGAGTTCGCGTGCCGCAAACGCGCGCAGTTCTTCGAGCGGGATGACGCGTGCCAGGGGGCGCTTGAGCTGCACGTCCACCATGAACCAGCGTGGATTCTTCGGATCGCTGTCCGCATCGTAGTGGTGGTGCCTGCGATCAAAGGCGGTTGCGTCCGGGTAGCCTGGTTTCACGATTCGCATGATGGCGGCGATGCCCGGCACCGCGCAGCTGGAATGGTAAAGAAAGGCCTCGTCGCCGCGCTGCATCTCATCGCGCAGCATGTTGCGCGCCTGGAAGTTGCGCACGCCATCCCAGGGGCTGCTGCGGCGGGGCGCCGCGGCCAGGTGCTCGACGCCGAAGGTCGCGGGCTCGGTTTTCATCAGCCAGTAGCGCATCGCACGCTCCCTTCCTCGGTTACCACCGCATCCATGAGCACATCGTGCCCCGCGGCCTCGAGGTGCGGAAGCTCCTGGAAGGCATAGCCGAGCCCGATCAGGCGCGGTGCGTGCCAGAAGCGGCGCCAGCGCCGGAAGGCGAAGGCGCGATCGTAGAAACCCCCGCCGGACCCTAAGCGCACGCCGCCGCGGTCGAAGCCGGTGAGGGGCAGGAACACGATGTCCAGCCAGTGTGGGCTCAAGGTCGTGTCACCTTCGGGCTCGGCGATCCCGAGGCGATTGGTACGCATGGGGCCGCGCATCTCGACAAAGCGCATGCCACGCGCGCGCCGCGCCCGATCGATGCGCGGCAGGTAGATCAGGCAGCCGCGCTTACGAGCCAGGGCGATCAGCGGCGCGGTGTCCAGCTCGTGGGGCAGGGCGGCATACAGTGCAATGCGCTGGCCAGCGGCGAGGTGCAGCGCGCGGTCGACGTTCAGGGCGAGAAGCCGCGCGGCGGCGGCGCGTTCGGGCGCCGGCACGAGGCGACGGCGTGCATCGAGCGCTGCCCGCAGCGATCTGCGGGCAGCGCTCAAAGCGGAATCAGGAAGCGCCACCCGCATGTGCCGGTGCGAACCGTTGCTCTCGAACCAGAGCAACAAGTGGGACGAGCTGCGGCAGGTAAGGCTTTCCGCTCGAAGGCGGACCTGCACAGCGCTGCGCGCAAGCCCCAAGTCCCGAGGGTGTTTCAATTAGGGTCCGAGGTAACCCGGCTCGCTTATCGAACACCGCAGGCGACGCGAGGACCACTCTACACCAAGACGGCGTGGACGGCGTGATGCTTAAGGATTTGGGTCGCAAATCACAGATCGAGTTGCTGGCTCTTGCCGAGCGCGCTCTCGACGCGTTCGCGCAGTGCGCGCACCCGCGAGCCTGCGCCGTTGTCGACTTTCGACTCGCGGTCCTTCGTCTTGAGGAACTCGTGCGCGAGGTTCAGCGCTGCCATGACGGCGATGCGGTCGAGGCCGACGACCTTGCCGCTATCACGGATCTCGCGCATGCGCACGTTGAGGAACTCCGCCGCATCCAGCAGCGCCGAGCGCTCATCGTAGGGACACGCGACCACGTATTCCTTTTCCATGATTCTCACGCTCACGCGCGCCTGGTCCTGGCTCATGCGCCGTGCTCCAGCGTCTTCAGGCGCCCGATCATGGCCTCGACGCGGGTGCGCACCTGCTCGTTCTTGTGCACCAGCGCGGCGCGCTCGCCGGCGAGGGACTCGTGTCGCGTGCGCAGTGCGCGGTTCTCTTCCCGCAGGTGCTCCAAGGCGGCAAGCAGTTCTTCGACGCGCCGGCTGAGGCGTGTGAGCTCCAGATCGAGCTGTGTTTTTGTGGTATCGCTCATGTCAGGAACTATAGGGCCGCGCTCTTCCGCGGGTCAATTATAATGACGCTTAAGCGTGCAACAGCCCGACTACACACACATCCAGCAGCTGCTCGTGCAGGAGCACGCGCTCGCCGAGGCTGCCGAGGCGCACGGCATGCTCGCCGGCTGCCTGTGCAGCGCGGCCGGCTATAGCTTCGAGGACTGGCTGCGCGAAATCCTCCCCGAGGGGCGCGCGGATCCGCAAGTGGCCGAGACCCTGCGTGATGTGTACACGCCGACGCTTGCTGCGCTGGAGCAGCCTGACATGGGCTTCGAGCCGCTGCTGCCAAGCGACGCGCAACCGATCGACGCCCGTACCACCGCGCTTGCGGAATGGTGCCAGGGGTTTCTGTACGGCCTGGGCGCGGGACGCATTCCCGATGCGAGCCGCCTACCGGGCGAGGTGGGTGAGATCGTGCGCGACTTCGCCGAGATCACCCGCGCCGGGGTCGACGGCGCGGAGAGCGAGGAGTCAAATGAGAGTGCCTACGCGGAGCTCGTGGAGTTCGTGCGTGTGGGCGTGCAGCTGCTGTTCGAGGAGCTGGAGGCCGCGCGCCGCGCGCCCACGCCCGCGTCGGACGACGCGGCGCCGCTGCACTAGGCGCAGCGTGCAATGGTGAGAGACGAGTTCGCGCGCCGCCGTAAGCAGTTGCTGCGCCTCATGGGCCGTGACTCCATTGCGGTGCTGCCCGCGGCTCCCGTACGCCACCGCAACAACGACGTCGAATACCCCTTCCGGCAGGACAGCGACTTTCAGTACCTCACCGGTTTCGGCGAGCCGGAGGCGGTGGCGGTGCTGGTCCCGGGGCGCAGCCAGGCCGAGTACATCCTGTTCGTGCGGGATCGCGACCCGGAGCGCGAGACCTGGGACGGCCGCAGGGCTGGCCCCGCGGGGGCCGCGCGCAGTTATGGCGCGGACGATGCCTTCCCCATTTCCGATATCGACGAAATCCTCCCTGGGCTGCTCGAGAACCGCACGCGGGTGTTCTACACCATGGGCGTGTATGCCGACTTCGATCAGCGCGTGGTGGGCTGGGTGAACGGCCTCAGGACCCAGGCGCGCAATGGCCGCCACCCGCCGCAGGAGTTCGTGGCGCTCGATCACGTGCTGCACGACATGCGGCTCTACAAGTCCTCGCGCGAGATCGAGCTCATGCGCACCGCGGCGCAGATTGCCGCCCGCGCGCACCAGCGGGTGATGCGCTTCTGCCGCCCGGGCGCCACCGAATATCAGGTGATGGCGGAGCTCTTGCACGAGTTCCGGCGTCACAACGCCGATACCGCCTATGCGCCGATCGTGGGCGGTGGGGCGAACAGCTGCATCCTGCACTACCGCGACAACGACCAGCCCTTAAGTGATGGCGATCTGCTGCTGGTGGACGCCGGCTGTGAGTTCGAGTGTTACGCCTCCGACATCACGCGCACTCTTCCGGTCAACGGGCGCTTCACGCCCGAGCAGCGCGCGGTCTATGAGATTGTCCTGGAGGCAAACCGCGCGGCGATCGACCGCGTGCGCCCCGGCAACCACTGGGATGATCCCCACACCGCGGCGGTGCGGGTCATTACCCAGGGACTGGTCAAGCTCGGGCTACTCAAGGGGCGCGTGACCCAGCTCATCCGCTGCGGGGCCTACAAGCGGTTCTTCATGCACCGCACGGGCCACTGGCTGGGACTCGACGTGCACGACGTCGGTGATTACAAGGTCGGTGATGAGTGGCGGGTGCTCGAGCCGGGCATGGCGCTCACCGTCGAGCCCGGCATTTACCTCCCCGCCGCGGCGCGCGGTGTCCCGAAGCGCTTCCGCAACATTGGCATCCGAATCGAGGATGACGTGGTGGTAACGCGGCGCGCGCCAGAGGTCCTGAGCGCACGAGCGCCGAAGGAAGTCGAGCAGATTGAGGCGCTGATGGCGCGCGGCTGACGTGAGCGCCCTCAAGGCACGCATGAGCGGATCCGCACCCGTAGACACAGACGTCGCCGTCATTGGCGGCGGCATGGTCGGCGCGAGTCTCGCGCTTGGCCTTGCCGGCACGGGCGTGCGGGTGCTGCTGGTGGAGAGTACGCCCTTCGATTCGGCTGCCCAGCCGAGTTTCGATGAACGCACCACGGCGCTTGGCAACGCCAGCCGCCGGATATTCGCAGGCCTGGGTGTCTGGGACACGATCGCGCCGAGTGCCGCGGCGATCCGCGCCATCCACGTGTCGGATGCGGGGCGCTTTGGGTTCTCGCGCCTGGATGCGCGCGAGCAGGGTGTCGATGCGCTCGGCTATGTGGTCGCCAACCGCGCAATCGGTGCGGCGCTCTGGGGCGCACTCGCGCGCGCGCCTGGCATCACGCTGCGGGTACCTGCCCGCGCCGAAGACCTTGAGATCAGCGCACCGGGCGTGGGCTTCACGCTGGCAGACGGTGCGGGCAGCCGCGAGCGCGTCGCGGCGCGCCTAGTGGTCGCCGCCGACGGCGCGAATTCGCAGGTGCGCCTCGCCGCGGGCATCGACGCCGCCGTGGAGGATTACGAGCAGGTCGCGGTGGTGGCGAATGTCGCCGCGGACCGCCCGCATCAGGGCGTCGCCTACGAACGCTTCACGCCCGCGGGGCCCCTCGCGGTGCTGCCCCTGCACGACGGCACATACGCCGTGATCTGGGCTTGCCGGCTGGGGCCGGCGCAGGAGGTGCTGGCGCTCGGGGAGGCTGAGTACCTCGCGAGGTTGCAGGCGCAGTTCGGCTGGCGTGCCGGGCGCTTCGTGCACGCCGGCCGTCGCGGCTCCTATCCCCTGAAGCTCACGCGTGCCGCAGACACAGTCGCGACCCGCACGGTTCTCATCGGCAACGCCGCGCAGGCGCTGCATCCGGTCGCGGGCCAGGGATTCAACTTAGGACTGCGCGATGCGGCAATGCTCGCGGAAGTGATCGCGAACGCCAGTGGCGATGTCGGCGCGCCACAGCTGCTGCGTCAGTTCAGCGACTGGCGCGCGCGCGATCGCCAGGGCGTCATGCGTTTCACCGACGGGCTGGTGAAGCTGTTCGCGGACAGGCGCCCGGGCGTGCCGCTGCTGCGCAACCTCGGGCTCCTGATGTTCGATCTCGCACCGCCGGCGAAGAGCGCGCTGGCGCGCGTCAGCGCCGGGTTTGGGGGACCTGCTCCCAGGCTCGCGCGCGGGGTGCCGGTGCGCCATGTATGACGTGCTGATCGTGGGAGGCGGCCCGGTGGGCGCCTGCGCGGGAGCGCTCCTGGCGCGCGGCGAGGGCGGCCGGGCACTCTCCGTGGCGCTGCTCGAACCGAGGCCCCCCGCAGCGCTGCCCGCGAACGCGGCGCTGGAGGCGCGTGTGGTCGCGGTGTCGCGTGCGAGTGAACGCACGCTGGTTAGCGCCGGGGCGTGGCCAGGGATACTCGGGCCACGTCTGTGTGCCTACGAGCGCATGCGCATCTGGCATGAAAGNNTACGAGCGCATGCGCATCTGGCACGAGAGCGTGTCTCCCACGAGCGCCGCGGCGCTGGTGTTCGATGCCGCCGATGTGGGCGAGCCGAATCTGGGCTACATCGTTGAAAACCGGCTGCTGCAGACCGCACTCCTCGCGGCGTTCGTGCAGGCCGGCGGCCACCTGGAGGCCGCGCAATTCTCGTCTCTCCACGTCAGCGACGATGCGGTCGANNCGCGACGGTCGCCACGGAGCGCCCGCACGAGATGACCGCTTGGCAGCGGTTCATGAAGGCGGGGACGCTGGCTTTCCTGCCGCTCGCCGACGGCACCAGCTCCATCGTGTGGTCGGCGGACGACGAGGTGGCGCCGGGCCTCAAGGCGGCGAACGAGGCGGCCTTCGCACTGGAGCTGGATCGGGCGTCTGATCTGGCGCTCGGGGCGACGCGGCTGGTAAGCGCGCGCCAGTCTTTCGCGCTGCAGCGGCTTGCTGCGCAGCGCTACGTTGCGCGGCGGGTGGCGCTGNNGGGGACGCGGCGCACGTCGTGCATCCGCTGGCCGGGCAGGGCGTGAACCTCGGGTTGCTCGATGCCGCGGCGCTCGCGGAGCTGCTTCTCGCGGCGCGAGCTGGTGAGGAGGATCCAGGCGCACTGGGGGTATTGCGTCGCTACGAGCGCTGGCGCAAGAGCGAGGTCGCGCTCATGAGCACGGCCATCGACGGCTTTGACCGCTTCCTCGCCCACGGTACCGGACCGCTTGCGCGCCTGGCACAGCAGGGACTCTCGTGGGTGAATCGCGCGCCTGAGCTGCGGCGCGTATTTATCCGCCGTGCGCTGGGGATCAGCGGCGAGCTGCCGTGGGCGGCACGCTCTAACTCAACGGTATGAGGTCGATCTTCGCGGCGCACACGAAGTCGTTCTCCGAGAGCCCCTTGATCGCGTGCGTCGTGAAGGTGACGCGGCAATGGTCGTAGCCGACCTCAAGATCCGGGTGGTGATCCTCGATGCTGGCGACGTGCGCCAGCGCGTTCAGGAAGCTCATGGTGCGGTAGAAGTCCTTGAAGCTGAATTCGCGGCGCAGGGCGTGCGCGTTCTGCGTCAGCGTCCAGCCGGAGGACACCTGCGCCAGGTACTTCTTGGCCTCGGCACGGCTGAGCGGCGCGACGCCGCCGTCACAGGGTTTGCATTTGCGTTCCGCGAGAGCCTTCATGGTGTCACCCTGCGCGCGTAGGTGCGCGCCACGTACGTTTCGACGATTTCCTGGAATTCCGCGGCGATGCGCTCGCCTTTGAGCGTGACGGTCTTCTGACCATCCTCGTAGACCGGCGCCACCGCGCGCTCGCCGGTACCCGGCAGGCTGATACCTATGTTCGCGTGCTTGCTCTCGCCAGGGCCGTTGACGACGCAGCCCATGACCGCAACGCTCATGTCCTCCACGCCCGTGTACTCGCGCCGCCAGTGCGGCATGCGCGCGCGCACGTGCGACTGGATCTGCTGCGCGAGCTCCTGGAAAACGGTGCTGGTGGTGCGTCCGCAGCCCGGACAGGCGACCACCATGGGCGCGAACGCGCGCAGTCCCATGGTCTGCAGGATCTCCTGCGCGACAATGACCTCCTGGGTGCGATCCCCGCCCGGGTCCGGCGTGAGCGACACGCGGATGGTGTCGCCGATGCCCTCCTGCAACAGCACCGCCATGCCGGCGGTGGAGGCCACGATGCCCTTGGAGCCCATGCCGGCCTCGGTGAGCCCGAGGTGCAGGGGATAATCGCAGCGCGCTGCGAGATCGCGATAGATCGCAATCAGGTCCTGCACGCCGCTCACCTTCGCCGACAGGATGATCCGTTCGCACGCCAGTCCCAGTTCCTCGGCGCGCTGCGCGCTCCCCAGGGCCGACAACACCACGGCGCTGCGCGTGACCTCCTGGGCGTCGCGCGGTTGCGGCAGCGCGGAATTCTCGTCCATCAAGCGCGTCAGCAGGTCCGAGTCGAGGCTTCCCCAGTTCACCCCGATGCGCACTGGTTTCTCATAGCGGCAGGCGGTCTCGATCATTTCCGCGAACTGCGGATCGCGCTTACTGCCGCGGCCGACGTTGCCCGGATTGATGCGGTACTT
>PLEC01000072.1:0-1551 GCA_003136935.1 Gammaproteobacteria bacterium
GCCTTTGAGGTCATCGACCCAGGTATGACGCCGATGCAGCGCGGCCTGCTGCTCACCGTCGATATGTACCTCGATGCGATCGAGGAGCACGGCTATGAGTTCGACGCCCGCATGGGCGCCGAAGCCGTGTACGAGCTGATGCGCACCATCGATCTGGCCGCGGAAGTGGTCAAGGTGCGTGAAGACATGGCGGCCACCGCCTCCGAGACCAAGCTCAAGCGTCTCTCCAAGCGCCTGAAGCTCATCGAGTCCTTCGTCGAGTCGGGCAACAAGCCCGAGTGGATGGTGTTGACCGTGCTGCCGGTGCTGCCGCCGGATCTGCGGCCGCTGGTGCCGCTGGATGGCGGCCGCTTCGCGACCTCGGATCTGAATGACCTGTACCGGCGCGTCATCAACCGCAACAACCGCCTGCGTCGGCTGCTGGAGCTCAACGCGCCCGATATCATCGTGCGCAACGAGAAGCGCATGCTGCAGGAAGCGGTGGATGCGCTGCTCGACAACGGCCGCCGCGGACGTGCCATCACCGGCACCAACAAGCGCCCGCTGAAGTCGCTCGCCGACATGATCAAGGGCAAGCAGGGGCGTTTCCGCCAGAACCTGCTCGGNNCTCTTCAAGCCGTTCATCTTCCAGAAGCTGCAGCTGCGCGGCGAGGCCTCGACCATCAAGGCCGCCAAGCGCCTGGTGGAGCGCGAGGGACCGGAAGTCTGGGACATCCTCGAAGAGGTGATCCGCGAGCATCCGGTGCTGCTGAACCGTGCGCCGACGCTGCACCGCCTGGGGATCCAGGCCTTCGAGCCGCTGCTGGTCGAAGGCAAGGCGATCCAGCTGCACCCGCTGGTCTGCACGGCGTTCAACGCCGACTTCGACGGTGACCAGATGGCCGTGCACGTGCCGCTGTCGCTGGAAGCGCAGCTCGAAGCACGCGCACTGATGATGTCCTCGAACAACATCCTCTCGCCGGCGAACGGTGACCCGATCATCGTGCCGTCGCAGGACGTGGTGCTGGGCCTTTACTACATGACCCGCGAGCGCATCGGCGCGAGCGGCGAGGGTGCATTCTTCTCCGACGGCGGCGAAGTGCACCGCGCCTACGAGAGCCGCGGGGTCGACCTGCAGGCCAAGGTGCACGTGCGACTGCGCGAGCACCTGCGCGGCGAAGGCGGCACCCTCACGGAGAGGATCCGCGTGGTCGCCACGACCGTGGGCCGTGCGTTGCTGTTCGAAATCCTGCCAAAGGGCCTGTCCTTTGATCTGATCAACCAGGACATGACCAAGAAGGCGATCTCCGCGACCATCAACGCGTGTTACCGCGCGCTGGGGTTGAAGGAGACCGTGGTGTTCGCCGACCAGCTCATGTACACCGGCTTCCACTACGCGACCCGCGCGGGCATCTCCTTCGGTATTGACGACATCGTCATCCCGGAGCAGAAGACGCGCATCGTTGCCGCCGCCGACACGGAAGTGAAGGAGATCCAGGACCAGTACGCGTCCGGTCTGGTCACCAACGGCGAGCGTTATAACAAGGTGGTCGACATCTGGTCGCGCGCCAA
>PLEC01000072.1:1614-34161 GCA_003136935.1 Gammaproteobacteria bacterium
TGCAGTACTTCATCTCCACGCACGGCGCCCGCAAGGGACTGGCCGACACGGCGCTGAAGACCGCGAACTCCGGTTACCTCACCCGGCGCCTCGTCGACGTGGCGCAGGACCTGGTGGTGACCGAGGTCGACTGCGGTACCGTGAACGGCCTTGCCATGGCGCCGCTCGTCGAGGGCGGGGATGTGGTCGAGGCGCTCGGCGAGCGGGTGCTCGGCCGCGTGGTGGCCGAGGACATCGTCAAGCCCGGAGCCAAGGAAGTACTGATCGCGACCGGCACGCTGCTCGACGAGAAGATGGTAAGGCTGCTCGAGACCGAGGGTATCGACCAGATCAAGGTGCGCTCCCCGATCACCTGCCAGACACGCTATGGGGTGTGCGCGAGCTGCTACGGGCGCGATCTGGCGCGCGGTCGCACGATTTCCATCGGCGAGGCCGTGGGTGTCATCGCGGCGCAGTCAATCGGCGAACCCGGCACACAGCTCACCATGCGTACCTTCCACATCGGTGGCGCGGCCTCCAGAGCCGCCACGGCCAGCAGTGTGGAAGTGCGCAACAAGGGCCTGATCCGCTTCCACCACGTGAAGACCGTGCAGCACGAGAAGGGCCACCTGGTCGCGGTATCGCGCTCGGGCGAGCTCGGCGTGGTGGACGACTTCGGCCGCGAGCGCGAGCGCTACAAGCTGCCGTACGGCGCGGTGATCAACGCCAAGGAAGGCGCCATGGTGGCGGGCGGGCAGGTGGTTGCCACCTGGGACCCGCATACCCATCCGGTCGTGACCGAGGTGGCGGGCATCGTGAAGTTCCAGGACTTCGTGGATGGCCTCACGGTCACCTCGCAGGTCGACGAAGTCACGGGCCTCTCCAGCACCGTGGTGCTCGACACCAAGCAGCGCGGCGGCAAGGACGTGCGCGCCACCATCAAGCTCGTGAACAGCAAGGGCAAGGAACTGACTTTCGCCAACACCGAGATCCCGGCGGTATACACACTGCCCCCGGGCGCGCTCGTCAGCCTTGAGGACGGCGCGCGCGTGTCGCTGGGCGATGTCATTGCGCGTATCCCGCAGGAGTCTTCCAAGACGCGCGACATTACCGGCGGTCTGCCGCGTGTGGCGGATCTGTTCGAGGCCCGCAAGCCGAAGGATCCGGCAATTCTCGCCGAGAAGTCCGGAACCGCGAGCTTCGGCAAGGAGACCAAGGGCAAACGGCGTCTGATCATCACCAGCGACGACGGCGAGAAGTACGAGGAGCTGATCCCGAAGTGGCGCACGCTCAACGTCTTCGAAGGCGAAACTGTGGAGCGTGGCGAAGTGATCGCCGACGGTGAGCCGAACCCGCACGACATCCTGCGCCTGCAGGGCGTCGAGGCGCTGGCGAACTATCTGGTGCGCGAGATCCAGGACGTCTACCGTCTGCAGGGCGTGAAGATCAACGACAAGCACATCGAGGTGATCATCCGCCAGATGCTGCGCAAGACCGAAGTGCGGGAAGCTGGGGAGACCGCACTCCTGCGTGGCGAGCAGCTCGATCGCGCACGCGCGCTCGACATCAACGACCGGGCGAAGCAGGGCAGCAAGAAGGAAGCCCGGCTGCAACCGGTACTGCTCGGCATCACCAAGGCGTCGCTGGCGACCGAGTCGTTCATCTCCGCGGCATCGTTCCAGGAAACCACCCGCGTGCTGACCGAAGCTGCGGTGCGGGGACTGAAGGACGACCTGCGGGGTCTGAAGGAGAACGTCATCGTCGGCCGGTTGATCCCGGCGGGCACCGGCTTCGCGGCCCATGCCACGCGGCGTCGCAAACTCGAAGGCGCCGACCGCCGCAGCTTCATGGACGTGAGCGGCGGGCTGCCGGATGCCGAAGAGTCGAGTGTCAGCGAAGAGTCGGAGAGCGCTGCGGGCTAGAGAGCCAACAGCGTGCGCACCAGCAGTCTCGCGACTGCGGTGCGCCTGAGTTGAAAACGGGCTGGCGGCCTTTTCGCCGGCCCGTTTTGTTTTACGGACCTTGCGGCTAGCCGTTCTGCTGGTAGAACTGCAGGCATACCCCGGACGGTACGATCATGTGAATCTCGCGCCGTCCCCAGGGCTTGGTCTCCAGCGGCCCCACCCGTGCGGTCGTGCCGCGGTATTTCTCATAGAGTCCATCGAGATCCGAAACGCCAATGCTGTGGCTGGAATTCTCAATCCAGCTCTCCGACGTAGAATTGCAGCACTTCTGCGAGGCTGCAGCCGGTGGGTATCATCGGTGTCACTGAAGACAGTCCGGGTTCTCGCGTGCTCATCGGACTACCATATTACCCGCGCTGCACCACGACAGCCGTGGAGTCATCGTGATGGCTGAGTATCCCGTTCTCACCGGCAGGCACGTACGTCTCGAGCCACTCGAGCGGCATCACATCCCCGGCCTCGTTGCCGCAGCGGCGCAGGATCTCGCGCCGTATCAGTGGAGCGCTGTGCCGCAGGGCAGCGCGGAGATGACGCAGTACGTGAACACGGCGCTCGCCTGGCGCGGCGAGGGCAGCGCGCTCGCCTTTGCGATCGTGCGCCTCGCAGATGGTGTCGTAATCGGCTCGAGTCGCTTTTTCCTCATTGAGCGCTGGCCGCAGCCTGCCGGGCACCAGGACGGCGTGCGAGCCGAGCCCGACGGCTGCGAGATCGGCTACACCTGGCTTGGCGCAGCGGCCATCCGCACCGCCGCCAATACCGAGGCGAAGCTGTTGATGCTCACGCACGCCTTCGAGGCGTGGGGCGTACAGCGCGTGTGTTTCCACACCGACGCGCGCAACGAGCGTTCACGCGCGGCGCTGGCGCGTATTGGAGCGCAGTTCGAGGGGATTCTGCGCGCTCACCGGCTGGCTACGGACTTGAAGCCGCGCGACTCGGCGCGCTTCTCCATCATCGCCGCGGAATGGCCGCAGGTTAAGCGCAGACTGCGCGCCAGGCTTGCCGCGGCTTGAATGGCGCGCGGGACTACTTTGCCTCCCAGATCTTCATCATGTCCGCCGAGCCCTGCGCACGCACACTGTTGTCGGTGAGGATTCCCTCGGTCGCGGCGACGGTTGGCGCGCGCGGAAATACCAGCGCCTCACCCATGATGTTGTCGAAGTCGATGGTCACGAACTCGTCCCTGAGATTACGCAGCAGCGCGACCATCTGCGCGAGGCTCTTCACGGGCGTGCCGTTGACCGCCTTTACGACTTCCCCGGCAGGATTCGAATAGCCTTTCGAGAGCGCGTGCGGAAACAGTGGCGAGGAGATCACCACCAGTTCGTCGTGGCCGGCATCCGGCGGGTCTCCCAGGCGGGCGATGAGCGGGTTGCCAAGCGCGGCGGCTACTGATCCGCCGGCCGCGGGGCGCTGGCGCAGCAGTTGCAGCGATTCGATCGACGCGCGCGACAGCACCAGTGGCCCGTAAATGAAGTACGACGGATAGGCTCCCGCGAGGAAGTCGATCAGCAGCGGGCGGTGGGTCGGCACGGGCACGCGGATGGTCTGTGACTTACCGGCGCGCACGATGGTGAGCGGAACCGTGCCGTCGTGCGCCGCCTTCTGGATCTGGTACTGGAACGCAAGGCGCAGGTTGTCGCCCGCCTGGATCATGCCCTCGTCATCGATCGGGGTGTCAGCGATCCGGGTGATGACGTCCCACTGCTTGAGCGGGGTGGGTCCGGCGCCTTCGAAGGGCCGGTAAACCACCGCGCCGCGCACGGAATTGCCGAGCTTCAGATAGGCGCGCAGCGCAGGGTTTTCCAGCGTCTGCAGTTCGTCGTACATCGCCGGCTTGGCGTACGGGCGGCCCGCGGCGACGTCCTTCAGGAACAGCTCGATTTCCTCGTTGGGGATGATGTAGCCGATGTTCTCCGAGCCCACCAGGTGGCTGAATACGAGTCCGATCATCTTGCCAGCGGCGATCGCAGGTCCCCCGCTGTTGCCGGGATTGATGGGGGCATCGACCTGGATGCGAAGCCCGGAGATGCCGAGGTTGTAGCCAACGAACTCGATGCGCGACACGATGCCGCGGGTGATCGACAGTGACTCGCCGCCGGTCGGGAACCCGTAGGTCAGCACTGCATCCTTGATCTTCGGGACGCTGCTCGCCCGCGGCAGCGCCGCACGCTTATCGAAGAACGACTCATCGTCGAGCTTCAGCACCGCCAGGTCGATTCCGGGCCCGATGGCGACGACTGTCGCCGAGAGCTTGTCGCCTGACTGGTTGGCCTGCACCTGCACTTGGCTGGCGTACTGCACGACGTGTGCGTTGGTCAGGATGCGCTTGCCCTCGATGACCACGCCGGTGCCGGTGACCTCCTGCGGCGGAGCCTTGGCCCATGGCCGGGCCAAATCCGGATGTACCAGCGTGGAGAACACCTTGACGACGGCATTCTCCGCTTCATGGGAGAGGCCGGGCTCCGCGGGCGCAGGCGTGGCGGCTGAGGCGCACGCTGCGCAGCCCGCGAGCAGACAGCCGGACACGAAGGCGGTGAATTTTGCGGTCATGGGGCGCTTTTCTTGTGGTTGCGGTGCGTCCGCAGGTCGATAGATTCTGTCACAGAATCCTCCTAGAGTGCTCAGCCCGACCCGTGTCTTATGTCAGGAGTTCCCATGAAACCAATCATGCTCACCGCAGGACTGATCGCCGCCACGCTGCTGTGCGCCGCGACGCAGGCGCGTGGTGTTGTGCCTGATCACTCGATTACCACAGGGGTGGCCGACCCCGCACGTCCCGAGGCCGACCGCGCACGCGATGCCGAGCGCAAGCCCGCCGAAAGCCTGGCGTTCGCTGGCGTGCATCCGGGCGAGCGCGTAGCGGAGTTGCTGCCGGGCTCCGGGTACTTCACGCGCCTTTTCAGTCTGGTCGTGGGACCCAAGGGCAAGGTGTATGCACTGGCGCGGCCGCGCCCGGCACAGGCGGCAGCGGATTCACCGGACCCGGCTGCACCGATACTGGCGATCGCCGCGGATCCGCACTACGGCAACGTGGTGGTGAGCACCATGAGCATCAAGGAACTGGCGCTGCCCGAACCGGTGGATCTCGTGTGGACGTCGCAGAACTACCATGATCTGCACAACATTCCGAATGCCGACGTCGTCAGTTTCGACAAGGCCGTGTTCAGCGCCCTGAAGCCGGGCGGCATATTTATCGTGCTCGATCACGTCGCCGCAGCCGATTCCGGCTTTCGCGACACTTCCACGCTGCACCGTATCGATCCGGAGGCGGTGAAGAAAGAGGTTGAATCCGCGGGCTTCAAGTTCGAAGGCGCGAGCGAGGTGCTGCACAACCCTGCCGATGATCACACGCTCAAGGTGTTCGATCCGGCGATTCGCGGCAAGACGGATCAGTTCATTCTCAAGTTCAGAAAGCCCAAGTGAGGTATTGACCAGCGCTGCTGCCTGACCGGCGAGGTCGCCGGCCAGCAGCGGCGCGGGATCAGGGTGCTCCTGCGCCCGCGGGCGGGCGGTCAGGAGTGTTTGTGAAACACCATCACGAACCGGTCGGTCTTGCCCAACATGGGTCCTTCGTAGGTGAGGGCATCGCGTGGGTCGTCGGGACGACGCAGCACGTCGCTCCTGGCGACGAAGCTGAAGCCATGTTTCTCGAAGTCGCGCCGGGCATAAGCCTCATCGATCCGATGCAGCGTGCCGGCGTCTGCGCTGCCGGTACCGGCCTTGGCGGAATGGTCGACGAGCAGCAGCGTGCCGCCTGGCTTCAGAACCCGTGCGATTTCGTTCAGGACCGTGTTGGGATCCATCTTCGGCCACTCGTGGTCTTTGTCCACCCAGTAGAAGTCGTGATACACCTTGACGAGCAGCACCGCATCGAGTGAGTGATCCGGCAGATCGAGGTGCTCGACGTCGATGGTGCGGTGCTCGACGTTGGGAAGCCGGCCATTCGCCAGGCGCTCCTGCCAGTGCCTGCCGCTCCACTTTTCATAGGCGTCATTGTTGAGCAGCAGCACCTTGCCGCCGGGCCCGACGATGTCACTCAACAGCTCGCTGTAGTAACCGTTGCCGGCAAGAAAGTCCGCCACGTGCATTCCGGGTTTGATGTCCGCAAGCCGCAGAATCTCGGCCGGATGATCAACCGCGTCGCGTTTCAGATCCGCGGCGCTGCGGCCCGGGTGCTCGACCGCCTCGCTGTAGCGGTCGGCCGCCTGTGCGGGGACGGCGGCGAGCAGCGGGACTGTCAGCAGGGCCAGTGCGGCAAGGGCGCCGCGGTTCCAGAGGTTCAGGGTTGGCATGATGCGCTCCTTATCTTATTGGTGACGGCGGGCATCGCTTGTCGGCCGGCAGTATGGACTCGCCAACTCGCAGCCACGCAAGCGGCTGCGACGGAGCGTGCGGCAGGTGAGCCGTGCGGTTACTGCGGGAACGCCGGCGGTCGCCGGGGCGTCATTCCTCACCCAGAAGGCTCAGCGTCAGGGGATCAGGCTCGCCGTCAAAGTACCTCGTCAACGCCACGTTGAATACGCTCCCGACCCCAGCGGCACGCGCGAACAGTGTCATGGAAGAGCGGAACTTCAGGTGGTCGGGCGAACCGAAGATTTCCAAGGCGGTGCTGTCGCGCACGGCATTGACCAGGTTAGTGCACTCCTGCAGTCGCGGACCGAGCACCGGATGCTTCAGGTAAGCGCGCGCTTCGGCGATCCCGGAGAGCGCATAAAGATGCGCCATGGGGCTGGAGCCGAGGCCCGCCAGCTGCGGGAAGATGAACCACATCCAGTGCGTTCGTTTGCTGCCGACGCGCAGTTCCGCCCGCACTGCCGCAAACACCCTGTCCTGGGCCTCTATGAAGCGCCCGAGATTGTGGGAATCAGCCATACCGACAATCCTAGGCGCCGCGCCCGGGACAGTGACAGCTGAAACTCAGGCGCGACCCCGCGCCTGACGGCCCATTGCGACCATGGGCGACCCACCCCCTTAGGCGCAGCAACCCCCGGAGCCCCGGGTCACGTGCCGCCGGCGGGTTACGGGCGGTTGACACCCCGAGGGTGGGTACCTAGAATCGCCGGCCTTTGTCGGGCCGGCCTTTACACACGCCGGCACCGGAAACAGCGACTTACGAGAACCGGGCCGCCTCAAGCAGGCGGCCCGGTGGTCTTCGCAGGTCGCTCATCGCGTGAGCACGGAGATCAGGAAAAGATGGCGACCACGGGTCAGCTCATCCGGCAACCGCGCCGGACGAAGGCAGAAAAAACCAAGGTACCGGCGCTCGGGGCATCCCCGCAGAAGCGCGGCGTCTGCACGCGCGTGTACACCACGACGCCGAAGAAGCCCAATTCGGCGCTGCGCAAGGTCGCCCGCGTGCGGCTCACCAACGGTTACGAAGTCAGCAGCTACATCGGCGGTGAAGGCCACAATCTGCAGGAGCACTCGGTGGTGCTCATCCGCGGCGGCCGCGTCAAGGACCTGCCCGGTGTGCGGTATCACACGGTGCGCGGCACTCTGGATTGCGCCGGCGTCGCCGAGCGCAGGCAGAGCCGCTCCAAGTACGGCGCCAAGCGCCCGAAGAAGTAAGGGGTAGATAAGCCATGTCCCGTCGCGCTCAAGCTCCAGTCCGCAGCATCCTGCCGGACCCGAAGTTCAACAACGAGATGCTTGCCAAGTTCATGAACGTCATCATGAAAAGCGGCAAGAAGTCCGCCGCCGAACGCATCATTTATGGCGCGCTCGACCGCATTGGCGAGAAGACCGGCAAGCAGGGGGGCGAGGCGATCGAGGTGCTCTCAACCGCCCTCGACAACGTCAAGCCAGTGGTCGAAGTGAAGTCGCGCCGGGTTGGTGGCGCCACCTACCAGGTACCGGTTGAAGTTCGGGCCACCCGCCGCCAGACACTGGCTATGCGCTGGGTCATCGAGGCCGCTCGTGCCCGCAGCGAGAAGTCCATGGCGTTTCGCCTGGCGCACGAGCTGATGGAGGCCTCCGAGAACCGGGGCGCCGCCGTCAGAAAGCGTGAAGACACGCATCGCATGGCGGAGGCCAATAAGGCCTTCGCGCACTACCGCTGGTAACACTTTAAAGGATATTGACTGTGGCACGCGCGACGCCCATCGAGCGTTATCGGAACATCGGCATCTCTGCGCACATCGACGCGGGGAAGACGACCACGACCGAACGCATCCTGTTTTACACCGGCGTCTCGCACAAGATCGGTGAAGTCCACGACGGCGCGGCCGTGATGGACTACATGGAGCAGGAACAGGAGCGCGGCATCACCATTACGGCCGCCGCCACCACCTGTTTCTGGAAGGGGATGGACAACAGCTTCCCCGAACACCGCATCAACATCCTCGACACCCCGGGGCACGTCGACTTCACCATCGAGGTGGAGCGCTCCCTGCGCGTGCTCGACTCCGCCGTGGCGCTCTTCTGCGCCGTGTCCGGCGTGCAGCCGCAGTCCGAGACCGTGTGGCGGCAGATGAACAAGTACGCCGTGCCGCGCATCGCGTTCGTCAACAAGATGGACCGCGCCGGCGCCAACTACTTCCGCTGCGTGGACCAGATCAGGTCGCGCCTGCGTGCCAATCCGCTGATCATCCAGCTGCCCATCGGCGCCGAAGACAAGTTCGAGGGCGTGATCGATCTCATCCGCATGAAAGCCATCTACTGGGACATGGAAACCCAGGGGATGAAGTTCGAGTACCGCGAGATTCCGGAGAACCTCAGGGCCGAGGCCCTGGAGTACCGCCAGAAAATGATCGAATCGGCTGCCGAAGGCAACGACACGCTCATGCACAAATACCTGGAGCACGAGGAACTCTCGGAAGAGGAGATCCGCCAGGGTTTGCGCCAGCGCTCGATCAGGAACGAGGTGGTGCTGTGCATGTGCGGCACCGCCTTCAAGAACAAGGGCGTGCAGGCGCTGCTCGATGCGGTCATCGAGTTCATGCCTTCGCCGATCGACATGCCGGACATCAAGGGCATCGACGATCGCGGCGCTCCCATCACGCGCAAGGCGCTGGACGATCAGCCGTTCGCAGCGCTCGCCTTCAAGATTCTCAACGACCCGTTCGTCGGTAACCTGACCTTCTTCCGCGTCTACTCGGGTGTCCTTAACTCCGGCGACACCGTGTACGTGCCGAGCAAGGATAGGAAGGAGCGCATCGGGCGCCTGCTGCAGATGCACGCCAGTGATCGCACTGAGATCAAGGAAGTGCGCGCCGGTGATATCGCCGCCGCGGTGGGACTAAAAGACGTCATCACCGGCGACACGCTGTGCGATCTCGAGAAAGTCATCACGCTCGAGAAGATGATATTTCCGGCACCCGTCATTTCAGTGGCGGTCGAGCCGAAGACCAAGGCCGANNAAGCGCGAGTTCAACGTCGACGCGACGGTGGGCAAGCCGCAGGTGGCTTACCGCGAAACCATTCGCGGCAAGGTCGAGGCGGAAGGCAAGTTCGTACGCCAGTCCGGTGGCCGCGGCCAGTACGGTCACGTGTGGCTGAAACTCGAGCCGAACGAGCAGGGCAAGGGCTACGAGTTCGTGAATGGCGTCGTCGGCGGCAGCGTGCCGCGCGAGTACGTGCCGGCCGTGGACAAGGGCATCAAGGAAGCCGTCGAGACCGGGGTCATCGCCGGCTACCCGATCGTGGACGTGAAGGTCACGCTGTTCGACGGCTCGTACCACGACGTCGACTCGAACGAAATGGCGTTCAAGATCGCCGGCAGCATGGGCTTCAAGGATGGCTTCCGGCGCGCGAAACCCGTGCTGCTCGAGCCGATCATGAAGGTGGAAGTGGTGACGCCGGAGGAATACTCCGGGGACGTCATCGGTGACTTGAACCGCCGGCGCGGGCAGATCACCGGCATGGACGAGACACCCGCGGGCAAGGCCATCATGGCCGACGTGCCGCTGTCGGAAATGTTCGGTTATGCGACGACCGTGCGCTCCATGAGCCAGGGCCGCGCGACTTTCACCATGGAATTCGCCAAGTACGTGGAAGTGCCGCCCAACATCGCCGACGGCATCATCAAGAAGTAATTGCAGAAAGTTAAGAGTCGAGGAACACGTCATGTCCAAAGAGAAGTTTGAGCGCAGCAAGCCGCACATAAATGTGGGGACGATTGGTCACGTGGACCACGGCAAGACGACCTTGACGGCGGCGTTGACGAAGGTGATGGCCGAGGCCTACGGCGGGACGTTCGTGGCGTACGACCAGATCGACAAGGCGCCGGAAGAGAAGGCGCGCGGGATCACGATCTCCACCGCGCATGTGGAGTATCAGTCCAAGAACCGCCACTACGCGCACGTGGACTGTCCGGGACACGCTGACTACGTGAAGAACATGATCACGGGAGCGGCGCAGATGGACGGGGCGATTCTGGTGGTATCGGCGGCGGATGGGCCGATGCCGCAGACGCGCGAGCACATCCTTTTGGCCCGCCAGGTGGGCGTGCCGTACATGGTTGTGTACATGAACAAGGCGGACATGGTGGACGACAAGGAGCTTTTGGAGCTCGTTGAGATGGAAGTGCGTGAACTTCTGACCATGTACAAGTTTCCCGGCGACAAGACTCCGATTGTGATTGGTTCGGCGCTGAAGGCTCTGGAAGGGGATAAGAGCGAGATCGGGGTGCCCTCGGTGGTGAGGCTGGTGGAGGAGATGGACAAGTACATCCCGATCCCCAAGCGCGAAGTGGACAAGCCGTTCCTGATGCCTGTTGAGGACGTATTTTCGATCTCCGGGCGGGGAACTGTGGTGACGGGACGTATTGAGCGCGGCATCGTGAAGGTGAACGATGAGGTGGAGATCGTAGGCTTGAAGGCCACGGTGAAGACCACCTGCACCGGGGTTGAGATGTTCAGGAAGCTGCTGGACGAGGGGCAGGCTGGGGACAACGTTGGGGTGCTGTTGCGCGGCACCAAGCGCGAGGAAGTGGAGCGCGGCCAGGTGCTGGCGAAGCCCGGCAGCATTACCCCGCACACCGGGTTTGAGTGCGAGGTGTACGTGCTGTCCAAGGAAGAGGGCGGCCGGCACACCCCGTTTTTCAAAGGTTATCGGCCGCAGTTTTACTTCCGCACCACGGATGTGACGGGGCTGATTGAGTTGCCGGCGGGGGTGGAGATGGTGATGCCCGGGGACAACATCAAGATGACGGTCGAGCTGATCAGCCCGATCGCGATGGAAGACGGGCTGCGCTTTGCGATCCGCGAGGGCGGCAAGACCGTCGGCGCAGGCGTCGTAACGAAGATCCTGAAGTAACGGTGCGATTCGGCGCTGGAGTTAAAGGCAATGGCTAATCAGAACATCCGTATCCGTTTGAAGGCGTTCGACCATCGCCTTATCGACACCTCCGCCAAGGAGATCGTTGAGACGGCCAAGCGCACCGGCGCCACCGTCAAGGGTCCGGTGCCACTGCCGACCAAGATGGAGCGCTTCACGGTGCTCGTCTCCCCGCACGGCGATAAGGATGCGCGCGACCAGTTCGAGCTGCGCACGCACAAGCGACTCATGGACATCGTCAACCCCACCGACAAGACGGTGGACGCCCTCATGAAGCTCGAGCTTCCGGCGGGCGTGGATGTCCAGATCAAGCTGAATTGATTGATTGGCTGAAAATGGCCGGATGGCCATTTTCAGCAGGCGCACCCAGCGGCCGCTGCTGGCACGCCGGCAAAAGCGTGGTTTTGCCGGCGGAAAACCGGCGAAAACACAGGTTGATTGAGGATTCAGGCGCGCCTATACTGCGCGCCCTTTTGGCCCCGGGGCGTTTCCCCGTGGGCGGTCGCGTAAGCGGCATCGGGCGAGGTTGGAACGGCTCTTCAAGGGGGCTTAAGTTCCAAGACCACTCGAGACAAACGCACCAGTCGCGTGCGTAAATCTCCTGTTGTCTCAATGACTTAGCCCGTGCCTTGGGTCTCGCAGGCACCAATCGTAGTGCCGGCGAGCGAATTTGTGAGGACAGAAATGGCTATCGGACTGGTCGGTCGCAAGGCCGGCATGACGCGCGTTTTCACCGACGCCGGCGAGACTGTGCCGGTGACCGTGATTGAGGTTCTGCCGAACCGTGTCACGCAGGTGAAGGTGCAGGACAAAGACGGCTATCGCGCCGTGCAGGTCACCTACGGCACGCGCCGCCCGCAGCTGTATTCGAAGGCGCTGACGGGCCATTACGCCCGCGCGAACGTCGCTCCCGGCAAGGCGCTGGTGGAATTTCGCCTTACCGATGCCGACACCAATGAATTCAAGACTGGCACCGAGATCAAGGCCGACCTCTTCAAGGAAGGCGAAAAGGTGGACGTCACCGGTACCACCGTCGGCAAAGGCTTCGCCGGCACCATAAAGCGTCACAACTTCGGTGGCATGCCCGCGACCCACGGCGTGTCCCTGACGCACCGCTCGCCGGGCTCCATCGGCCAGCGTCAGACGCCGGGCCGCGTATTCAAGGGCCGGCGCATGGCCGGCCACATGGGCGTGCAGCGCCGCACCGCCGAGAACCTGAAGGTCGTGCAGGTGGATCTGGAGAGAAATCTTCTCCTGATCCGCGGCGCCGTGCCGGGCGCGGAAGGTGGCCAGGTCATCGTGCGCTCCTCGCTCAAGGCCGCGCGCCGCGCGAACCGCAAGACGCTGGCGCCGCTCAAGGCGGGCTCCGCCGCCTCCAAGGATCCGGCCAAGGCGGGAAAGAAGTAAGCCGTCATGCAACTCAAATCAGTCAACGGCGATTCCACGCTGCAGGTGTCGGAAGCCACCTTCGGCGGCAAGTTCAACGAAGCGCTCGTGCACCAGGTGATCACGGCGTATCGCAACGCCGGTCGCTCGGGCACCAAGGCGCAGAAGTCGCGTGCCGAAGTTCGCGGCGGCGGCAGAAAGCCGCACGCCCAGAAGGGCACGGGTCAGGCACGCGCCGGCTCCAGCCGCTCACCCATCTGGGTCGGTGGTGGCAAGACCTTCGCGGCCAAGCCGCGCGATTTCGCGCAGAAGGTGAACCGCAAGATGTATCGCGGTGCCATCCGCTCGATGCTTGCGCAGCTCGCGCGCACTGAGCGCCTGCTGGTCACCGACGGCATCGTGCTCGAAGCCCCGAAGACGCGGCTGCTCGCAAACCAGCTGAAGGCCTGGTCGCTCCCCTCGGTGCTGATCGTGGTCGAGGCGACGGATGAGAAGCTGTATCTCGCCGCGCGCAATCTGCCGCACGTCGAAGTCATCGAAGTAACGGCGCTGAATCCGCTGTCGCTCGCCGCCTACGACAAGGTGTTGATGACGGTTGGCGCGGTAAAGCTGATCGAGGAGCGCCTGCAATGATTTCGTGTTGGCGGGAGGCCATGGTATGAACCGCGAGCAGCTGATGACCGTGCTGATCGCTCCGCACGTGACCGAGAAAACCTCGCTCGCGATGCAGAACCATAACCAGTACACGTTTCGCGTGCGCCGCGATGCGACCAAGACCGACGTCAAGAAGGCCGTCGAACTCATGTTCGAAGTGAAGGTCGCCGGCGTGCAGGTCGTCAATGAGCCGGGCAAGACGCGGCGCTTCGCCAAGACGCACGGGCGCACCCAGGACTGGAAGAAGGCCTACGTGAGCCTGATTGCCGGCCAGACGATTGACTACGAAGCCCGCGCCAAGGCCTGACAGGACGCATCGCAATGGCTCTTATCAAATACAAGCCGAGAACCCCGGGTCAGCGCGCGGTGGTCAAGATCGACCGCTCACACCTTCACAAGGGGGGGCCGCACGAAGCGCTCACCAAACACCAGAATAAGACCGGTGCGCGCAACCACTTCGGCCGCATCACCACGCGCCACATCGGCGGCGGGTCACGGCAGAAGTACCGTATCGTCGACTTCAAGCGCGACAAGGACGGCATCGCGGGCAAGGTCGAGCGCCTGGAGTACGACCCGAACCGCACCAGCCACATCGCGCTCATCAAGTACCCGGACGGCGAATGGCGCTACATCCTTGCCACCAAGGGCATGCAGCCGGGTGACGAGGTGCGCTCTGGCGCCGATGCCCCGATCAAGTCGGGCAACGCCATGACGCTGCGCCACGTGCCGGTGGGCTCGATCATCCACAACGTGGAAATGAAGCCCGGCCGCGGCGGGCAGCTGGCGCGCAGCGCCGGTTCCTCGGTGAGCTTCACCTCGCGCGAAGGCATCTACGCGTACCTGAGACTCAAGTCCGGTGAGACGCGCAAGGTGCACGTCGACTGCCGCGCCACCATCGGTGAAGTCGGCAACGACGAGCACAACCTGCGCAGCTACGGCAAGGCTGGAGCGAAGCGCTGGAAGGGCATCCGCCCGACGGTGCGCGGACTGGCGATGAACCCGGTCGATCACCCGCACGGTGGCGGCGAAGGCAAGTCCGGCCAGGGTAACCCGCACCCGGTAAGCCCCTGGGGCTGGAACACCAAGGGACTCAAGACGCGTCACAACAAGCGCACGGACGGCATGATCGTCCAGCGCCGCAAGAACCGCATCCGCTGACCTCTAAGAGCGACAGACACACATGCCACGTTCACTGAAAAAAGGCCCGTTCGTCGATCTGCACCTCGCCAAGAAGGTGCAGGTGGCGTCGGCCAGGAACGATCGCAAGCCGATCAAGACCTGGTCGCGCCGTTCGATGGTGATCCCGGAGATGGTTGGGCTCACGATCGCCGTGCACAACGGCCGTCAGCACATTCCGGTACTCATCACCGAGAACATGGTCGGACACAAGCTGGGCGAGTTCGCCCCGACGCGCACCTTCAAGGCGCACTCGGGCGATCGCAAAGTGGAGGCGGCCGTCACTTAAGGGCGGGAACTACCATGCAAGTCACCTCCAAACTGCGTTACGCGCGCATCTCCCCGCAGAAGTGCCGGCTGGTAGCCGACGTCGTGCGCGGCCAGCCCGTCGGCAGTGCCATCTCGACGCTGAAGTTCATGCCGAAGAAGGGCGCGGACATCGTGCTCAAGGTGCTCGAGTCCGCGGTTGCCAACGCCGAACACAACCACGGCGCTGACATCGATGAACTCAAGGTTGCGCTCATCCAGGTTGACACGGCCCCGACGCTCAAGCGCTTTGCCGCCCGCGCCAAGGGCCGCGGCGCGCGCATCATCAAGCGCAACAGTCATATCACCGTCAGCCTCAGCGACGGCAAGAAGGATTAACGCATGGGTCAGAAGGTCAATCCGATTGGCATACGGCTCGGAATCACCCGTGACTGGACCAGCCGCTGGTACGCGGGCAAGAAGCAGTTCCCGCTGCACATCGCCACCGATTTCCGGGTGCGCGAATTCCTCAAGCACAAGCTGAAGGACGCGTCGGTCAGCCGCGTGCTCATCGAGCGCGCCGCCCAGAAGGTGAACATCACCATTCAGACGGCGCGTCCGGGCATCGTCATCGGCAAGAAGGGCGAGGACATCGACAAACTGCGCCAGGAAACGGCCGCGCTCCTCGGCATGCCGGTAATCGACGTGCGTCTGAACATCGCCGAGATCAGAAAGCCCGAGCTTGACTCGCAGCTGGTCGCCGATTCCATCGCGCAGCAGATTGAAAAGCGCGTGATGTTCCGCCGCGCCATGAAGCGCGCGGTCATGAGCACCATGAGAAGTGGCGCCCTGGGTGTGAAGGTGCGGGTTTCCGGTCGCCTGAACGGCGGCGAAATCGCGCGCACCGAGTGGTACCGCGAGGGCCGTATCCCGCTGCACACCTTCCGTGCCGACATCGACTACGGCCTGTCGGAAGCGCAGACCACCTACGGCGTCATCGGCGTGAAGGTCTGGATCTTCAAGGGCGAAGTGTTCGACAAGACTGAGCTGGCAGCGGCCGTGACCGAGGTTGAAGCCGCCGCGGTTGCCGCCGCGCCCGCGACACCCGTGCCCCCGGCGGCGCCAGCGGCCCCCGATGCCCCGGCGCAGGCATAGAGACTTAACGCATGAGCATGCTTCAGCCCAAACGCACCAAGTATCGCAAGCAGTTCAAGGGCCGCAACGGCGGCCTTGCGCACCGCGGCGCCAACGTGTCCTTCGGGGAATTTGGCCTCAAGGCGACCAGTCGTGCGCGCATGACGGCGCGCGAAATCGAAGCGGCGCGGCGCGCCATGGCGCGCTACGTGAAGCGCGGCGGCCAGATCTGGATCCGGGTGTTTCCGGACGTGCCGATCACCAAGAAGCCGCTGGAAGTGCGCATGGGCAGCGGCAAGGGCAACGTGGAGTACTACGTGGCCCGCGTGCAGCCCGGCAAGGTATTGTTCGAGATGGAGGGCGTGGATGAGGTGACGGCTCGCGAGGCGTTTCGCCTGGCCGGCTCGAAGCTCTCCGTGTCCACCTCATTTGTGAAACGGCAGGTTCGCTAGATGGACGCCAAAGAGCTGCGCACCAGGTCGGCGGCCGAGCTCGCCGACGAACTCGTCAAGCTGCGCAAGGAGCAGTTCGCGCTGCGCATGCAGCGCGCCACCGGGCAGTCGCCAAAACCCGATCAGTTCGGCAAGGTGCGCCGCAATATCGCGCGCCTGAAGACGGTGCTGCGTCAACAGCAGGCCGCAGGCAGCGGAGGCAAGTAAGTGAGCGCACCAGAGACCACAAAACAGAGCCACCCGAAATCCAAGGTGGAAGCCAAGGGCGCACGCACCCTCACCGGGCGCGTAGTCAGCAACAAGATGCAGAAGACCATCGCGGTCGAAATCGAACGCCTGGTGAAGCATCCGCAGTACGGCAAGTTCGTGCGTCGCACGACCAAGCTGCTCGCGCACGATGAGAGCGGCGCTTCGAAAGAGGGCGATCTCGTCACCATCACGCCGTGCCGGCCGATGTCGCGGCACAAGTCGTGGCGGCTGCTCGAAGTGGTGGAAAAGGTTACGGGGCGCTGAACCATGATTCAGATGCGCACAATGCTCAACGCCGCTGACAACAGCGGCGCGCGCACCCTGATGTGTATCAAGGTGCTCGGCGGTTCGCGCCGTCGCTACGCGACGGTCGGCGATGTCATCAAGGTGAGCGTCAAGGACGCCATTCCGCGCGGCAAGGTGAAGAAGGGCGAGGTTTACGACGCGGTGGTGGTACGCACCACGCACGGCGTGCGCCGTGCCGATGGCTCGCTGATCCGCTTCGATGGCAACGCCGCGGTACTGCTGACCAACAAGCTCGAGCCGATCGGCACACGCATCTTCGGACCCGTGACGCGCGAGCTGCGTAACCAGCAGTTCATGAAGATCATTTCGCTGGCACCGGAAGTACTTTGAGATGAAGAAGATCCGTAAAGGCGATCAGGTTGTCGTGTTGACCGGCCGTGACCGCGGCCGGCGCGGCGCGGTGATCCAGGTGCTCCCGGACGGCCGCGTGGTCGTCGAGAGCGTGAACATGGTGAAGAAGCACCAGAAGCCCAACCCCCAGGGCGGCAAGCAGGGCGGCATTATCGAGAAGGAAATGCCGTTGGCGGTGTCGAAGGTCGCGATCTGGAACCCGGCTGCCAAGAAGGGCGACCGCATCGGGGTGAAGACGCTGACGGACGGTAAACGCGTGCGCTTCTTCAAATCGAACGGAGAAATGCTCGACGCCTGAAGGGCGCGAGCTTAAGAGCAGTTATGGCAGCCAGGTTACATCAGTTCTACCGCGAGACAGTCGTTCCACGCCTGCGCTCGGACCTCAAGATCGAGAACATCATGCAGGTGCCACGCATCAGCAAGATCACGATCAACATGGGTGTGGGCGAGGCGGTTGCCGATAAGAAGGTGATGGATGCGGCGGTCGCCGACCTCACCAAGATCACGGGCCAGAAGCCCCTGATCACCAAGTCGCGTAAGGCCAACGCATCTTTCAAGCTGCGCGCTGGGCTGGCCATCGGCGCCAAGGTGACGTTGCGCGGCGCTCGCATGTACGAGTTCCTCGACCGTCTCATCAGCATCGCGATGCCGCGCATCCGTGATTTTCGCGGCGTGCCGGCGCGCGCCTTCGACGGCCAGGGCAACTACAGCATGGGCGTCAAGGAACAGATTATTTTTCCCGAGATCCAGTACGACCAGATCGACCAGATCCGTGGCATGGACATCACGATTACTACGACGGCGACCGATGACCGTCACGGCCGAGCTTTGCTCGAGGCATTCAACTTCCCGTTCCGGAAGTAACAGGAACCATAAAGTCTATGGCGAAGACGAGCATGGTCGAGCGCGAAAAACGTCGCGCCGGGATCGTGAAAAAGTACGCGGCGAAGCGCGCGAAGCTCAAGGAGCTGATCAGAAGCCCCAAGAGCTCGCCCGAACAACGGCTGGCTGCGCAGGTGCAGTTGCAGACGCAGCCGCGCGACGCAAGCAAGTCGCGGCAGCGCAACCGTTGTGCCATCACGGGGCGCTCGCGTGGCGTATACCGCAAGTTCGGCCTTTCACGGGTGAAGATCCGCGAAGTTGCCAACCGCGGTGAGATTCCGGGGCTCGTCAAGGCGAGCTGGTGAGGGATACCGCATGAGCATGACTGATCCGATTGCCGATCTCCTGACGCGCATTCGCAATGGCCAGACCGCTGGTAAAGCCGAAGTGCAGCTCGCGTCCTCGCGCCTGAAGACGGCCATCGTCAAGGTGCTGAAGGATGAGGGCTACATCGCTGACTTCCGCCTCGACGCGGATAGCGGCAAGCCGCGTCTCACGATTGGCCTGAAGTATTTCGAGGGCCGGCCGGTGATCGACCGCCTGGAGCGTGTCAGCCGTCCGGGGCTGAGAATTTATCGTGGCAAGGATGAGTTGCCGAAGATCCTGGGCGGCATGGGTACGGTGATCGTTTCCACGCCCAAGGGCGTGATGACCGATCGCCAGGCGCGCGCCAGCGGCCAGGGCGGCGAAGTCCTGTGCATCGTTACGTAATCGCGAAATAGCCATCATGTCGAGAATTGCCAAAGCTCCGCTGGAACTGCCTCAGGGCGTGACCGCGACCATCGCCGCGCAGGGCGTGACCATCAAGGGCGCCAAGGGCTCACTGAACCTGCTGCTGGGCGCCGGGGTCTCGGTCGTGCAGACGGAGAAGAAGCTCGAGATCAAGTACTCGGACCCCGGCCAGGCGCGCACCCAGGCCGGTGCGACGCGCGCGCACCTCGCCAACATGGTGAAGGGCGTCACCAAGGGCTACGAGAAGAAGCTCGAACTGGTGGGCGTCGGTTTCCGCGCGGCGGTGCAGGGCAAGAGCCTGAATCTGACGCTCGGCTTCTCGCATCCGGTAAACGTGGCGATTCCGGAAGGCATTGCCATCGAGACCCCGAGCCAGACGGAGATCCTGATCAAGGGCATCGACCGGCAGAAAGTCGGGCAGATCGCCGCCGAGATCCGCGGCATCCGTCCGCCCGAGCCTTACAAGGGCAAGGGCGTGCGCTACGCGGGCGAGAAGATCACCCTGAAAGAGGGGAAGAAGAAGTGATCATCACGAAGAAGCAGCGGCGCCAGCGCCGCGCCGTGAAGGCCCGCACGCACATTCGCGCGCTCGCCGTGGCGCGCCTGAGCGTGCACCGCACACCGAACCACATCTACGCCCAGGTGACAGACGCGGACGGCGCGAAGGTGATCGCAGCGGCGTCCACCGTGCAGAAGGCGGTGCGCGAGGGTTTGAAGAGCACCGGCAATGTCACGGCGGCGAAGGCCGTCGGGCGTGCCATCGCCGAGCGCAGCAAGGCCGCCGGCGTGAGCAAGGTCGCTTTCGATCGCTCAGGTTTCCAGTTCCACGGGCGCGTCAAGGCGCTCGCGGATGCGGCCCGCGAAGCGGGTCTTGAATTCTAGGCAGGACACACTACATATGGCGAGACCAGAGAAGGGCCAGCCGGCCGACGAGTTCATCGAGAAGCTCGTGGCCGTGAACCGCACCGCGAAGGTCGTCAAGGGCGGCCGGCAGTTCGGCTTCACCGCGCTTACCGTGGTGGGCGACACCTCCGGGCGCGTCGGTTACGGCTTCGGCAAGGCACGTGAGGTGCCGGTGGCGATTTCCAAGGCCATGACCCAGGCGCGCAAGAACCTGATTAACGTCGCGCTGCGAAACGATTCGCTGCATTACGCGGTCATAGGTACTCATGGCGCCACGCGCGTGTACATGCAGCCGGCCTCCGACGGTACCGGCGTCATCGCCGGCGGTGGTATGCGCGCGGTGCTCGAGTGCGCCGGGGTGCGCAACGTGCTCGCCAAGAGCTACGGCTCGCGCAACCCGATCAACGTGGTGCGCGCGACCATGAACGCGCTGGCGAAGATCCGTTCACCCGAGGAGATCGCGGCCAAGCGTGGCAAGACCCTCGAAGAGATCACGGGTTAGAACCATGACGGACAAGCAACTGAAAGTGACGCTGGTCAGAAGCCTGCACGGGCAACTGCAGAACATCGCAGCGTCCGCGCGTGGACTGGGTCTCAAGCGGATCCACCAGAGTGTGATGGTCAGAGACACGCGCGAGAACCGCGGCATGATCAACGCCGCCGTGCATCTGCTGCGCATTGAAAAGGGCGCTTAGAGTTATGCGACTGAACACATTGAAACCGGCTCCGGGAGCCAAGCGTGGGCGCCGGCGGGTCGGCCGCGGAGCCTCCGCCGGCCAGGGCAAGACCTGCGGCCGCGGCACCAAGGGCCAGCGCGCGCGCAAGGGCGGCTACCATAAGGTCGGCTTTGAAGGCGGTCAGATGCCCATCCAGCGGCGCATGCCGAAGGTCGGCTTCCGCTCCGCGATGAAGCGCACCCGGGCCGAAGTGCGCCTCGACGAGCTCGCCAAGGTCGAGGGTGATCTGATCGATCTGGCGGCGCTGCTGAAGGCGCAGGTCATTCCGCTTGGAACCGCGAGCGCCAAAATCATCCTCTCGGGCGAGATCAAGAAGGCCGTCACCTTGAAGGGCGTCGGGGTCACCAAGGGCGCGCGCGCGGCGATTGAAGCCGCCGGCGGCAAGATCGAGGCCTGAGGGGCCTGCGGCAACAGCACAGTATGGCGAATTCAACCTTTAACAATCCGGCCGCCGCATTCGGCGAAGCTGCCCGTCATGGGGAGATTCGCGGCCGCCTGTTGTTCCTGTTGGGTGCGCTCATCGTCTACCGCATCGGCACCTTCATCCCGGTGCCGGGCATAAATCCGGCGGAAGTTGCCCGCTTCTTCGGCGACCGCTCCAACACCATCCTCGGCATCGTCAACATGTTCTCGGGCGGCGCGCTGTCGCGGCTGTCGATATTCGCCATGGGCGTGATGCCCTACATTTCCGCCTCCATCATCATCCAGATGATGTCGATGGTGGTGCCCACGCTCATGGAGCTGCGCAAGGAAGGCGAATCGGGGCGGCGCAAGATCACGCAATACACCCGCTACGGGACGGTGGCGCTCGCGATCGTGCAGTCGTTCGCGGCCGCCGGCGCACTCGACAAGGGCGGCATGACGCTCGTGCACGGCTGGCCATTCCTCATCACCGCGACCATCACCATGAGCACCGGGACCTTGTTCCTGATGTGGCTGGGTGAGCAGATCACCGAGCGCGGTATCGGCAACGGCATCTCGATGATCATTCTCTCCGGCATTGTCGCCGGCTTGCCGGGCGCGGTGGGCAACACCGCCGAAGCGGTGAGCTCGGGGGAAATGCAGGGGCCGTTTGCGCTCTTGCTCGTCATCGTGGTGCTCGCCACCACCGCGTTCGTGGTGTTCGTCGAGCGCGCCCAGCGGCGTATCCCGGTGGATTACGCCAAGCGCCAGGTCGGGCGGCGCATGTACGCGGGGCAATCGAGCCACCTGCCGTTCAAGCTCAACATGTCGGGCGTGATCCCGCCGATCTTCGCCTCGAGCCTGCTGCTGTTCCCGGCGACGCTGGCGAGCTTCGCCGGCAGCGGCTCGGAGGGCTGGTTCGCCACCGTGTCGCAGAACATCGCCGCCGCCTTGGGCTACGGCCAGCCGCTGCACCTGACGCTGTACGCGCTGCTGATCATCTTTTTCTGCTTCTTCTACACCGCGCTGGTGTTCAACGCGCGCGACACCGCGGATAACCTCAAGAAGTCCGGGGCATTCGTGCGCGGCATCCGCCCGGGACAGCAGACGGCCGAGTACATCGACAACGTGCTGACGCGGCTTACGCTGTGGGGCGCGCTGTACGTCACCGCGGTGTGCGTACTGCCGGAAATCCTCATTTCTTCGGGCGGTGTGCCGTTTCGCTTCGGCGGCACCTCGCTCCTCATCGTGGTGGTGGTGGTGATGGATTTCATGGCGCAGCTGAACGCACACATGATGTCGCATCACTATCCCGGGTTGCTCAAGAAGGCGAACCTGCTCGGCTACGGCCGTACCGGTTCGGGTGGTTAACAATGAAAGTACGTCCGTCGGTCAAAAAGATCTGCAAGAACTGCAAGATCGTGCGCCGCCGTCGCGTGGTCTACGTAATTTGCACGGACCCGCGGCACAAGCAGCGTCAGGGTTGAGGTAAGCACATGGCACGCATAGCCGGTATCAACATCCCGATGAACAAGCACGTGTGGGTCGGGCTCACCCACATCTATGGCCTGGGCAGGGCGCGCTCGCGCAGCGTCTGCACCGCTGCGGGTGTCAATCCCAGCACCAAGGTGAAGGACCTCACCGAGACGGAGGTCAACGCGATCCGCTCACAGATCGCCAAGTTCGCGGTCGAGGGCGATCTGCGGCGCGAAGTGTCCATGAANNCGCGGCCAGCGCACGCGCACCAACGCGCGCACCCGCAAGGGCCCGCGCAAGCAGGCGGTCAAGCTGAACGCACCTCCTGGAAAGGCATAAAGAATGGCTGAAGAGAAGGCAAAACAGGGCGGCGCGGAGCCAGCAGCTGCAGCTGCGGCGGGCGGACCGAAGAAGGCCAAGAAGGCGCGCAAGAACGTGCTCGATGCGATCGCGCACGTGCACGCGTCCTTCAACAACACCATCATCACCATCACCGATCGCCAGGGCAACACCCTGTCGTGGGCGACCTCGGGCGGCTGCGGCTTCCGCGGCTCGCGCAAGAGCACGCCGTTCGCGGCGCAGGTCNNGGACCGGGACGCGAATCCGCGGTGCGTGCGCTTAATAACTGTGGACTGAAGATCACCAGCATCTCGGATGTGACGCCGATACCGCACAACGGTTGTCGTCCGCCGAAGAAGCGCAGGGTCTAAGGGTTAACGAGGACAATATGGCGCGTTACATTGGACCTAAGTGCAAGCTCGCTCGCCGCGAGGGCACGGATCTGTTTCTCAAGAGCGGCGTCAAGCCGCTGGAAAACAAGTGCAAGCTCAGCGTGCCGCCGGGCGGCATCAAGGGTGAGCGCCGCCAGCGGCTGTCCGACTACGGCCTGCAGCTGCGCGAGAAGCAGAAGCTGCGCCGCATGTACGGCGTACTCGAGCGCCAGTTCGGCAATTACTACGAGGCGGCGGCCAGAAAATCCGGCGCCACCGGCGAGAACCTGCTGAAGCTGCTCGAGTGCCGGCTCGACAACGTCGTCTACCGCATGGGCTTTGCCTCCACGCGCGCCGAGGCGCGCCAGCTGGTGAGCCACAAGGCGATCGCCGTGAACGAGAAGGGGGTCACCATCGCCTCCTACCAGGTGAAGGCCGGAGATATCGTCCAGGTGCGCGAGAAGTCGCGTAAGCAGCTGCGGATCGCGAGCTCCCTGAACGTCGCGCAGCAGGTAGGGCTGCCGGACTGGGTCGAAGTGAACGACAAGGAGTTCCGCGGCGTGTTCAAGTCGGCGCCGGGCCGGGAGGACATCCTGCCCGACATCAACGAGAACCTGGTCGTCGAGTTGTATTCGAAGTAGTCGTATCCGCTTGCAATGGGTGGCCCGCGCACCCATGTAGGCGGGTCCCGTGTGTTTGTTTTTTTGCGCCGGTAAGTAATGCCGGCAAGGTGAGACCGCAATGCAGGGATCTGTAACCGAGTTTTTGAGGCCCCGCGTGGTGAAGGTGCAGCCGATCGCTCCGCGCCAGGCGCGTGTGGTGATCGAGCCGTTTGAGCGTGGCTTCGGCCACACGCTCGGCAACGCGCTGCGCCGCGTGCTGCTGTCGTCCATGCCCGGCAGTGCCATCACCGAGGTTGAGATCGACGGCGTGCTCCACGAGTACACCAGCATCGAGGGTGTGCAGGAAGACGTGGTCGATATCCTCCTGAATCTGAAGAACGTGGCCCTGCGCAGCCACACGCGCGACAGCGCGGAGTTGCGTCTGCACAAGAAGGGCCCGGGTCCGGTGACGGCCGGCGACATTCAGACCGACCATGACATCGAGGTCGTGAACCCGGAGATGGTGATCGCGAACCTGACCAAGGCGGGCGAGCTGTCCATGACGCTGCGCGTCGAGCGCGGCCGCGGCTACCGTCCGGCGGTTACCCGCGTGGCCTTCGAGGAGCAGACCCGCCCTATCGGCCGCCTGCAGCTGGATGCCTCATTCTCGCCCGTGCGGCGCGTGACCTACTCGGTCGACGCTGCGCGCGTCGAGCAGCGCACTGACCTCGACAAGCTCATCATCGACATCGAGACCAACGGCACCATCGACGCCGAAGAGGCGATCCGCCGCGCCGGCAGCATCCTCAAGGACCAGCTGTCGGTATTCGTCGACCTGCAGGGCGAGGAAGAGGCCGCGACCAAGGTCTCGGAGATGCAGTTCGATCCGATCCTGCTGCGTCCCGTGGACGAGCTCGAGCTCACCGTGCGCAGTGCGAACTGCCTCAAGGCCGAGAACATCCACTACATCGGTGACCTGGTGCAGCGCACGGAAGTGGAGCTGCTGCGCACCCCGAACCTCGGCAAGAAGTCGCTCACCGAGATCAAGGAAGTGCTGCAGAGCCACGGGCTCATGCTCGGCATGCGCCTGGACGGCTGGCCGCCGGCGGGCCTGAAGCACGACGAAGAGCGCGACGTCATCTGAAGTTGAAGCACGGGCCGCGCTGCCGTGGCGCGCGCCCGTGTATTTCGTACGAAGTTTAAGGTTTACCTATGCGTCACCATCTTTCCGGCCGCCAGCTGTCGCGTAACAGCTCGCACCGACACGCCATGCTGCGCAACATGTCAGTGTCGCTGCTGCGTCACGAGACGATTCGCACCACCGTGCCGAAGGCCAAGGAGCTGCGGCGGGTCGTCGAGCCGTTGATCACGCTCGCCAAGACCGGCAGCGACGCCAACCGCCGGCTCGCGTTTGCCCGTCTGCGTGATGCACAGATCGTCGAGAAGCTGTTCGCGGACTTGGGTCCGCGCTTCAAGGCCCGGCCGGGTGGTTACACGCGCATCCTGCGCATGATGCCGCGCCCCGGAGACTCCGCGCCCATGGCGCTGATGCAGCTGGTGGACGGACCTCAGCCGGTGGCGGCCGAGAAGCCGGACGAAGGCAAGAAGGTGGCCGCGCGCAGCAAGGCCAAGCCGAAGGCCAAAGCCAAAGCAAAGCCGGTGGCCAAGAGCGCCGCTGCCGAGCCCGAGGCTCCGAAGAAGCGCAGGAAGAAAACCGCGGCCTGAGGGTCCTTTTGAGGCCCTCCGGCGGGTCGGAGAGCTTCGCGTTCCCGAGAACCTTTCCGTTAGGCTGCGCGCGCTTTGCCGGAGGTCGACCCGGCTTCCCAAGGGGAGGAAACCCACGATGAGTTTTGCGTCAGAATTCAAAGAATTTGCTATGAAGGGGAGCGTCGTCGATCTCGCCGTCGGTGTCGTGATCGGTGTGGCTTTCGGCAAGATCGTCGCGTCGCTTGTGAACGATGTGATCATGCCAGCGCTGTCACCCCTCTTGGGGAGGATGAACTTCACCGATCTGGCCTTGCAGATTTCGACCAACGCTGCGGGTAAGCCGGTGCTGCTGAAGTACGGCTCGTTCCTGCAGACGATCTTCGAATTCATCATCATTGCCCTGGTGATCTTTGTGCTCATCAAGGGCCTCAACAAGATGAAGAAGCCGGCGCCGGATGCCCCGCCGCCTGCGCCGAGCGCGACCGAGATTTTGCTGACCCAGATCAGGGACCAGTTGGCTAAGAGATAGGCTTCTGTTTCACTGGTTATATAGATGTGGGCCTCTGACCCCCATCTTCGTTTCAGGGCCAGTACAATCTGGGTCAGGTCGCGCCAAGAGCCCTGAAGGCATCCCGGGTCAGGTTCTCGCACCCCGTGGCCGTCACGGCCAGATCGTCTTCGATCCGGATCCCGCCGAACTTCATGAACCCCTCCACGCACGGCCAGTTGATCCGGCGGCCCACAGGCCCAGCGCGCACGGCATCGAGCAGCTGGGGGATGAAGTAAATGCCCGGCTCCATGGTCACCACAAAGCGCTCCTCGAGCCTGCGGGTGAGTCGCAGGTAGGGGTCGAGTTGCGGCCGGGGGAGTTCCCCGCCTTCCGCGGAAGCCATGAAGCCACCGACGTCGTGCACTTCGAGTCCCAGCAGGTGGCCGATCCCGTGCGGCAGGAACACGCGTGTCAGACCGGTGGCCACCGCCTCGTCGGCGCCGCAACTGATGAGGTCGGCGTCCCGCAGCACTTCCCCGGTCAGTAGATGCGCCCGCAGGTGCACGTCACGCCAGTCGACCCCGGCACGCACGCCAGCGCACAGCGCCTGCTGGAGGCGGTCCATGCGCTCGATCAGGCGGCCGAAGGAGGCGTCCTCGTGCGAGTACGTACGGGTGATATCGCTCGCATAACCGGCGAACTCCGCGCCCGCGTCTATGAGGAGTGAATGCCGTGCCGCGGGGCGCGCCTTCTCCAGTACCTGGTAGTGCAGCACCGCACCCCAGGCGTTCAGCGCCACGATGGGGTTGTAGGGCAGTTCCTGCTCACGCAGCCCGCAGCCCCTTAGAAAGGCCAGCTCGATCTCGAACTCAGAGCCGCCGCCGGCAAAAGCCTCTCGCGCTGCGAGGTGGCCGCGGGCGCCCAGGCGGTTCGCTTCGCGCAGGCACACGAGCTCGTAGGGCGTCTTCGCCGCACGGACGTAATCGAGTCTGCGCATGAGCGCCGGCGGGTTCACCGCCTTCAATCCCCAGGCGGGCAGTTGCGCGAAACCATCGCCGATGTAGGCGGCCTGCGCGAGAGAACGCGGCAGTGCGGCGCGCGCCGCCGCGTAGTCGCCTACCAGGTGCACGTCGAAATGCCGTACCCAGTAGCCCTGCGGAGGATCCGGGGGCTTGTGCCAGTAATCTGCCGGTCGGTGCACGAGCAGGCGTGGGGATGAGCCGGGTTCGAACCACACGAATGAATCTGGAACATCACCCAGGGGAGCCCACACTTTGAAGGGCGCATGAGCCTCGAACGCATAGGAACGGTCGTCCTCAAACACCGTCACCAGCGACCCGGAGTGCACGAGAAGACCTGAATACCCGCACGCGGCAAGCGCGCGCGCGGTGCGTTCGCACACGGACTTGAGGTGCGGGCCAAACGACTCTTCGAGGGCCGCCGTGAGTGCGGGCGGGCAGTCGACCCCTTGCATGACATCCCCTTTTGCTTACAAGCCTGTTATGTCGCTTACAACCGACAGAAACACTGCCCGAGAGTTTCCAATCGTACCGGGACTTCTATAGAATTCGGCCTCCGCGGTCCAGGAACAGGGCGCGCGGAACGGCCTGACGGCCGACGTCTTATCCACACAACTCTTGCTTCTCGGGGTACCGATCGATGAACACCAAACTTGCTCTTAGCGCAATCGTTGCCGCGCTCATGCTGACGGCCTGCGCGAAGCAGGAATCTGCCGGCACCGACGCCGCAGCTGCTCCTGCTGCTCCCGCCGGTAGTGCCATGTCGTCCGCTGACTCTAACAACGCTGCTGCGAGCGCTGGTCAGGCTGCCGGCTCCGCCTCTGATGCTGCTGGCAGCGCTGCAAACGCCGCTCAGCAGGCCGGCGCGGCTTCGACCAATGCGGCTGACGCCGCCAGGTCCGCGTCGGGCGCCGCTACTCCTCCGGCCGACCAGTCTGCGCCGCCGGCGAGGCAGTAAGTTCCGACTTACGGGCTGAAAACACGGCCTGGACGGTTCGCACGCGCGAGCCGCCCGGGCCGTTTCTTTTTAAACGCGACGTGCTGGCTGCCTGCGCGATCCACCTCTGAGGACCTGTGAGCGGGCGCGGGCAACCGGGCGATGCAATGGGTGGGGTTACCGTGAGCGTGCGCGATGCGCGCGCCACGCCGGCTGATCGTCTGTGGATCCAGAGCGTTTATCGCGAGTACCTCGATGACCTGAATCCCGGTACCGGGCTTTTCCCGCGACTTCCGGAGTTCGGCCATCGTGAGCCCGACCAGATCGCACACTGGTTCGGCGATCCCAACACCTACCCGCTGGTGATTGTCAGAGGCACTGAAGCGGCGGGCTTTGTGCGCGTGCTGCGCGCGCAAAGTTCCGCCTCCGCCACGCAGCCGCGCATTGATTACCGCATGGCGGAGTTCTTCGTGGCGCGCCCACGGCGGCGCCTGGGCGTAGGGGCGACTGCGGCACAGCTGATCCTCAGCCGCTTCGCGGGGCGCTGGGAAATCACCGAATACCTGCGCAACACGGGTGCGGTCAATTTCTGGCGGCGCGTGGTCGCCAGCTACACCCTTGGGGTGTACCAGGAACGCATCGTCAACGGCGAAGTGCGCCAGGTGTTTGATTCCGCGAAGCCGCGCCCGGCTTAAGTCCGGGCGCTGCATCCGCGCTCGAGCAAGCGCCGCACGCGAGCGTCGACTGCGCGAGTAAGCGTTGCCGCAGACGCCCAAGCCACGCGGCGCCGCGCGCGCCCGGCAGCGCATACAAGGCATCAAGCAGGCGTAGCCGCCAGCGCGCCGACAACAGCCGCCAGGCGCTGAACACGATCCCGGCCGTGACCAGCAGTCCCACCAACACCTGCTGCAGAGCCAGGTTCATGCGACGGCGCCTGCGCCGAACATGAGCGCCACGCGATAGGTGGCAAAGGCGCCGAGATAGGCGAGCGCAAACAGGTACGCCGCCATGTACAAAGGATAACGCCAGGAGTTGGTTTCGCGCTTCACCACCGCGAGCGTGGACAGGCACTGCGGCGCGAACACGTACCACGCCAGCAGCGACAAACCGGTGGCGATGCTCCAGCTGCGCGCGATGACGGGCGTCAGCGCACCCGCGACGTCATGCGATCCGGACATGGCGTACACGGTGCCGAGCGCGCTCACCGCTACCTCGCGCGCCGCGAGTCCCGGCACCAGCGCGATCGAGATTTGCCAGTTGAATCCTAACGGCGCAAACAGCCATTCGAGCCCGCGGCCGAGGTAGCCGGCGATGCTGTACTGGATGGCGGGTCCGGTGGCGCCGGTGGGCGGCGCCGGGAAGCTCGCCAGGAACCACAGCACCACCATCAGGGCGAGGATGATGGTGCCAACCCGTGTGACGAATATGCGCGTGCGCTCCCACAAGCCCAGCAGCAGGTTTGACAGGTGCGGCATGCGGTATTCAGGCAGCTCCAGCAGCAGCGGCCGGTCTTCGCCGCGCATCATGGTGCGCTTGAGCACGAAGGCCACGGCCAGCGCGCTGACCACACCGGCGAGGTAGAGCGCAAATAACACCAGTCCGCGCAGATTGAAAATTCCGAGCGAGCGCTGCGGGATGAAGGCGGCGATCAGCAGCGCATACACCGGCAGCCGTGCCGAGCAGGTCATGAGCGGCGCGATCATGATGGTCGCGAGGCGATCGCGCGCCGAAGGAATGGTGCGCGCCGCCATGATGCCGGGAATCGCGCACGCGAAGCTCGACAACAGCGGAATGAACGCCCGTCCCGAGAGTCCCACGCGTCCCATGAGGCGATCGAGCATGAAGGCGGCGCGTGGCAGGTAGCCCGAGTCCTCCAGCGCGAGAATGAACAGAAACAGGATCAGAATCTGCGGCAGGAATACCAGCACGCTGCCGACGCCGGCGACCACGCCATCGAGCAGAAGCCCGCGCAACGGGCCTGCCGGCAGCACCCCGCCCAGCCAGCCGCCGAGCAACTGCACGCCTGCGTTAATGACGTTCTGCGGCCCTCTGGCCCAGCTGAACACGGCCTGGAACATGAGGAACAACACCAGCGCCAGCAGCACGGGGCCCGCAACCGGGTGCAGCACCACCGCATCGAGCTTCGACAACAGTGTCAGGCGTGCCGGCACGCGGTAGCCGCTTTCCTGCAGCACGCGCCGCACTTCACGCTGCGTCGCCTCGATGTCGGCCGCGCTGGTCGCGGGCGCCTCCAGGCGCGTGGCGGGACGCACGCGCGCCACGGCGCCGAAATCGAAATGCTCGATGGCGTTCACGAGCTCGCGCTCGCCACCGGAGCGCACCGCCACCGTCGGAATGACCGGCACACCGAGCGCGCGCTCGAGCGCTTTGCGGTCGAGCTGATAGCCACGCTGCTCGGCGACGTCGTTCATGTTGAGCGCGACGATCATCGGCCGCCCGAGACGTTTCAGTTCGAGCACCAGCCGCAGGTTGAGTCTGAGGTTGGTCGCATCCACCACGCACACGAGCAGGTCGGGTGCGCCCTGCGCCGCGTGCCGGCCGAGGATCACATCGCGTGCGATGGCTTCATCGAGGGTGGTGGGTTCCAGGCTGTAGGCGCCGGGCAGATCGCTGACGCGGAAAATGCGCCCGCTGTGCGGCGCGACGAGCCGGCCTTCCTTACGCTCGACCGTTACGCCCGGATAGTTGGCGACTTTCTGGCGGCTGCCGGTGAGTCGGTTGAAAAGCGCGGTCTTGCCGCAGTTCGGTACGCCGATGAGGGAGATGTTGTACTGCGGCGCGGCGACGGCCGCCACCGCCGAGGCGTTCATGCGTGTGGACCGGTACCCGGGGCCTCAGGGGGTGGTGCGTTGGATCCGGAGCGCTGTATCTCTACCCAGATGTTCTGCGCCTCGCGCCGGCGCAGCGCCAGTGTCGTGTGCCCGACGCGCACCACGAACGGGTCGCGCCCGGGGCGCGCCTCGGCGAGGATTTCGACCTGCTCGCCATTTACGAAGCCAAACTCCAGCAGCCGTCGCTCAAGTGCCGACAGCGGCGAGGAAGCCGATCCCGAGCCCACGCCAATGACTCGCCCGCTCGTGCCGGGCGAGAGCGCCGCGAGGCTGACGAAACCAGGGTTGAGTGCGAGTCCGAAAGGGGCAGCGGCCGCGTCCATGGATGCAAGTATGGATGAGAACGGTTCGCATTTGCAATCGCATCTGCGGGAAGCGGGAACTGCGTCGTTCTTTCAGGCCGGAGCAGCCCATGCCAGTCACAGGTATCAATCAAATCAGGCGCTTATGGCAGGTAACAACTGATCCTGCGAGAGCAGCCGGGTGAGATATTTCCCGGTCCAGGAGCGCTCGTTCGCCGCGATGTCCTCCGGCGTCCCGACCGCGATGATTTCGCCGCCGCCTTCGCCGCCCTCCGGGCCCAGATCAATCACCCAGTCCGCGGTCTTGATGACGTCCAGGTTGTGCTCGATGACGACGATGGTATTGCCTTCATCGCGCAGGCGATGCAGCACGTTCAGCAGCTGCTGCACGTCATGGAAATGCAAACCCGTGGTNNTGCGCTTCGCCGCCGGAGAGGGTGGTGGCGTTCTGCCCGAGGCGCACGTACGAGAGTCCCACGTCGGTCAAAGTGTGCAGCTTGCCAGCGGCCGCGGGCACGTTCTGGAAAAAGCGCGCGGCGTCCTCCACGGTCATGTCGAGCACTTCGTGGATGTTCTTGCCGCGGTAGCGGATCTCGAGCGTTTCGCGGTTGTAGCGCTGGCCCTTGCACACATCGCACGGCACATACACGTCCGGGAGGAAATGCATCTCTACCTTGAGGACGCCGTCTCCCTGGCAGGCTTCGCAGCGGCCGCCTTTGACGTTGAAACTGAAGCGTCCGGCGTCATAGCCACGGGCGCGTGCCTCGGGCACCGCCGCGAACAGCTCACGCAGCGGGGCGAAGAGTCCGGTGTAGGTCGCGGGATTGGAGCGCGGCGTACGGCCGATGGGACTCTGGTCAATATCGATCACCCGATCGATCTGCTCCAGCCCCTCGATGCGCTCAGCCGGCGCGGCGTCGACGCGTGCGCCGTTGAGGCGTGCGGCGGTGTGTCCATAGAGTGTATCGACGATGAGTGTTGATTTGCCGGAGCCTGACACGCCGGTTACGCAGGTGAAAAGACCCAGCGGAATCTCCACGCCGACGTGTCGCAGGTTATTGCCGTGCGCGCCGACGATGCGGATCACCCGCGCGGGATCCGGTCGCGCGCGCAGCGCGGGCACGGCGATGCGCCGCCGGCCTGACAGATACTGCCCGGTGATGGAGGCGGGGTTCGCCTTGATTTCGGCGGGCGTGCCCTGTGCCACCAGGTGACCACCGTGCACGCCAGCGCCGGGACCCAAGTCCACCACGTGATCGGCTTCGAGGATCGCCTCCTCGTCATGCTCCACCACGATCACGGTGTTACCGAGATCGCGCAGCTGCCGCAGCGTTGCCAGCAGCCGGCGGTTGTCGCGCTGGTGCAGTCCGATCGAGGGCTCATCGAGGATGTACATGACTCCGGTGAGCCCGGAGCCCACCTGGCTGGCAAGCCGGATGCGCTGCGACTCACCGCCGGAGAGCGTCTCGGCGCTGCGATCCAGCGTCAGATAGTCCAGGCCCACATCGGACAGGAAGCGCAGACGCTCCACCACTCCCTTGACGATCTTGGTGGCGACTTCGCCGCGCCAGCCGGCAAGCTCGAGTGCGCCCAGAAACTCCAGCGCCCGGCCGACGGTCAGAG
>PLEC01000031.1 GCA_003136935.1 Gammaproteobacteria bacterium
CCGACGTCCTCGAAATCCCACAGCGGCCGTGTTTGCCCGGACATGAACGCGATCACCTTGCCCGCATCCAACGCCGAGCCGCCGCCGAAGGCGATGACGCCATCGTGAGCGCCGGAGCGGTAAGCCGCCAGACCGTCCTCGATGTTGGCGGCGACCGGATTGCCGCGCACACGGGCAAACAATGCGCCGCCGGGCACCAGAGCGCACGCCTGCCGCACCATCGGCGCCTCGCGCAGCCCCTCGTCCGTCACCAGCAGCGGGCGCCTGATGCCGAGCAGGGCGCACGCCGCCGGCAGCTCGGCGATGCGGCCCGGGCCTGCCCATATGGTGGTGGGATAGTTCCAGTTCGCTTTCAGAAGTACGCTCACGTCGTCACCCGCAGGTGGAATGATTTTGGCCGTGTCAGATGCTCGTAGCCGACAACCGAGAGCGTACAGCCTCGCCCCGAGTCCTTCACGCCGACCCAGGCGAGCGCCGGATCCAGGTAGTCGCAGCGATTCATGAACCAGGTGCCGGTCTGCACCTGGGCGCCGAGCGCTGTGGCAGCAGCGGCATCGCGCGTCCAGACCGCCGCGGTCAGGCCGAAGGGACTGTCGTTCATCCGCGTCACGGCCTCGGCATCCGAGTGCACCTTCATGANNGGCGTACCGGGCCTGCTGCGCGGGAAGTCGCGCTCCTCGATCGCCGCGCGCGCACCGGCTGCAACGGCCGCGCTCAGCTGCGCGCGGATCGCGTCAGCCGCGGCAGTGCGCACCACCGGCCCGAGCGTGACCTGCGGGTCCAGTGGGTCGCCGAGCCGGTAGCGTTGAATCAGCTCGATGCAGCCGCGCGTGAAGCGCTCATGGACGCTCTCGTGAACATAGATGCGCTGCAGGCCGCAGCAGGACTGGCCGGAGTTGAAATAGGCACCGTCGACGATGTTTTCGATCGCATGAGGCAGGTCGGCATCATGACGCACGTACACCGGGTCGCAGCCGCCCAGTTCGAGACCGACACCGATGAAGCGCTCGGCGGCGACGCGCTGCACGGCCAGCCCCCCGGCCACCGAGCCGGTAAAGGCCACGAAGTCGACGCGCGGGTCGCGGATCACCGCCTCGGTGTCGGCGTGCGTCAGGTGCAGCACCTGGAACAGGCCTGCCGGGAGCCCGGCAGCGCCGAAGCATTCCGCGAAGACTTCCGCGCACAGCGGCGTCTGTGCCGAGTGCTTCAGCACCACGGCGTTGCCGGCCATCAATGCCGGCACCACGCTGTTGACCGCGATCAGGTACGGATAATTCCAGGCCGCCACCGTAAACACCACGCCGAGCGGCTCGCGGCGCACGAAGCGGCGAAAGCCCGGCTTCGCTCCCGCATCCAGGTCGGCAAGTGCCGTGGCGGCGATGGCGGTCATGTAGCGGGCGCGCTCGAGCGTGCCGCGGACCTCGCTCGGCGCGAAACGTATCGGCCGCCCCATCTGCCAGCTCAGCTGCGTGGCGATCTGTGGCCCGCGCCGCTCGAACTGCGTGCAGAAGCGCTCGATGATGGCCGCGCGCTCCGGCACTGGCACGTCGTGCCATTGCGGCTGCGCCGCACGCGCACGCTGCAGGGTCTGGTCGATGTGCGCGGCACTGGCGGGCGTGCGCTCCGCATACACGCGGCCGTCGACGGGGGAAATGCTCCTGAGGCTCATCAGATGATCTCGAAATACCGTGCCAGCTCCCAGTCAGTGACCGCGCGGCGGAACTCGCGTTCCTCCCACTGGCGGGTGGCTGCGAAGTGCTCCACGAAGGGCACGCCGAACAGCGCCTGCGCGGCTTTGGAGTGAGCCAGCCGCTCGGCGGCCTCGCTGAGTGTACGTGGCAACTGGCGCCTGGCGGGGAGCTTGCGGTCATAGGCATTGCCGCTGATCGGCTCATCGGGCTCGATGCGGTGCTCGATGCCCCACAGGCCCGAACCGATCGCCACCGCGAGCGCGAGATAGGGGTTGATGTCCGCGGCGGCGATGCGGTACTCCACGCGCTGGGCCTTGGGGCCCCCCTGGATCACGCGCAATGCGCAGGTNNAGTTCCGGCATCAGCGCCTGCTGTCCGCCGACGAACCAGCGCATCTCCGGCGACATGGTATGGGGGCTCGCCTCGTCGTAGAACGCGGACGATCCGTCCTTGCGGGCGAGCGACACGTGCAGATGCCCGCTCTGCCCCGGCAGCTGCTGCGACCATTTGGCCATGAAGGTCGCCATCAGGCCGCGACGCTGGGCGAGCACCTTGACGAAGGTCTTGAAGAGCGCGGCGCGATCGGCCGCTTCGAGCGCCTCGGTGTAGTGCAGCGCCGCCTCGATCACGCCCGGGCCGGTCTCGGTGTGCAGGCCTTCGATCGGCATGCGCATGTCCTCGGCCAGCTGCAGCAGCGCCTGGTAAAGCTCGGCGTGCACCGAGCTGCGCAGCACCGAATAGCCGAACATTCCCGGGGTCAGGGTCTGCAGGCCGCGATAGCCTTTTTCGCGCACGCTCGCGGGTGTCTCGCTGAATACGAAGAATTCATATTCGGCAGCCGCCGAGGCGCCGTAGCCCATGGTCGCCGCCCGCTCGAGTACGCGGCGCAGCGTCGCCCGCGGGCATACCGATTCGGCATGACCGGTAAACTCGCCAAGGAACAGCAGCATGTTGCCCTCAAAGGGCAGGGCGCGGCAGGTTGCGGGAAGCAGCCGCACGGGAGCATCCGGAAAGGCGGTGTGCCAGCCAGTGAAGGTGATGTTGTCGTATTGCGCGTCGTTGGAATCCCACCCCAGCACGACATCGCAGAATCCCATGCCCTTGTCGAGGGCCGAGAAGAACTTCGGGCGGTCGATGTACTTGCCGCGCAGGATGCCGTCGTTGTCGAAGACGCCCACCCTGACGTGCGTCAGGCCGCGCTCCTCGACGATCGCCCGGGCCTGCGCGCTCGTGCGCACCTCTTCTGGTTGCATGAAGCTGACTCCTCGTGATTTACGCCTGCGAGGGTGTGCGACGGGGCGCTAGCCCGGCGCCCCCGCCGCGCGCCGCGCATTCAGCACGTACAGGTAACAGGCGCCGACTGCACCCAGCGCACTGACGACCGCGAGAGTGACGAACACGCCTCCCCAACCAAAGGCAACCGAAAGCCTCGCCATGACGGTGCCCGCGGCGATGCCACCCAGATACCCCGTGCCGTCGACCAGGCCGGAAGCGGCCGCGCCCGCCTGCTTGCCGCCGAAATCGAGCGCGAAGGCGCCCGGCAGGAAAGAGTAAGGCCCGAGCAGGCAGAAGGCGACGATCCCGATCATAGCCACCGGCAGCACCATCCCGGCGGAACCCGGCCGCAGCGACGTGAGAACCAGGAGCGCCACCGCCGTGGCGGCCAGGCCCGTGACCAACAGCAGCGAGCGGGCATTGGGTCCGAGCCGGTCACTGGCCCAGCCCGCAAGCAGCACCGACAGCGCTCCGATTCCCGGGAAGATCGCGGACAGGGTGGCGGAGTGACTGACGCTGTAGCCGAGGAAGTCGCGCAGATACACGGGCGTCCAGGTATTGAACGTCTCGCGCACCATCGTGGCAGCGAAACACAGCAGACACACCATCACGAACGCGCGGCTGCGCAGCAGCGGCAGCACCAGCGCCGCAAAATTCTTCGGTCCCGATTCTGCTCCCGAGAACACGTTGCGCGGATTCGCCACCGCCTCCGGGTAGCCCTCGTCGGCGCGCGATTCACGCAGCAACAGCAGGTTGGCGACAAACATGACGCCGGCCACGCCCGCGCCGAACACGAACAGCCCGCGCCAGCCGACCCCGTGCTCGAGCAGCAGTCCCATGCTCTGGCGCGCGGCGGCGTCGCCGAGCATGTAGCTGCAGGTGAGGATGGCAGCGATGGTGCCGTAGCGGGAATAGTTGAACCACTTGGAGGACACCTTGACGAGCGCCGACCAGCCGATCGACTGCGTCATTCGATTGCCGACCCACGCAAGGGTGAACAGCGGCAGGGTGGAACCGGAAGCAAACAGCAGCGTAAACAGCGTGGCGCCGCCGGTCGCGATCAGCAGGTTGCGTTTGCCGCCCCAGTAGTCGCCGAGGCCGGTCAGGAACCATTTGTCCAGGGCATAGGCGAACACGCCCCAGGAGGCCATCGAGCCGATGCTGACGATGGCATCAGCGTGGCTGACTCCGCGCCGGCCGAGCTCATCGACCAGCAGCGGCGTGGCCACCGAGAGGTTGGAGCGGCAGAAGTAACAGGACGCGTAGCCAAGGAACAGCAGCAGCAGTGTGCGGCACTGTGCGATGCGCAGCGCGCGCGTGGCCGGCGCAACTATCCCGGTCGCCGGCGGCGCGCTTACGCCAGCCACGGCAGCGAATAGGTCTTGGTGTTGGTGAAGCTCTTGATGGCTTCCTGCACACCTTCCTTGTAGCCCAAGCCCGAGTCCTTGATACCGCCGAACGGGGTGAGCTCCAGGCGATAGCCGGGGACCTCGCGCACGTTGACGCTGCCGACGTGGAGCTCCGACACGAAGCGCGTGATGTAGTCCAGCCGGTTGGTGCAAACGGCTGATGACAGCCCGTAGGCGGTGGAGTTCGCGAGGCGGATCGCCTCATCAATCGTGTGGAAGCAGATGACCGGCGACACCGGTCCGAAGGTCTCCTGTTTGACGAGCGGCATCTCGGGGGTCACGCGATCAAGCACCGTGGGCGAGTACAGTGCGCCGGCGCGGATGTTCCCGTACAGGAGCCTGGCGCCGTGCGCGACGGCGTCGTTCACCTTGTCCTCGAACGAGCGCGCCGCCGCCTCATCGATGACGGTGCCCATGTCGGTGTTGGGATCCATAGGATCCCCGTACTTGATGGCGCGGGTCTTCTCGAGCAGCAGTTCAGTGAACCGCTCCGCCACGGACTCCTGCAGCAGCAGGCGCTTGATGGCGGTGCATCGCTGGCCGGAGTTCTTGTACGAGCCCATGGCGGCCAGGGTGGCCGCCTCCTCGAGGTCCGCGTCTTCCATGACGATGAGGGGATCGTTGCCGCCGAGCTCCAGCACCTGGCGCTTATAGATCGCTTTGGCGGCGATGTACTTGCCGATCGACACTCCGCCGGTGAAGGTAATCAGATCGACATCCGGGTGCGTCAACAGCTCATCGGCGATCTCTTTGGGATCGCCGGTGAGCACGCTGAACATTTCCGGCGGCAGGCCGGCTTCGTAGAGAACATCCGCAAGCAGGAGCGCGCTAAGTGGAGTTTTCTCCGAGGGCTTGAGGACCATGCGGTTGTTGCTGGCGATGCTGGGCGCGATCTTGTGCGCGACCTGGTTCAACGGATGGTTGAAGGGCGTGATCGCGGCTATCACTCCCGGTAGCGGCTCGCGCAGGGTGTACACCTTGCGGCGCTTGCCGTGCGCGGTGAGGTCGCAGGAGAAAATCTGCCCGTCGTCCTGAAGCGCGGCATTGCCGGCGAAGATGAACACGTCGCAGGCGCGGCCCACCTCATAGGTCGAGTCCTTCTTGCACAGGCCGCTCTCGGCCGTGATGAGGTTGGCAATCTCCTCGCTGCGCGAGCGCAGCGCTTCGGCGGTCTGATAGCAGATCCGATAGCGCTCGTAGCGGGTCAGGGGCGAGCGGAATGCCCTGGCGATGCCGATGGCCCGGCGCACGTCGGCCACGGAAGCCGTGGCTACCGTGCCCACGAGCGCGCGTGTGTACGGATTGAACACTTCACTGCTGCGCTCGGTCGCAACGTGCGCACCGCCGATGCGCAGGCTTTCGCGCCGCACGCCGTCGCTCCTGCTATTGGGCACGGTTCAACACCCAGTCGAAGGCATCGAAGTTGCGCCAGCGCCGGTTGGCGTCGAGGTTCTCGATGCGGCGATTCATCACCAGCGGCACTGACTGTTCCGAAACCCCGCCGTGCGAGCGCAGCGGCGCATCCAGGCCCGAGAGGTCGTGCCTGGCCGCCGCGCCACCGACGGCGACCGCGCGCTCCGAAACCACCACCAGGTCCCCGATCCGGTCGGCCGGTAGCTCGAAACGGCTGGCAGCTTCTGGGCGCGTGAGCACCGCTTCGATGCCACGCAGCGCCGCGATGCGCGCAGCCACAGCCCGGGCATCGAGGTCGGCCGGCAGATAGACTGTCGCGTATGAGCCGAGCGCCCCGTGGTGGACGACGTAAGGGTCGGTGATCGGCAGTATCACACGCGCGCGCGCGGCGCCAAGCCAGCCGTCCAGCACGTCCTGCAGGTAGATGACGTTGGGGCTCGCGTCGAGCCGCGTCTTGGCGTTCATGCCGTGGTCGGCGGTGAGCGCGATGGTGCAAGCTTGAGCATCGAGTTCGGCCAGATAGCGGTCCATCATGCGGTAGAACGAATTGGCCGCGGGGGAGCCCGGCGCGTGCTTGTGCTGCACGTAGTCGGTGGTCGACAGGTAGATGACGTCCGGGCGGCGTGTTTGCATCAGTTTCACGCCCGCGGCGAACACGAACTCCGACAGCTCGGCACTGTAGACGCTCGGCACGGGCATGCCGACCAGCTGTAGCACGTCGTCGATGCCGTGTTCTGCGACCGTAGCCTGATCGGCCTTCTCCGCGGAAAAGCACACGCCGCGCAGCTCGTGGCCCAGGAGCCTGCGCAGCTTGTCTTTGGCCGTAACCACGGCGACCTTGCACCCCGCGTCGGCAAGAGCAGCCAGCAGGGTAGGGGCGCGCAGCCACTTCGGGTCATTCATCATGACCTCGACGCCCGTCTCGGTGTCGTAGAAGTAGTTTCCGCAGATCCCGTGAACCGCCGGTGGCGCGCCGGTGACAATCGAGAGATTGTTCGGGTTGGTGAAGCTCGGGATGACGCAGTCGGCGATCACCGCCGCGCCCTGTGCCAGCACGCGCTTCATCCACGGCATGTGGCCGCCTGCCACCGCCTGGGCGATGTAATCCGGCTCGCAGCCATCCACGCACACCACCACGCAAGGCTGCCCGGGCAACCGGTAGGTCCGTCCATTTACTTCGAGGCGACGCATGTGAGACTGCACCTTCAGGCCGCGGCGCGCATCTCTGCGAGCACCTTGCCGACGGCTTCGACCGCGCCGGCGATGCCACGCTCACCCAGCTGGCCCATGCAGCCGACACGGAACGTTTCGACACTCGTCAGCTTGCCAGGGTACAGGACGTAGCCGTGTGCCTTGACGGCGTCGTAGAAGCTCTTGAACGCGTAACGCGGATTATCGGGTGCGTAGAACGTGACGATGATCGGGGCCTGAATCGCCGCGGGCAGAAAGCTCCTGAGTCCGAGCTTGGCCATGCCGTCAATCAAGGTGCGGCAATTCTGCGCGTAACGGGCGCCACGCGCGGCGCGGCCGCCCTCTTCCAGATACTGCGCGATCGCTGAATCGAACGCGGCCACGACATGTGTCGGCGGCGTGTAGCGCCATTGCGTGGTCTTTTGCATGTAGACCCACTGGTCATACAGGTCCATCGCCAGCGAATGGCAATTTCCCTCGCTGCGCTCGAGCGCGGCGTGGCGCACGATGACGAAACCCATTCCCGGCGGTCCCTCGAGGCACTTTCCCGAGGCGGCCACGACGGCATCGAACGGCGTGGTGCGCGCGTCGATCTCGAGCGCGCCGAAAGAACTCATCGCATCGACGATCAGGCCCCTGCCATGGCGGGCGACGACCTGCGCGATCTCGTGCAGCGGGTTGAGGATGCCGGCGCTGGTCTCACAGTGCACGAGTGCCACGTGCGTGATCGACGGTTCCGAGGTGAGCGCGCGTTCGATGTCGCCGGCGGCAACCTGAGTGTTGTCCGCGTAATCGATAGTCGTCAGCCTGCGGCCGAGCACCCGGCATATTCTGGCGATGCGCTGACAGTAAGCGCCGTTTTGCGGGACCAGCACGTGCCCGCTGCGCGGTACCAGCGTGCCGATCGCTGCCTCGACCGAGAACGTGCCGCTACCCTGCATGGGGACGCACTCGTGCGTGCCGGTGCCGCACACGATCTGCAGCAGACGCTCGCGGACACGAGCGGTGATGTTGTTGAAGTCGACATCCCAGGAGCCCCAATCGCGCAGCATGCTTTGCCTGGTGCGCAGCGAGGTCGTCAGGGGTCCGGGAGTCAGCAGATACGGTTCGGTGGTCATCGGATTACCTGCTCACGGGTGCAGCAACGATTCTATCCTGAGGCCCGCCGCGGACCGCGCAGGAGCAGGCGGGGAATCAGCGCAAGATCGTGCTCTACGTAACATTATGAATTAATGATAATAGATTGAAATTGCAGTGATTAGCGTTGCACGTTTTCGCCCAACTGATCGGCGGCAGTACGCGGGCGATGTTTTGCTGCAGCACTGCGGCAGACTACGCCAAGAGCGCTGCCCAGCGCCCGTCCAGTTGAAGGACCGGGGAGACAATTGGGTGCAGAACATTCCGTCCCACGCACGCGTCGTGATCATCGGCGGTGGCATTGTCGGCTGTAGCGTCGCCTACCATCTGGCGAAGCGCGGCTGCACCGACGTGCTGCTGCTCGAGCGCAGGCGGCTGACGTGCGGCACAACCTGGCATGCCGCAGGGCTGATCGGCCAGCTGCGCGCGACCCACAACCTCACGCGGCTCGCCCAGTACACCACGCAGCTCTACGCGGGACTCGAGCGTGAGACCGGCCAGGCGACCGGCTTCAAACAGGTAGGCTCCATCGCGGTAGCGGCGAGTGACGCGCGGTTCGAAGAACTCAAACGCGGCGCATCCATGGCGCGATGCTTTGGCCTCGAGGTGCAGATCTTATCGCCTGACGCTGCCAGGGAGCGCTGGCCGCTGCTCTCGACGGCTGACCTGGTGGGCGCGGTCTTTCTGCCGCAGGACGGCCAAACCAACCCGGTCGACACGACCCAGGCACTCGCCAAGGGAGCGCGCACCGGCGGCGTTCGCATCGCCGAGAACGTCAAGGTCACAGCGATCCGCAGCACGCGCGGTCGGGTCACGGGCGTCGCGACCGAACAGGGCGAGGTCCGCGCCGAGGCTGTCGTGAACTGCGCCGGCATGTGGGCGCGCGAGGTCGGCGGTTGGGCGAATGTCACCGTGCCGCTGCACGCTGCCGAGCACTCGTACATCGTGACGCAGCCCATTGCAGGGCTGGCATCCGGGCTGCCAATCCTGCGTGACGCGGATGCCTGCTCATACTTCAAGGAGGACACTGGCAAGCTTCTCGTGGGCTGGTTCGAGCCGCGGGCGAAGCCCTGGGGCGAGGCTGGGATCCCGGAGAACTTCGCCTTCGATCAGCTGCCCGCGGATCTCGGCCACATCGAGGAGCTGTTTGCGGGCGCCATGCACCGGGTGCCAGTTCTCGAGTCAGCCGGCGTGCAGGTGTTCTTCAACGGGCCGGAAAGCTTCACTCCCGATGACCGCTATCTGCTGGGCGAGGCGCCGGAGATGCGTGGCATGTACGTGGCGGCTGGCTTCAATTCGATCGGCATCCAGTCGGCTGGCGGGGCGGGCAGAGTCCTTGCGGACTGGATCATCGACGGCCATCCGCCCTTTGACCTGTGGGACGTCGATATTCGCCGCTGCGCTCCGTTCCAGCGCAACCAGCGCTACCTGCGCGACCGCACGGTCGAGACGCTGGGCCTGCTATATGCGATGCATTGGCCATTCCGCCAGGCCGAGACTTCGCGCGGAGTGCGCAAGTCAGCCCTGCACGACCGCCTCGCGGCAGCCGGGGCGTGCTTCGGCGAGGTGGCCGGCTTCGAGCGCGCCAACTGGTTCGCGGCCGCGGGTGCGCAGCCGCGCTACGAGTACAGCTACGGTCGCCAGAACTGGTTCGAGCAGTCGGCCGGGGAGCACCAGGCGGTGCGTGAACGCGTCGCGCTGTTCGATCAGTCTTCGTTCGCCAAGTTTGTGCTCAAGGGCCGCGATGCTGCCAGGGTACTCGGACGAATCTGCGCCAATGACATTGACGTGCCGCTCGGCAAGGTCGTCTATACGCAGTGGCTCAACGAGCGTGGCGGTATTGAGGCGGATCTCACGGTAACGCGTGAGGCCGAGGACGCCTACCTCATCGTCACGTCATGTGCGACGCAGACGCGCGATTTCGCCTGGCTCTGCCGCAGCATTCCGCACGAGAGCCACGCCGTCGCCGTCGACGTGTCCTCCGCGTATGCGGTGCTCGGTCTCATGGGGCCACACAGTCGGGACCTGCTCGCGACTCTCACCGACGCGGAGCTGTCGACTGCGGCGTTTCCGTTCGGCACCTCCCAGACCATCGATCTCGGGTACGCGCGTGCCCGGGCGAGCCGTATCACTTACGTGGGGGAGCTGGGATACGAACTGTACCTCCCCGCGGAGTTCGCGCAGTCCGTGTACGACGTGATTGTCAGCGCCGGCGGCCCGTTTGGACTGCGCCTCGCGGGCTACCATGCCCTGAACAGCCTGCGCATGGAAAAGGCTTACCGGCACTGGGGCCACGACATCAGCGCGGAGGACACGCCGCTCGAAGCGGGCCTGCAGTTTGCCATCGCCTGGAACAAGCCCGGTGGCTTTGTCGGCCTCGAGGCGCTTATCGGTCAGCGCGAAGCCGGCGCCCGACGCCGGCTCGTGGCCGTTGCCCTCAATGGCGCTGATCGCCTGCTGTATCACAACGAGCCGATCTGGCGAAACGGTGAGCTCGTCGGAAAGATCTCCTCAGGGATGTTCGGCCATACCATCGGTGCTGCGCTGGGTCTCGGCTACCTCGCCAACAGCGGTGCGCCGGTTAGCGCCGAGTGGATCGCCGCGGGGCAATACGAAGTGGAGGTCGCCGCCGAGCGCGTTCCCGCGCGGGTCTCGCTGCGGNNAAGCTCGCGAGGTGCGAGTGGACACGCCTCAGATCCCGCACGGTGCGCAGAAAGAGATCACTCTCCTCTGCGACACGCTCGGCTCCGTCGGCCTCCGCAAGCCGGCTCGCGGCGGCCGCAGAGCGCAGCAGGCGCAGGCTCAACGCGGTCGCGGCCGCTTCGAACTCGCGAAACTGTGTCTTGCGGGCGGCCAACCGCTTGGCGTCACGGGGCTCGGCCTGCAGGAACACGGCGAGCGCGAGTCTTAGACTCTCGAGCAGTTCACGGTGCATTGCGTCCACAGTCTCGAGCTCTTCTGGCGAGAGCGCCCAGCCCCGCTTGACGCTGCGCACCGCGAACTCGACCAGGCTGTTGGCGACGATGTCGGCGA
>PLEC01000017.1 GCA_003136935.1 Gammaproteobacteria bacterium
TACCCATGTGGCCGGAACGGACCTGATTTCAATGGTCGGGGTGACAGGATTTGAACCTGCGACTCCTACGTCCCGAACGTAGTGCTCTACCAGGCTGAGCTACACCCCGAAATCCGGTGACCCGGGCCCTGCGGAGCGAGGGCGGCGGGCCGCGCAGTGTACTGAACCGGGCCCGCGCCTTCAACGGCGCTGGAAAACAGAGGGCGGCCGGGTTGGCCGCTCGGGATCACCCTTCAGGTTCCCGTCTTCTGCAGCACCACGTGGCCCAGGTGCATGACGAACACGGGGCGCTCGGTCGCGCGGATGTCACTCAGCACGTTGCCGGGAACGGCCACGATGTCCGCGACCTTGCCCGCCTCAAGCGTCCCCACATCGGCTTCCACTCCCAGGAGCTTCGCGGACTCGCGGGTGCCTGCCAGGAGCGCCGCAGTCGGACTCATTCCGAGCTCCGTCATAAGTCCGAACTCCATGGCATTCATGCCGTGTGGATAGACGCCCGCGTCGGTGCCGAATGCGATCGGTACGCCGATGCGCAGTGCCGCCTTGAACATGTTGCCGTGAGCCGCCGCCGCGGCGCGCGCCTTGGCGGCGATCTTCGGCGGGTAGGTATCCGCCTGCTTGTTGACCCAGTACACGGCCATGCGCGTGGGCACGAGATACACGCCCCTGGCCTTCATCAGCTTCAGCGTGGCCTCGGTGAGGAAACTGCCGTGCTCGATCGAATCCACCCCGGCCTCGATGGCGAGCCGTGCGGCGGCGTCGCCGTGACAGTGCGCCGCGACTTTGCGCTTCCACTTGTGCGCCTCGGAGACGATGGCGGTCATTTCCTCGAGGGTGAGCTGCGGCACGTCGACCGGATCGGATTCCGACAACACGCCGCCGCTGGCTGCGATCTTGATGACATCCGCGCCCCACTTCATCTGGTAGCGCGTTGCCTCGCGGCATTCTTCCGGGCCGCTACAAATGCCTTCGATCGGTCCGAGCGGCTTTACGCGCTCGGGTGGGAAGGACGCCGCGTCGAAATGCCCGCCGGGCGAACCGATGCCGTGTGCCGCCGTGAGCATCCGCGGACCTGCGGTCACACCGGCGTTGATCGCGTTGCGCAGACCGATGTCCACGAAGTCATCTGCACCGACGTTGCGCACCGTGGTGAAGCCCGCCTCCAGCGTGCGCTTTGCGTACATCGCGCCATACAGCGCAGCCTCCGCGGGAAAGCGCAGCAGCTCGTCGTGGAAAAACTGGTAGTAGTTGTCGGTGAACTGAATCGTGAGATGGGTGTGCGCGTCGATAAACCCCGGCAACAGGGTGGCGTCGCCGAGATCGATGACGCGTGCGCCCGCGGGAGGTGCTGCCGTGCCAACCGACACGATGCGATCGCCGCGTACCACCACCGTGACACCGTCCCTGAGCGCGGTTCCGGTGGAATCAAACACGTGCGCTGCTTTGAGCACGAGGGTTTCGGGCGCGGCGGCTTCCAGAGCCTCAACGGGGTGCGCTGCGGCGACGACCCCTAACGCCAGCGCAGTGAGGACCGCCGCGGCAGTGCGGTTCCTGAGCGTGCGAGGTGCGGTGGTTGTCATGAGTGCAGGGTCTTCCGAGCCAATCAGGTGGTGTGCTCGACCGCAAAGCGCGCGAGCGCCGCGAGCGAGTTCTTATAAGCCGAGTCCGGCAGGACGGCGAGCGCCGCCAGCGCCGCATCGCTTTGCGCGCGCGCGCGGCTGGCGGCGTACTCAAGACCGCCGGTGGCTTCGATCGCCGCCACGATCGGTTGCAGCTGCAACAGGCCCCCGTGCCGGATGGCATCGCGGATCGCACTGCGCTGGGCTTCGCTGCCTTTCCTGAGAGCGTGGATGAGCGGCAGGGTTGGCTTGCCTTCGGCGAGATCATCGCCGAGGTTCTTGCCGCGCTCCTGCGGGTTGGAGCGATAGTCGAGCACGTCGTCGACGAGCTGGTACGCGGTGCCGAGGTGACGACCGTAGGAGGCGAGTGCCTGGCGCACCTGCGGCGCTGCGTTCGCGAGCACCGCCGCAACTTCGGCGCCCGCTTCGAAGAGCTTGGCGGTCTTGCGGTGGATCACGTCGAGGTAGCGCTCCTCGCTGGTGTCCGGATCGTGCGCGTTCATGAGTTGCAGCACTTCGCCTTCGGCGATGACGTTGGTTGCCTGCGCCATGATCACCATGACCGGCTGGCTGCTAAGCGCCGCCATCATCTGGAAGGCGCGTGAGTAGACAAAGTCCCCGACCAGCACACTCGCCTGGTTGCCGAACACCTGGTTGGCCGTATGCCGCCCGCGCCGCAGGGACGAGCCGTCGACCACGTCATCGTGCAACAGTGTCGCGGTGTGAATGAACTCGATGAACGCGGCGGCTTCGATGTGCGCGCTGCCCTGCTGCCCGCAGGCGCGTGCGGCCAATACCACCAGCAGCGGCCGTAGCCGCTTGCCGCCCCCGGCAATGATGTGCTCGGCGATCTGGTCCACGAGGGGCACGGCGCTTTGCAGGCGCGCGCGGATGGCCGCATCTACTGCGCGCAGGTCCTCGCGTACGGGCGCGCGAATCTCTTCCAGGGTCATTTGCGCACGCATGCTAGTCCATCGGCCGAAATCGCAGGAAGCGATTTCGGCGGACAGCAGTTCTGTTTCCGCCGGCCAAAGGCGTGACTTTGGCCGGCTACGGCGCTGGCCACGGCTGGTTCCGTTTCACCACCCGAAAAGCCGCGCCACGGCGCCTGCGGACCGCGCGCGCGTTTTCGCCCTGCGCGGGGGCGGAACACAGTGTGCCTGGGACTGCGCTAAGTACCTGCCGGCCTTGGAAAAAACGGCGTTTGACCGCAGCTTAGGTCGCCAGTAGAATGCGCGGCCTTTCGCCCTCACCCCCAATTTCTCCCTATAAATACCATGTACGCAGTCATCGCCACGGGCGGCAAACAATATCGCGTGACCAAGGACGGCGTGCTCAAGGTTGAGAAGCTCGACGCTGAGCCGGGCGCGACGGTCGAATTTGGTGAAGTGCTGCTCGTCGGCGAGGGCGCCGACGTCAAGCTTGGCAAGCCCACCTTAAAGGGCGGCAAGGTGCTCGCTACGGTTGTACGCCACGGTAAGGGTGCCAAGGTGTCGATCGTGAAGTTCAAGCGCCGTGCGCATTATCTGCGCCAGAAGAATCACCGTCAGCTGTTTACCGAAGTGAAGGTCACCGACATCAGCGCTGGCTGAGCACGGCATCTTCGAATCAGGACGCGAGTTAACTCATGGCACATAAAAAGGCAGGCGGCAGTACCCGCAACGGCCGCGATTCCCACTCCAAACGCTTAGGGGTGAAGCGCTACGGCGGCGAGCAGGTGCTGGCCGGCAACATCATCGTGCGCCAGCGTGGTACGCCGGTGCGCGCCGGTTCGAACGTGGGCGTCGGCACCGACCACACCCTGTTCGCCAAGGTGACCGGCAAGGTGCTGTTCCAGAAGAAGGGCGCCGAACAGCGCCTGTACGTGAGCGTGCTCCCCGAAAAGGCGTAACTGCGCGCGTAGTTGTTGCTTTACCGATCTCTCCACCAACCCCGGCCCCTTGCGCCGGGGTTTTTGTTGGCGCTTGGCGGAGCGGGCAAACCATGAAATTCGTCGACGAGGCGAAAGCCCGTGTGCAGGCCGGCAACGGCGGCCGCGGCAGTACCAGCTTCCGGCGCGAGAAGTCCGTGCCCTTCGGCGGCCCGGATGGCGGCGACGGCGGCAAGGGCGGCAGCGTGTACCTGCGTGCGGCATCCGGCATCAATACGCTCGCGGACTTTCGCATCGAGCGCACCTTCAGGGCGCAGCACGGTGAGGGTGGTGGGGCCAACGACTGCACCGGCCGCGGCGGCGCGGATCTCTACGTGCCGGTACCGATTGGCACGGTGGTGCGTGATTCGGAAACCAACGAGCAACTCGGCGATCTGACCCGCGACGGGGCGGAGCTGCTGGTGGCGCGCGGCGGCAAGGGCGGCTGGGGCAACCAGCGCTTCAAGTCCAGCACCAATCGCTCGCCGCGGCAATTTGGTCCGGGGTTACCGGGCGAGAAGCGCTCGCTGGAATTTGAGCTCAAGGTCATCGCGGATGTGGGCTTGCTCGGCCTGCCGAATGCGGGCAAGTCCACACTCATTCGTGCGGTGTCGGCGGCGCGGCCCAGGGTGGCGGACTACCCGTTCACGACGCTGTACCCGAACTTAGGGGTCGTTGCGGTGGGGCAGCATCGCAGCTTCGTGATGGCCGACATCCCGGGCCTCATCGAGGGGGCGGCCGAGGGGGCGGGGCTCGGCATCCGCTTTCTCAAGCACCTGCAGCGCACCCGGGTGCTCCTGCACCTGGTGGACATTGCGCCACTGGATCCGGATGCGGACCCGGTGCGCGATGCGCGCGCGATCGTCGCGGAGCTGAAAAAATTCAACAAGGAGCTGGCCGCGAAGCCGCGCTGGCTGGTGCTCAACAAGCGCGATCTGCTGCCGCCGGCGGACGCGCAAAAGCGCGCGCGCGCGATTGTGCGGGCCCTGCGCTACCGCGGGCCGCACTTTCTCATCTCAGGAGCGACGGGAGAGGGAACGAAACCGCTGTGCGAAGCGGTTATGGCTGCCTTGGAGGAACACGATCGCGCGGCACGCGAGCGCGCATCAACTCCAGCAGATGCTGGCGCCGCGCCGCCGGGCGCAGCTTAAGAGGGACGGGAACAACGGGGATCGGCACGCGGGCCTTGTCGTTAACGCTCATCAAAACCTCACTGCATCGCACGGATGCGGGCTGCCAGGCGGCTCTTGTGCCGAGCCGCCTTGTTGCGATGGATGATCTGCTTGCCGGCCAGGGAGTCGATAACGGGGACCGCCTTCTGGTAGCTCGTCCTGGCCGCTTCCTTGTTACCGCCGCTGATGGCGGCGGTCACGCCACGCACTGCGGTGCGCATGCGTGAGCGCAGCGCAACGTTGCGCGCGCGGTGCTTCTCGGCCTGGCGGGCGGCTTTCTCGGCGGACTTGGTATTGGCCACGAAATCTCCGTATCTATCGGTATCTAAAGGCATCCCCGGCTCGCGGGGGCCGGTAGTTTCCGCATCGATGGGGGCCTTGTCAAACCGCGGCTGCCGCTGCCGGCGCGGCGGGCGGCAGGGCATTCACATAAACTAGCCTGCGTGCGGGCTGCAATCACTCTCGGTCGCAAATTAGTCTTTTTGCATCAATCAGTTAGGCACGTCTAAGTGGAGCTCATTCGCGGAACGCATGCCGTGCGGCCGTACGCCGGCGGATGCGTAGTGACCATCGGTGCATACGACGGCCTGCATCTTGGCCATCAGGCGCTCATCGGGCGAACTGCGGCGCAAGCGGCGCGCCTCGCACTTCCGGCGGTGCTGCTGACGTTCGAGCCCATGCCGCGGGAGTATTTCGCGCCGGCCGATCCGCCGGCGCGGCTCACGACCTTGCGTGAACGGTGGCGGATCCTGGCGCCGTCGCGCCTCAACTACACCTGGCTGCTGCGCTTCGGCGAGGGTTTGCGTAACCTGTCGGCGGAAGACTTCGCGGAATTTCTCGCGCGGGACGTGAGGGCGCGCCAGGTCGTGGTCGGACACGACTTTTGCTTCGGCAAGGGCGGCGCCGCTTCCGCGTCCATGCTCGCGGCGACGGGCGAGCGCTTAGGGTTTGCAGTCGAAGTACTGCCGGCCGTTATGCAGGGCTTGGAGCGCATCAGCAGCAGCGGGGTGCGTGCGGCGCTGGCGCGCGCGGACTTCGCCGCTGCACAGCGCTTATTGGGCAGGCCCTATTCGATGCGCGGCCGCGTGATACCCGGAACGCGCCTGGGGAGGCAGCTGGGATTCCCGACGGCCAATCTGCCGCTCGAACGGCGGCGTGCGCCGCTCGCCGGGATTTTCGCGGTGCGTGTGCATGGCGCGGGCGCGGGCGCGGGCGCGGGCGCGAGCGGGCTGGCCGGGGTGGCGAGCCTCGGTACGCGGCCCACCATCGGTGGCACCGAGGCGTTGCTCGAGGCGCACGTGTTTGATTTCAGCGCCGACCTGTACGGCCGCGAGATCGAAGTGGAGTTCGCGGCGAAGATACGCGACGAGGAATGCTTTGCGACGCTCGAGGCGCTCACGGCGCAGATGCACCGTGATGCCGAGGCGGCGCGCCGGATCCTGCAATGAATCGACATGACTGACTACAAGCACACCATCAATCTCCCGCAGACCGATTTCCCGATGAAGGCGGACCTCACCCAGCGCGAGCCGGCGATGGTGCGCGCCTGGCAGGAGCGCGGTACCTACGCGAAGCTGCGGGAAGTCGCGCGCGGGCGGCCGCGGTTCGTGTTGCACGACGGGCCGCCGTACGCTAATGGCGTCATCCACATCGGTCACGCGGTCAACAAGATCCTCAAGGACATCGTCGTCAAGTCGCGCTCGCTCGACGGCTTCGATTCACCCTACATCCCGGGCTGGGATTGTCATGGTCTGCCGATTGAGCTGCAGGTCGAGAAGAAACACGGCCGGCCAGGCACCAGGCTTGACGCGCAGGCCTTCCGCGCCGCCTGCCGCGCTTACGCACAGGAGCAGATTGGGCTGCAGCGTGCGGACTTCCAGCGGCTCGGCGTGCTGGGCGACTGGGATCATCCCTACCTCACCATGGCGCCGCGCTACGAGGCGCAGCAGCTGCGCGCCTTCGGCCGCATCATCGAAAATGGGCATCTGTACAAGGGCGTGAAGCCGGTGCACTGGTGTCTTGATTGCCGTTCGGCGCTCGCCGAGGCGGAAGTCGAATACGAGGAGAAGACCTCGCCGGCCATCGACGTCGCCTTTGGCGTGGCGGATCTCGCCGCGCTTGCCGCGCGCCTCGGGGTGCCCGACGGGCGGTTGGGATCGGCGCCGGTGGATGTGGTCATCTGGACCACGACGCCGTGGACCCTGCCCGCGAACCAGGCCGTGGCGCTGCGGGATGAGTTTCGCTACGTGCTCATGGACGCCGCCAGCGGTGACGGCGCGCGGCGCCGGCTGATTCTCGCGGCTGAGCTGGCGGCAGCCTGCCTGCAACGTTTCCGTCTGTCCGACGCGAAAGAGCTGGTGCAGTTCGAGGGCCGCGCACTCGAGGGCCTGAAGCTCAACCACCCGCTTGAGAACCGGCAGGTGCCGGTGATCCTGGGCGAGCACGTGACGCTTGATGCGGGCACCGGAGCGGTGCACACCGCGCCCGGCCACGGCCAGGAAGACTTCGCCGTCGGTCAGCGCTACGGCTTGCCCGTGACGAACCCCGTCGGCAACGATGGGCGCTTTCTTGCCGGCACACCGCTGGTCGCGGGTCTGAAAGTGGATGAGGCCAATCCCGTCATCATCGAGGCGCTCAGCAAGGGCGGGCGCCTGTTGCACCAGGAGGCCTTTCGTCACAGTTATCCGCACTGCTGGCGCCACAAGACGCCGGTAATCTTCCGCGCCACACCGCAGTGGTTCATCAGCATGGAGCAGGCGGGT
>PLEC01000055.1:0-5501 GCA_003136935.1 Gammaproteobacteria bacterium
CCTGCGCCAGTTCGATCTCCAGGGCGGTGAGATCGGTCCCGAATGGATACTCACTAAACCGGCCGGCGTCGCGGTGCGCGCCTAGCGCGCGCTCCAGACGCTGCGGCAGGTTGTCGCGGAAGGGGTCCGGGATGCGATAGTCGCCGCGGATCTTGCCGGCCGCCTGCGCACGCGACAGCAGTTCGCCCTGGAAGCGTGAGTCGGTAATGTTCAGGAGCGCGGCGATCACGTCCTCGTCGGTGCGCCCGCGCAGGTCCGCGACGCCGTACTCGGTGATGACGATATCGCGCAGGTGGCGCGGAATGGTCTCGTGGCCGTAATTCCACAGGATGTTCGAGGTGGTGCGGCCGCGGCGCGTACGGCTGGCGCGCACGCACAGGATGGAGCGCGCATCGGNNTCGGAAACGGCGGCGCCCAGCAGCGTCACCATCATGGTGGTGTTATAGAAGCGCGCAGCGCGCCGCTGCAGCACCCGCAGCTCCAGGTCCGCGCCATAAAGCTGGTTCACGTAGGCGACGCCGCGCATGCCGAACTGCGAGCGGTCACTTTCGGACAGCTCGCGCAGGGCGGCGTAAAAGCCCCGCGGACCGAGAAAAAAGCCCGCGTGCAGCACCTGGCCGTTGCGTAGCGCGCGCCCCAGACACTCCTGCGCGATGCGCGCACGGCTCATCGTATCTGCCAGGTCCGCGGCAATCCAGCTGCCGCCGCGTGCGCGCACGCGCCCCCCCTCGTAGTCCACATCCTCGCGGAGAACGCCGTAACGTTGCAGCTCGGAGAATTCCGCCGCACTTAAACGCGGACCCATGCCGGCCGTGACCAGCAGCTCCAGAACGCGCTCATCAAAGCGTTCCTCCAGCTCGCCCGCGGCGATGAGTTTCTCAATAGGCAACGAGTCGTACACGCGCCGCCGCAGCACCCCGGCGCGATACAGCTCAAGCAGCTGGTCGACGAACATTTCAGTGGAGGCAAAGAGACCGGCGCCGAAGGGTGTCTCGCCCCCTTCCACGCGCATCAGCGCCGCGCACGAGTCGCTGCCGAGCGCCTCCAGGGCGCAGCGCCACGCGGCGTTCTGCTGGTGTCGCAGCAGCAGCGCGTACACCAGCGCATCGCCCATCTCGCCAATGCCGATCTGCAGGGTTCCGCCGTCGCGCGCCAGGCTGCTGGCGTACATACCGATGGCGTGGTCGGCACTGCTGAGCGATGGATTGGGCGGGCAGAACAGCTCGTAGTCGTAGCGTGGGTCGTCAACCAGGAAGTCGAAGCGCTCGGGAGCCACCATGGCGTGCCCGGTCATGAAGGGCATCTGCGCGTGAGTCTCACCGACCATGACGATGTCGCGGCCGGCGCGGCGTGCCGCGTCGATGAGCGGCAACAGATCGACCGTGACATCGGCGTTGGAACCGAAAGAAAGCTGCATCTCCCCGCCGCTCACGCGCCGTGCCACGAGGTGCGCGATGACGTTGACGCCATGCGCGAGCACCGCGCGCGCGACATGGGTGTAGTTGGCGCTGAGGTAGTTGCGCTGCGCGTGAGCCGCGCCCAGGAATGCCCCGGGCGTCAGGAAGAATTCGATGATGCGGATGTTGGGCGGCACGGTATCCGCGCGCACGGCACGCGCGTAATCCGGCTCCACGTAGCTGCCGAACACACGCTCGGTGATGGGATCCAGCAGACGCCGCTCGAGCGAGGAGCGCGCCGTGGGTTTCAGGAGCGACAGCGCCGTGATGATGGTGAGATCGATCGCGGGATCGCGCACCGCCCGGCGGTAGAATTCGTTGGCAAGCGGATTGGGTTTGCCGATGCCCAGCGGCAGCGCCAGCACGACGCGCGGCCCCAGGCGGCGCAGCACCGCGTCCACGCAGTGGCCGACGTCAGCGAGTATTTCAGGCATACAACTTGTGGCATGCTCCCCGAATCGCGCGACGCACGTCAACCGCGCCGCCGCCACCTGCGAGCCAATCATGCCATTGCAAAAGCCGGCACTGGATCCGCGCGCCGTCGAAGCGATCTGCCGCAGCAGTTACCCGGAGCCTTACCGTTCGCGCGTTCTGCCACGCAGCAAGCGCCGGCTCGGCGATGCACTCGGACTCACCCGCATAGGTATCAACCACACGACGCTGCCGCCGGGCAAGGAGTCCTCCATGCGGCACTGGCACACGCACGAGGACGAATTCGTGTACGTGCTGGAAGGGGAGGTGGTGCTGCGAACCGATGCCGGCGAGCAGCTGTTGCAGGCGGGGATGTGCGCGGGCTTTCCGGCGGGTGCTGAAGATGGGCACCAGCTCATCAATCGCAGCACTCGCCCCGCGATGTACCTGGTCAATGACCCGTGAGCCGCAGCGCGAACGACACCACGACGTCGTTACCGACCTGATCCGTGGCCTTCCAGTCGCCCTGGCCGACGCCGAAGTCGAGTCTGCGGATGGTGACCTTGCCGCTCATATAGCCGACAGTCGTGCCCTGCTCGGAGGCGGTGCGGAAAGTGAACGGCACGCGTGCATCGCGCGTCACGCCGCGAATGGTGAGCTTGCCGGCCGCCTCGTAGCCAGCCGCGGTCTTCACGATCTGCGCCGCGCTGAAATGCGCCTGCGGGAACTTCGCGACCGCAAACAGATCCGCGCCGCGCAGCGTGTCGTCACGATCCTTGTCACCGGTGTCGAGGGAGGTGACCTCAACACCGACCTCGAGGCGGCTGGCCGCGAGGTTGTCCGCGGCAAAATCCAGGCTCACCGGAAAGCGTACGAAGTGGCCCTTGTTGAGCGCCCCGGCTTGTGTGAACGCGAATTCGAGCGAGCTCTTGGCCGGATCGAGCGTGTAATGGGGAACCGCGGCCGCGGCCGGGGCGCCCAGGGCGGTGGTGGCCGGGGCGACCGAGGCGACGGCTAGCAGGGTCGCGGTGCAGATCATGGTGAGCGATGCACGTAGCATGTTCTAAGTCCTTTCGTTCTTGCCGGGGAACGGCAGCATGCGCCGCAGCGTGTCATCCTTCAGCACGAAGTGATGCTTGAGGGCTGCGGCCACATGCAAGGTCACCACCGCTCCCAGAGTCCACGCCAGTACCTCGTGGGTGGTCACGAACGCGTCGTAAAGGGGCTTGCTCTTGGGCACCAGATCGGGCAGCTGAATGAACCCGAACCAGCTCACCGGGAACCCACGGGCGGAGGACATCATCCAGCCTGACAGCGGCATGGCGAACAGCAGCACATACAGCGCGCCGTGCGTGAGCTGCGCCAGCACCCGCTCGTACGGTTTGAGCGTGCCCGGCAGTGCGGGCGTGTCATTGAAGCGCCGCCACACAAGCCGCAGGATCGCCAGTCCCAGGATGGTGATGCCGAAGGACTTGTGCCGCGCCAGCAGTGTGAGCTTTCTCATACCATTCGGCAGATCGTCCGCCATGAGTGCGAGCGTCACCTGCACGATGACGAGCACGACAATGGTCCAGTGCAGCAGCTGCGAGACGCTGCCCCAGCGTCGCGTGGTGTTTTGAATGGCCATGGCACGTAAGCTTATGCATGTGAAGGGGCGTTGCCTACTGGGACGGATGGCTGGCGGGTTGCTTCTCGCCCTGCTGGCCGGGTGCCCCATCCACCCGCTGGCTCCCTCCCCATCCCCGCACCCGCCAGCCCCTGCCACGGTGGCCAATGCACCCGCCGAGCTGCCTGCGCCCCACATTGGGCGGCCCTATGACATCGTGCCGCAGGAGTCCTTACTCACGATCCTTGTGTTCCGCAGCGGCACGCTCGCGAGCGCCGGACACAATCACGTGATCGCCTCGCATTCGCTCAATGGCACGATTTACGTGCCTCAGGATCTGGCGGGCGTCAGCTTCGAAGCCCACGTTCCGCTCCTGGAGCTCACCGTGGACGAAGCCGCGCTGCGCGCGGCGGAAATGAGCCCTGACTTTCCAGCGGATGTGTCCGACACCGCTAAAGAGGGGACGCGCCGCAACATGCTGGGTGCGGCACTGCTGAACGCCGCAGACTATCCGCAGATCACCCTGCGGACGCTGTCCGTCGTGCCCGCTGCGGACGGCATGGTGCAGGTGCGCATGCAGGCCGAGGTGCGCGGACAGCAACGGGTGCTGCTCGTGCCGGTGCGCTATGAACGCAGTGATTCAGCCGTCATCGCATCCGGCGAGTTGCCCTTAAGCCAGTCGAGCCTCGGACTCACGCCCTTTTCGGCCATGCTCGGCGCGCTGCAGGTGCAGGACGAGATGCGGGTGCGGTTCCGTATCGTGGCGCGTACGGCGCGGTGACCGGGCAGCGTCTCGCGCGCTAAATCCCTTTCGGGGACGCCGTGAATCCATTGCGCTGCGCAGTCCCNNCCCACGCCCCCGCAAGGAATTTAATGCGCAAGCCTCCGCTCCTACGGCCACGGCGTGCGTAGAGAGAGTTACTTCTCGCCCATTTCCGCGAGCAGCTCGTTGGCCTTGTACACCTTGCGCAACGCCTCGAGGATGATGGTCGTATCCACGGCCACGGCGCGATTGAGCTGCGGGTCGAACCAATAGTCACCCGCGATTGAGTGGATGTTGCCGTCGAACATGAGTCCCACGAGGCGCCCCCCGGTGTCGATGAGCGGGCTGCCGGAATTGCCGCCAACGATGTCGTTGTTGGTCGAGAGGTCGAAGCGCGTTTGTGGATCGAGCTGATCCTTCACCGCGAGCCAGCTGTCCGGAACCTTGAAGGGCTCTTCCCCGGTCGCGCGCTCAAACAGCCGCGCCGTATGCGTAAAGGGCTCCACTTCCTGCGAGCCCTCGCGCCAGCCCTGCACGGTGCCGAAGTTCAGCCGCAGTGTGAAGGTGGCATCTGGCGGCACGGTGGTGCCATACACCTTGAAGCGTACGCGCGCGATTTTTTGCGCTGCGGCCTGCACCGGGGCCTCCACCTCGTCCTCATCCTGCTTGCGCACCGCGCGCGCCTGCGCATCAACCTCGCGCGCCAGTTCGATCATCGGATCGTGCGAGGCGTCGACGGCAGCCTGGCCGCCCTCCCACAGCTGCTTGCGCACCGCGGGATCTGACAGATGCGAACCATCCACCACACGCGCCGCGAGGGTGTCCGGGGAATCCTTCGACAGCAGCTGCCGGACTAGCGGCGCATCCGGTCCCAGCCACTCGCGCATGCGCTCGAGCGAAAACGACAGGGTGAGCTTCTCCAGCTGTGGATATACTGGCACCGGCGCGAGCAGGCGGCGCTGCACGCGTGGCAGGGCCGTCTCGCGGTATTCGGGGAGACGCTCGGTGTTGGCTTTGGGGCGTTCGGCCGCGCCGCGCACCAGCGCGCGCGCGTAGTAGAACAGGCGGCTGTTGAACCCCGCTGCCTGTTCTACGAACGAGTAGGGGAGCGACAGCTCGCGCGCCCGCGCCTCGGCGCGCGCGATAGCGGCCCACGGATCGCCGCCGCCGGCGAGCGCGGGATCGGCGGCGATTTTGGCGCGCAGCGCCACTTCCTCAGCGCGCTTGCGCTGCATCAACCGATCGTCAAGCAGCGCGTCGAGCT
>PLEC01000055.1:5513-14238 GCA_003136935.1 Gammaproteobacteria bacterium
CCGGACACGAATACCAGCTCGCCTGCCTGCGGCCCCTCGGCGCGCAGCGTCAGGAAATTCGGGCTCGCCGCGGGCTTGCCATCCGGTCCGTAGGCGCGCAGCACCGACATGTCGAGGCACCAGCGCGGGAACTGAAAGTTATCCGGATCACCACCGAAAGCGGCGATGCCGCGCTCGGGTGCGAATACCAGCCGAACATCGTCATAGCGGTGGTACTTGTAGAGCCAGTACTGCCCGCCCTGGTACAGCTCAACCGCTTCGCACTTGAGTGCGCCGCCGCCGGCCTGTTTGCTTGCGTCTTCACAGGCCTGCTCGAGCTGCGCGAGCGTCTTCTTGCGCGTCTCGTTCGCGGTCTTGTCGTCGAGCCCATGGATTGCCGCCGACACCTTCGCGGTGACGTCCTCCGTGCCCATGAGGACATCCGCGATCTGGGCGGTGCACTTCAGTTCCTTGTCGCGCGAGCGCGCCAGGAACCCGGCGCGCACCAGGTTCTGCTCGCTGGTGGAGTGCTCGTCGAGGCACGCCTCGGAGCAGTGGTGGTTGGTGAGAATCAACCCCTCGGGAGAGATGAATGAGGCGGTGCAGTTCGACAGACGGATGGTCGAGGTGCGCACGCGATCGAGCCAGGCGGAGTCAATGTCAGCGCCATGTTCGCGCTTGAGAAGCGCACGCGGGAAATCATGGAAGGTCCACATGCCGGCGTCGCTGAACACCGGCGGGGAAGCCAGGAGCGCGAGCAGCACGAGAGGGAAAAAACGCCGCATGGCACAGTCCTTTCAGGAGTCGGTTTTTTCAAGAGCCGCGATTATGCGCGAAATCTTAGGTGGCAACGCGCGCGCGCCTTCAGCCCTCGCCCTGCAGCAGCAGCAGCGCCGTGCCGTCCGGGCTTTCCAGCAGGGCGTTGGCATCGGCGCGGATGCCGCGCGGCAGGTCCGACATGGCGACTCCCAGCTCCCGCAGCCGCTCTACCCGCGCGGCCATGTCAGGGCTGCGGAACACCAGCATCGGCCGCTCGAGAGTACGCGGGTGGTGAAAGCTGATGTCGAGGGTGTCGCTCGTGAGGGGCAGATGAGCGTAGGGCTCCTGCGCCTCCTCGGCGGCCACGAACCCCAGCGGTTCCCAGAAGGCCTGCGCGGCCGCGAAGTCGGCGGCCGGCAGACTTACCTCGGCGAAGTCCCCGAGCAATGAGACATCCGTGGCCGGGCGTGCGACGGGCGAGTAGGTGCGTGCCTCGAGCACCGTCACCGCCTGGCCAAAGGGATCGCTGAAGGCGATTTCGTTGAACACGTCCGCGCCGGTGCGGCAGGTCGTGAGCTTGATCCTCGCGGCGGCAAAGGCCGGCAGGCTCTTGCCAACATCGGGGCGCACGAAGGTCAGCGCCGGGGAGGGCACGCTGCGCTGATGTACCCCGAGGTAAAGCCGGCCATCGCTGAGCACCCCGTACGGATGCGTCAGGGCATCGCTGGTGGCGGCATGCGTGAATCCCAGCTGCTCGTAGAACCCGACGCTGGCGCGAATATCGGTGCTGGTCACGCTGAACTCGTGAAAGCGTCCAATCAGCGGCAGCGGTGCGCTGGCCACAGTTCAGACCACGATCCCGTAGCGCCGCCCGATCAGCTGCGCCAGGCACTGTGCGTGGGCGGCACTCGCGTTCAGCGCCGGTACGTATTCATAGCGCTGCCCGCCCGCGCGCATGAACACGCCACGGTTTTCAATGGCGATCTCTTCGAGTGTCTCCAGGCAGTCCGCCGCGAATCCCGGACACACGACGGTCACCTCGCGCGCGCCGCGCGCCGGCATGGCCGCTAGCACCGCGCTCGTATAGGGCTTCAGCCAGCCCGCCGGACCAAAGCGCGACTGGAAACTCACGCTCCACTCGCCGTCTGCGAGCTCAAGTGCGCGCGCGAGCAGCGCCGCGCTCTCCAGGCACTGCTCGTAGTACGGATCGCCCTCGCGCGCGCGGCGCTCCGGTATGCCGTGAAACGACATGAGGAGATGCGCCGTGCGAGCATGCGCGCGCCAGTACTCCGCGACGCTCGCGCGCAGTGCTTCGATGTAAGCCGGATCATCGTGGTAGTCCGCGATGAAACACAGCTCCGGAGCGTAGCTGTGTTGCCGCAGCTCGGCGTTGATCCGGTCGCTCACCGCTCCGGTGGTCGCGCCGCAGTACTGCGGAAAGAGCGGCAGCACCACGAGTTTGCGTATCCCGCGCTCGCGCAGCCGCCCAAGAGCTGCGCCCAGCTCAGGTGAGCTGTAGAGCATGCCGGCCTCCACCGCGGGAGCGCCCGCGCCACGCGTCAAGACAATGCTGAGTTCATCCCGCAACCCCAGGGTGAACTCACGCAGCGGTGAACCTGCGGCACGCCAGATGAGCTGGTAGCGGCGCGCGAGCCGGCGCGGACGGAACGGCAGGATGAATCCGTACAGCAGCGGCAGCCACAGTGCGCGCGGCAGGTCCACCACGTGGGGGTCGGCGAGGAAGCGCGCGAGGAACGCGCGCACGGCGGGCGGATCGGGGCTTTCCGGCGTGCCGGAGTTGACCAGCAGCACGCCGGCGCGCGCGGCGCCCTCAGCTGAGGCTGACACAGAGGAACTTGATCTCGGTGTAGTCGAGGATGCCGTACTTCGAGCCTTCGCGGCCGATGCCCGATTCCTTCACGCCGCCGAAAGGGGCAACCTCGGTGGAGAAGATGCCGGTGTTGAGTCCCACCATGCCGTATTCGAGCGCCTCGGCGACGCGCCAGGAGCGTGCCAGGTCGCGCGTGTAGAAATACGCCGCGAGCCCGAACTCGGTGTCATTCGCCATACGGATGGCATCGTTCTCGGTGTCGAAGCGGAACAGCGGTGCCACCGGCCCGAAGGTCTCCTCGCGTGCCGCAAGCATTGCGGGCGTGACGTCCGTGAGCACCGTCGGCTCGAAGAAGGTGCCGCCGAGCGCGTGGCGTTTACCGCCGAGCGCGATTTTCGCACCCTTGTTCACGGCATCCGCGACATGCTGCTCCACCTTGGCGAGCGCCTTTGAGTCGATGAGCGGGCCCTGGTCGGTGGCACCCTTGAGTCCATCACCCACACGCAGCTTCGCGACCGCCTGCACGAGCTTAGCGGTGAAGGCCTCATACACCGGCGCCTGCACCAGCACGCGGTTGGCGCACACGCAGGTCTGGCCGGTGTTGCGGTACTTGCTGGCGATGACTCCGGCCACCGCGGCATCCAGGTCCGCGTCTTCGAAGACGATGAACGGCGCGTTGCCGCCGAGCTCCATCGAGACTTTTTTCACCGTGCCCGCGCACTGCGCCAGGAGTTTCTTGCCGACCGCGGTCGAGCCGGTGAAAGTGACTTTACGGACCAGCGGATTGGAAGTCATTTCCGCGCCGATGACTGCGGCCGCGCCGGTCACTACATTGAGGACGCCGGCCGGCACGCCGGCGCGCTGCGCGAGCACGGCGGCCGCGAGTGCCGAGTACGGCGTCTGATGCGCGGGCTTGCACACAAAGGTGCAGCCGGCCGCGAGTGCCGGGCCCGCCTTGCGGGCGATCATCGCCAGCGGAAAATTCCAGGGCGTGATGGCGGCGACCACCCCGACCGGCTGGCGCAGCACGAGGTTGCGCTTGTCCACCTGGTGTCCGGGAATGACATCGCCGTACAGGCGCTTGCCTTCCTCTGCGAACCACTCGATGAAGGAGGCGCCGTAGGCGATCTCACCGCGGCTCTCCGCGAGCGGCTTGCCCTGCTCGGCGGTCATGAGCGTGGCGAGATCCTCCTGGTTTGCCATGAGCAATTCGTACCAGCGGCGCAGGATCACGGCGCGTTCCTTGGCCGCCAGCGCCGCCCACGCGGGGAACACCTGCCGCGCCACTTCGATCGCGCGGCGGGTCTCCGCGGCGCCCATGTCGGGAACGCTGCCGAGCGGCTCACCGGTTGCGGGATTGATCACCGCTTGGGTGGCGCCGCTCGCGGCATCCAGCCACTTGCCGCCGATGAAGGCCTGGGTCCGCAGGAGGTCCGGGTCGCGCAGTTTCATGTTGCAGCACCGCCGAGGTAACGCGCCAGGAATTCCAGCGTACGCGTGCGCGCCAGCGCCGCGGATGCAGCGCTGTAACTGGCGCGCTGATCGCAGTTGAAACCGTGGCCGGCGCCGTCGTAAAGATACAAGAGCGCGCGCGCGTCAGCCGCGGCCTTGACCTTGTCGACATCGCTCATGGGAATGCTCGTGTCGGCGGTGCCGAAGTGGTACATGACCGGGCACTTTGGTTTTTGATCGAGGTAGCTGGCGAGCTTGCCGTAGTACACCACGGCGCAGGCGACCGGCAGCTGGCAGGCGGCCACGTAGGACATGGAGCCGCCAAAGCAATAGCCCACCGTTCCCACGCGTCCGGATGAGCGCACCACGGCCACCGCGGCGGCCAGGTCCCTGAGCGTGTTCTCGGGCTGCAGCTGCTTGAGATATCCGGATCCTTCCTGCATGTCCCCCGGCGTGTATGCAAGTTCAATACCGCGCCGCACGCGATCGAAAAGGCACGGAGCGATTGCCGTGTAGCCCTGTGCCGCGAAATCGTCGGTGACACCGCGGATGTGGGCGTTGACGCCGAAGATCTCCTGGATCACGACCACCGCGCCGCGCGGCCGTCCCGGGGCTGCGGTCAGCCAGGCCTGAAACTCGTGCCCGTCGCGGGCCATGATAGTGGTGTACTCGCCCATGCTCATGGCATTCTAACCTGCTGCTCGAGGTGGAGGTGTCATGCTCGTCGGATCCCAGGTCAGGCGCGTCGCCATCATCGGCGGTGTACGCATTCCGTTCGCGCGCTCGTATGGCGCTTACGCTTCCGCCACCAACCAGGACATGCTCACCGCCGCGTTCCGTGGTGTGGTCGAGCGTTTCAAGCTGCAGGGCGTGCGCCTCGGGGACGTGGCCGGCGGCGCCGTCATCAAGCACTCGAAAGATTACAACCTGGTGCGCGAGAGCGTGCTGTCGAGCGGGCTTGATCCGCAGACCCCGGGACTTGACATGCAACGCGCCTGCGGCACAAGTCTCGAGGCCGCCATCGCCATCGGCAACAAGATCGCACTCGGGCAGATCGAGGCCGGCATGGCCGGCGGCACCGACACGGTGAGCGATCCGCCGGTGGTCTACCCGCGCTCCTACCAGCAACTCCTGCTGAGGAGCTACCGCGGCAGGAGCGCCTTGCAACGTCTGACGCCCTGGTTCGGATTGCGGCCGAAGCATTTCAGGCCGGTGCTGCCCGCCGTGGTCGAGCCGCGCACGGGACTGTCCATGGGACAGAGCACCGAGATCATGGCCAAGCGCTGGCAGATCACGCGCGCCGAGCAAGACCAGTTCGCCTGCGAGAGTCACCTGAAGGCGGCGGCTGCGTGGCGCGAGGGTTTTTACGAGGACCTGGTGATCGAGTACCAGGGCCTGAAGACGGACAACAACATACGCGCCGACACCAGCGTGGAAAGACTCGCGAAGCTTAAGCCCAGCTTCGCCGCCGACGGCACGCTTACCGCGGGCAACAGCACCCCGCTCACCGATGGTGCGAGCGCGGTGCTGCTGGCGACGCCGGAGTGGGCCGCGGCGCGCAGCCTCCCGGTGCTCGCATATCTTCGTTACGGCAAGGTATGGGCGGTCGACTTCGCCAGCGGCAAGGAGGGCCTGTTGATGGCGCCCGCGTATGCCGTGGCGGCGATGCTCAAGGATGCGGGCCTGACGCTGCAGGACTTCGACTGCTACGAGATCCACGAGGCATTCGCGGCACAGGTGCTATGCACCCTGAAGGCGTGGGAGTCGCCCGACTACTGCCGCGGCACGCTCGGGCTGGCGGGCGCGCTCGGCAGCATTGATCGCAGCAAACTCAACATCAAGGGCGGCAGCGTCGCCATCGGACATCCCTTCGCTGCCACCGGCACGCGCATCGTGGGCACGCTCGCGAAGTTACTGGCCGGCAACCCCGCCGCTAAGCGCGGCCTCATCTCGGTGTGCGCGGCCGGTGGTCTCGGCGTTACGGCGATCATGGAGCGTTGAAGCCATAGGACGGCCGCGGATCATGCCTGCCTCACGACAGCCATCCTCGACACCGGCGGGTTTCGCGAACTTCCGCGAGTTTTATCCCTACTACCTCGAGCAGCACCGCAATCAGCCTGGGCCGGTCACTTGCTCTTCGAGCACAACTCCCCGGCGACCTTCGCCAATCCGCTCTACAGCCTGCGCGGCGATCTGACCATGTTCGGCGAGGTGCTCTCGGGTCGCAGGCGCTGGTAGCGCACACCGCACCGCCAGCGCGCCATGAGCCAACCTGCGATCGACCGCGCCTTCGAGCGCCGCCTCGCCGCCCTCCTCAACGGCGGCGCGCAGCAATTGCTGCAGGGTGGCCGCAAGGGTGTGGAGAAGGAGTCGCTGCGCGTGCTGCCGACGGGGGAACTGGCGGGCAGCCCGCACCCGCTGGCGCTCGGCTCCGCGCTCACCAACGAGCACATCACCACGGATTATTCAGAAGCGCTGATCGAACTGGTCACGCCGGCGTTCACTCACAGCTGGGAGCTGCTGCAGTATCTGCTCGACCTGCACCAGTTCGTGTATCGCCACCTCGGGGACGAATTGCTGTGGGCGACCAGCATGCCGTGCGCCATCCGGCGCGACGCGGACATTCCGCTGGCGCAGTTCGGCAGCTCGCACGTCGGTCGCATGAAGACCGTTTACCGCAACGGCCTAGGGCTGCGTTACGGGCGCATGATGCAGGCGATCTCCGGCGTGCATTTCAACTACTCCTTTGCGCTACCGTTCTGGGAGGCGTACGCGGCGGTGCGCGCCTCGCACCGGCACGACGCCGCCTTCACCTCCGCGTGCTACTTCGATCTGCTGCGCAACTATCGACGCTACGGTTGGGTGGTGCTGTACCTCTTCGGCGTGTCGCCGGTGGTGTGCGAGTCGTTCCTGCGCGGGCGGGATGTGGTGCTCCCGGAGCTTTCCCACGGCACGGCGTACGAACCGTACGCCACCAGCCTGCGCATGAGCGATGTCGGCTACCGCAACCGCAACCAGGCGGGGCTCGCCGTGTCGGTGAACAGTCTCGAGGAGTACATCCGCGACCTGTCGCGCGCCATCAGCACGCCGCACCCGGCGTATGAGGCACTGGGTGTGGAGGTGAACGGCGAATACCGTCAGCTGAATGCCAACATCCTGCAGATCGAGAACGAGTACTACAGCTTCATCCGCCCCAAGCGTGTGGCGCGCTCCGGGGAGCGTCCCACCAAGGCACTGCAGCGCGCCGGTGTCGAGTACGTGGAAGTCCGCGCCCTTGATGTGAGCGCCTTCGACCCGGTCGGCGTCAACCAGAACAAGCTGCGCTTCCTGGAGGCGTTCATGGCGTTGTGCCTGCTGAAGGACAGTGCACCGATCGGCGACAGCGAGCAGGCGCGACTCGATGCCAATCACGTGACGGTCGCCCGCCGCGGACGCGAACCCGGACTTACCCTGTGGCGCGACGGCCGCGACGTGCCGATGCAGGCCTGGGCGCGTGAACTTCTCGACTCCATGACCGGGATCTGCGAGATCCTGGACCGGGGGGATGCGGCCCGACCCTACACGCAGGCGCTCGCCACACAGGCGGCGAAGATTGCGCAACCGGCGCTGACGCCCTCGGCGCGACTGCTGGAGGAACTCAAGGGCGGGGAGTCATTCTTCGACCTGGCGTTGCGCATGTCGCGGGAGCACAAGGCTTATTTCCTTGACCTGTACCCACCGAACGAGGAGCGGCTGAAGGAATTTGCCAGCGAAGCGCAGGAGTCACTGCGCGCGCAACGCGCCATCGAGACGGCCGACCGGGGGACTTTCGAGGAGTATCTGCAGCGCTATTTTGCTTAGAGACTGTCGCGTGCGGGCAACCCGTTCAGCTGCCGTTAATCTTAACATAATCAGTCACTTTGACATTAGCTTTTGCGAGTGTGACGCACTAGACTTGTTGCCAAGTCGCCCTAAGGAAGGAGCGACGCGCCACGAACGACGGACGGCGATCCACTACTAAAAGCAGGAGCGCAGCAGAATGAAAAAAGGAGCGCAGGAACTCCCCGCAGACCGCCGGTTGACCGCGGCCGCCAACGAGGAATTCAGCGGTGGTGTTGTCGGCACCGTGCGCGACCCTGAGCCGGTGAAGTCCGGTTGGGATCCCTACGAGGTTTGGGCGACCCGCGTGAAGACGCCAGCGCGCACCAAGCGCGAACGGCAGCGCGATCCGCTCGGCCAGGGGTAAACTGCGCGCACATTTCCTTAGAAGGGTCGGCAACCCGCACGGCCCCGGACTGAAAAACAACGTGCCGACAGGCGATCGCCCGGCCCGCGCGCGATTGCAGCTACGCTTTCCCGATGCGGAAGTAGAGCGGCACTTCCTGATGAGCTACCGCGCCGCGGCGCGCCCCTGGATCCGCATGAGTTGCCGCCTACGCCTTCGCGGCGCTGCTGGGGAAGATCGCCCCGACCGTGGCCGCCTATTCGCTGTTCGTGCTCCTGTGCGCCAACCTCATCGGCGGCGCCGGCTGTTACGCGCTCGAGTATGCGAACCGCGTGGCGTTCCTCGAGCGGCGGCGCCTGGCGGAGGTTGCCGCTCACGACGGTCTCACGGGCCTTCTCAATCGCGCCGCGCTCGAAGAACAGGCGCGCAGTCTGTGGCAACACGCGCGGGTCAGTGGTCTGCCGGTGTCGGTGATGCTGATCGATATCGATCACTTCAAG
>PLEC01000051.1 GCA_003136935.1 Gammaproteobacteria bacterium
TCGCGTGTGCCGGCGCGTACACCAAGCTTCACGGCGGCCAGCCCCCTCGCACTGCCGCGGCTCGCGCCTGCTGGCGATAGTGCGCCATCGCCGTTTGCCTGCGGGCCCTTCAATGCCGCGTCCACCGGATCTCGCTGGCGGTCGCGGGACCTACGACGACACTGCGCAGGCTCTGCGGCATCTGCGCCTCTTGTGCCGACAACGGGCGGCGGCCGGCCATGAGTTCCGCATTGTTCTGCGGATAGAGCGGCTTTTGATGCGGGTCGGCGAAACCATCGGGGTAGAGCGGCGTCCCGGTTGTCAGATCGTACTTGTCGGTGGCGCCCACCGTGTGCAGCAGCTCGTGCGCGATGACGATGTTGTTGCTGCCTGCCATGGTGCTCTCGGCAAACGCGTGCACAATGCCAATGAGGCCCTTTTGCAGGCCGTGAGAGTCCGGCACGCGATCGAGCGTGGCCGGGTCATGGTAGAGGACGAACATGCGGATCCGCGGCGGTGCGCGTCCGGGCACCTGGCTCGCGTGGGCGGCGAACCAGCGCAGCTTCAGGCTCCACCACGCGATACCCAGCGGGCCCGAGCCGGGTTTCAGTGCCGGCGGCAGCTCAGACCCTACCGGGTAGAGTTCCACGTGCACCGGCTCCTCCACCGGTACTCCGTAGCGGTGAGCTTCGCGCGCGAAGAAATCCTCGATGTCCGCAAAGTCCTTCACCGACAGGCCCTCCACGTAACGCTGCGCCTGCGGTGTGCCGTCGCCGTTCAACGGGAAGATGCCGACCCACAGCGTAGCGTGCCAGCCCTGGGTCGACACGCGATCGAGCCACGCCTGGGTCGCCACGGCCGCGAGCACCACGAGCAGGAGGCCAATGCGAATTGCTTTCCACACGGATGAGCACTGGCGGGGCGCCGCAGCCTCTAGGGCTGCAGTCGCGTGACCGACCAGGGGCCGGGGCTAAACGTCTCCCCACGGACGGTAAGCATCCGCGTCCAGCGGGCGCGATCGTGAATACGCGCGGCGCCTTGCGACCACAGTTCAACCGCATCCGCCCACAGGCGGTAGCCACCCCAGTGCGGCGGGCGCGGGATCGTGATCTTAAGATTCTCATCCGTACCGGCCGATCCGGGGATCGGGGCGCCGAGCCGGCGCGCCTCGTCCGCCATCGCGGTTTCGAGCGCTGCACGCGAGGCGACCGGCTCGCTCTGTGCGCTGGCGCGGGCGCTCAGGCGCTTATCCCACGAGCGCGACGCAAAGTACGCGTCGCTGTCACTCGCCGGGACCCGGGTGACCAATCCCTCGATGCGCACCTGGCGATGGAGCGCATCCCAGTGCATGACCGCCGCCGCGCGCGGATTACTTTCCAGTTGCCGCCCCTTGCTGGACAGGTAGTTGGTATAGAACACGATGTAGCCGGGCTGCGGCACGATGTCCTTGCATAGCACCACGCGAGCCGAGGGCTTGCCGTCCGCGGTACTCGTTGCCAGCACCATGCTGTTGGCATTGGGCTGATGGCGTGCCGCCCACGCGTCCGCGAGCCAGCGGCTCACCACGGCGAGCGGCTCGGCGGGCAGCGGATCGGGCAGCAATTCGGTGTGCTCGGCCATCCGCGCCAATGTTAGAGGGTTTCTACGGCCGGTGTCGCGGGCGGGTTTAGCGCACCCAGGCCGCAAACATCCGGCGTTTCTGCCACCCAGCCGGCGCTTTCCATTCGCATCTGGCAGCCAGCCCTTGCAGCCCCCGCCGCGCCCCGATAGAAAGGGGACGCGGTTCCAGGAGGCTCCCTTCCCATGACAGGCGATAACGTGACGCTGGACGATTTACGCCAGCGCCTGACTGATCTCGACCGGGCGCTGATCGCGCTGGTGGCGGAGCGCAAGACCCTGAGCGAAGAGGTTGCACGCGTGAAGCGCGCGACCGGCAAGCCGACGCGTGATTACGAGCGCGAACGCGAGGTGCTCCTGGGCGTGCGCGCCATGGCTGCCGAGCGTGGTGTCTCCCCGGCGCTGGCGGAACAACTACTGCGGCTTCTCATTCGCTCCTCGCTCACCACCCAGGAGCAGGCGAGCGTAGTGGCACGCGGCGCGGGCAGCGGGCGGCGGGCGCTGGTCATCGGTGGCGCGGGCAAAATGGGCGCCTGGTTCGTGAGTTTCCTCGCCTCGCAGGGATTTGCCGTCGAAGTCGCGGATCCGGCGCCCTCCGCCGGCGGTGTGACGCACGTCGCCGACTGGCGCAGCACGGATCTGAAGCACGACTACATCGTGCTGGCGACACCACTCGCAATCACCGACGCGATCCTGCGGGAACTCGCCCTGCGACGACCTGCGGGCGTGATTTTCGATGTCGGCTCGCTCAAGTCCCCGCTGCGCGCCGGACTCATGGCGCTGAAGTCCCACGGCTGCCAGGTGACCTCGGTGCATCCGATGTTTGGTCCGGACACGGAACTGCTGTCCGGGCGCCACGTGGTGTTCGTGGACCTCGGACACGAGGCTGCACTGGCGAGCGCACGGGAACTGTTCGCCCCGACGATGGCCGAGCAGGTGGTCATGAGCCTCGACGATCACGACCGCCTGGTCGCCTATGTGCTCGGCCTGTCGCACGCACTGAACATCGCCTTCTTCACCGCGCTCGCCGAAAGCGGTGAGGCCGCGCCGAAGCTTGCGCGCATGTCGAGCACCACGTTCGATGCGCAGCTGGACGTGGCCAGTCGCGTCGCCCAGGAGAGTCCCGATCTGTATTATGAAATACAGAGCCTGAATGACTACGGTGCAGAGTCGCTGGAGGCGCTTTCACAGGCGGTGGAACGCATTCGTACCGCGGTGTTGTCGCGCGACGACAAGGCCTTTGTTGCTTTGATGCGCCGCGGGCGCGATTATCTTGAGGATCGGCGCTCGGCTACCGAGCGCCGCGCCTGAAGGACCAGGGGGAGTCGCACGCATGACTCGATCGCAACTGGGGCCGCTGGCCAGTGAGGCACCGGGCGACTCATTGCGCGCGCTGGAAGAGCAGAACCGGGCGCTGCATGGCAGGCTCGCGGCGCTCACCGAGGAAGTCGGCCGCAACGACTCGCTGCTGCGCAAGACGCAGGAGCGGGAACTGGAGCTGCTGCGCGCCGGCTCCCTGGCCCAGCTCTTCGAGCGCTTAATCGGAGGCCTGCGGGTCTCCTATCAGCTCGATGGCGTGACGCTCCTGCTGCACGATCCGCAGCACGAAATCCGTCACCTGCTCGCCGGCGACGGACAGGTACTGGAGCCGGTACAGGGCGTGTGCTTCGTCGACGCCCTGGTGACCATCGCCCCGCAGCTCGCCAACCTCAATCGCCCGTGGCTCGGCCCGTTCTGCAAGGCCGATCACGAGTTGCTGCTGCCGGGAATCGCGCGCCCGGGCAGCATCGCTCTGATCCCGCTGCGCCGTCATGACGAGCTCGACGGTGTGCTGGTATTTGTGAGTGCCGATCCACAACGCTTCAAGCCGGAGCTGGCGAGCGACTTTCTCGCGCACCTGGGATTGGTGGCCGCGATCTGTATCGAGAACGCGGTCAATCGCGCGCGCCTGCTGCGCAGCGGACTTACGGACTTTCTTACCGGCTTTCACAACCGCCGCTATCTGCATGCGCGCCTGCGCGAGGAGCTGGCACGCGCGCAGCGCGCCCACCAGTCCCTGGTGTGCCTCATGATCGACGTCGATCACTTCAAGCGCATCAACGACCAGTTCGGTCACCTGGCCGGGGATGCGGTGCTGCGTGAAGTAGCGCACCGTATCGACGCCGAGATGCGCATCAGCGACAGCGGGGCGCGCTTCGGCGGCGACGAGTTCGCCATGGTGCTCTCGCAGGCCACCCTCACCGATGGCGAAAGGGTCGCGGCGCGCGTGCTGCACGCGGTGCGCAATCTCCCGGTCGCCATTGGCAGCACCACCGCCGAGACGGTGACGCTTTCGATCGGCGTGGCAGTTGCCACCCCCGGTCCCGGCCTGCGCGATTACAAGGTGCTGGCTGAGCGGCTGATCGCCGAAGCCGACGCCGCGCTGTATCGCGCCAAGAGCGCCGGGCGCAACCGCATCGCGACCTCGCCGAACGTGGTCGGTTAGCGCGCCCGACCGCGCAGCAACATCACGAAGAGTGGCGCACCCACCAGCGCCATGATGGCGCCCACCGGCAACTGACGCGGAGCGGCGATGGTGCGCGCCACCAGGTCCGCGGCGGCCAGCAGCATGCCGCCGGCGAGTGCGGCCGCGGGCGCTACGATACGGTGATCGCTGGTACGGAAACCCAGACGTACTGCGTGTGGGGTGATGAGCCCCACGAAGCCGACCGTGCCGGCGCTCACTACCGCGATGGCGGTGAGGGCGGCGCAGGCGACGAACACGAGCATGCGCCAGCGTTCGAGCGCAAGTCCCACCGCACGTGCGCGCAGCTCCCCCGCGGCGAGCACGTTCAAGGGCCGCGCCACGAGGATCGCCAGCACCACCGCCAGTACGGCCGTCACTGCGCTCAGCCACGGGTTCACAGCCCACTCCAGATCCCCCGCCAGCCAGAACACCATGCCGCGCACGCGCGAGCTATCCGCGGTTGCCAAGAGCACGCTCACCAGCGCGCCGCAGGCGCTCGCCAGCACAATCCCAGTCAGCAACAGACGCGGCGTGCCGCCACCGCGAGCGAGCAGGTACACCGTGGCCACGGCGCACAAAGCGCCCGCGATCGCGGCCGACTGCACCAGCACGGCCGCAAGGCCTGCGATCATGGCGAGCAGCGCGCCGACCGCGGCACCGCCCGACACCCCGAGCACGTACGGGTCGGCGAGCGGATTCCTGAACAGTGCCTGCAGCAGCACGCCCGCGAGCGCCAAGAGGCTGCCGACGCCGAAAGCCGCCAGCACCCGCGGCAGGCGCACCGCGAGCAGCACACTACGCGTCGCCTCATCGCCGGAGCCGGTGAGCGCGGCGAGCGCCGTGCTCACAGCGATGCCGGAACTGCCGATGAGCAGTGCCGCGACAAACACCAGCAATGCGGCCAGGGCGAGGGCGGCGAGGCTCGTGAGTGGGCTGCGCGTGGCGATGGCGGAAGCGGACATGTCGGTAGCCTCATCGAATTGCTCGCAAAAGGCCATCCCTGGCGCACGTCTGCGGTGGCGCTGCTCACGGCGTGGCGCCTTGTGGCAGACTCTGGAACGCACATGAGTGACGACATCGACGCGGATGGCTTTCGCAGCAACGTGGGCATCGTGCTGATGCAGCGCGATGAAGTTTTCCTCGGTCGACGCACGGGTGGACGCGGCTGGCAGTTTCCCCAGGGCGGGGTGCGGGTCGGGGAGACGCTCGAGCAGGCGCTGTATCGCGAACTTGACGAGGAAATTGGTCTCGGTGCGGACGCGGTCGAGCTTGTCGGGCAAACCTCGCGCTGGCTGCACTACCGCTTGCCGAAGCGCTACCTCCGCCGCCACCAACAGCCGCTGTGCATCGGACAGAAACAACGCTGGTTCCTGCTGCGGCTCACCCGGCCTGATGTGCAGTTCGCTTTCAACCATACGGCGCAGCCGGAATTCGACGCGGGCCGCTGGGCGCCGTTCTGGGAGCCGGTCAGGGAAGTCATCTACTTCAAGCGCCCGGTTTACGCGCACGCGCTCGCCGAGCTCGCGCCGCTCGCTTTTCCTCAGGGGCAACCGGCGCTACCCGCGTGGTGGGCCGAAATCACGGCACGCGGCGCTGACCGGGCAACCCCGGCGTCTGTGTAGCGCAGTGCCCCTGGGCCGCATCGCGTCCATGTTCTCAAGAACCGGCACGCCGCCGTTGGTGGTGCGGCAATACGCCCCGGCATTGCGCAAGCTGCTCTATGGCCTGGGTGCGCTGATTGCCCTGCTGGCGTTCTACATTGTCTACGAGCTCGGTCGCTACAACGCGGGTTACGACCGCCTGGCGGCGGCGCAGCAGCGCACGGAGCTGCAGGTGCAGATCGAGCACCTGGACAAAGCCAACCGCCAGGTGCGCACCAGCCTCGCGGAGCTCGACACCATTCGCGTCGGCCGCGCCCGCGAGCAGGCGCAGGTAGCGCGCGACATGGGCGATCTGCAGGCGCAGGTCGACCGGCAGTCCCAGGAGCTGGCTTTTTACCGCGGTGTCGTGGCGCAGGGCGCCGCGACCCTCGGCGTGCGGATCGAGCAGCTGCGGATCTCCGCCGGTCAGCGGCCGAACGAATACACGCTCCACCTGGCGCTGCTGCGCTCAGGTCGTGCCGAGGCGGAAGCCTCGGGCACGATGCAGATGAGCCTGGATGGCACCGTGGCCGGCGTCGCCCGTACGCTCGATCTCGCGGAGCTGACCGGCGGCAGACAACACGATCTGCACTTCGGCTTCCGGTACTTTCAGGACTTCGACCAGGATCTGACACTCCCGGCTGGCTTCAAGCCCGAACATCTGGCGCTCGAGGTGCAGTCGAGCCGCAAGGGCGTGGCGCCGCTGGCGCAGACTTTCCTGTGGACGGTCGAAACCCCGCGCTAGACAATTGGAGCGATAGCATGTTCACCCGCGATTCCAGGCAGCCCCATATCGACACGCTGATCGGCAAGTCCGCGCGCGTGCATGGCAATGTCGAGTACCAGGGGGGACTGCACCTGGACGGGCATATCAGCGGCGATGTGCGCTCCGACGATTCACCCGCCGCCAGCCTGACGGTGAGCGAGAGCGGTTCCGTTGAGGGCGCCGTGCAGGTGCCGAACGTGGTCCTCGACGGCAGCGTCAAGGGCGACATTCACGCCCGGGAACGCGTGGTGCTTGGGGCGACCGCGCGGGTGGAGGGCGATGTTTACTACGGTGTCATTGAAATGACGGTCGGCGCCCAAATCATGGGAAAACTGGTGCGCGTCGCGCCGCGGGCGGCTTCTGCCCCGCCGGCGGGCACCTCCGGCACGCAAAGCGGCAGTGGATCACGCTAACGGGGTCCGCCGCTTTGACCCGGCGGCAGCTGGCTCCTAGACTGAAGACCATGGAAATCATGAGCACGACCGATACCTTGCAGGAAGCGCCTGCCCTTAAGTTCACCGATGCGGCGGCCCGCAAGGTCGGGGATCTTATCCGCGGCGAAGGCAACCCCAAGCTCATGCTGCGGGTGTTCGTGCAGGGCGGCGGCTGCTCCGGGCTGCAGTACGGCTTCGAGTTCGACGAGCAGATCCAGGACGGTGATGCCTGCGTGGAGAACCAGGGCGTGAAGCTCATCGTGGACCCCATGAGCGTGCAGTACCTGAGCGGCGCTGAGATCGACTACCGCGAGGGTCTTGAGGGCGCGCAGTTCGTGATCCGTAATCCAAACGCAGCCACGACCTGTGGGTGCGGCTCCTCCTTCGCAGCAGCCTGAAGCGACCCCAAGCGTGCCGCCGGCGCAAGGTCGATCCCGAAAACACCGTTCCGCCTCCCGCTCCGCCACCCGCACCGTCCCCCGTGCGGTGCCGGAGGTGCTCGCAGCCGTCGACTTAGGCTCCAACAGCTTCCACATGGTGGTCGCGCGCTACTCGCACGGCCAGCTCGTCATCATCGACCGGCTGCGCGAGATGGTGCGGCTCGCGGCCGGGGTCGCCGAAAACGGCCGCATCGACAAGGACGTGGCGGCGCGGGCACTCGCGTGCCTTGAGCGCTTCGGCCAGCGCCTGCGCGACATGCGCGCCCGCAGCGTGCGCGTGGTGGGCACCAACGCGCTGCGCGTCGCGCACCGCAAGCAGGCCTTCCTCGAGCGCGCGCGCGCGGCTCTCGGACATCCGATAGAAATCATCGCCGGCATGGAAGAGGCGCGCCTCATTTACCTGGGCGTCGCGCACACCATGCCAGGGGAGCCCGGCAAGCGCCTGGTGGTCGACATCGGCGGCGGCAGCACCGAGCTTGTCATCGGCGAGGGCCTGACTCCGCTTGAGCTGGAGAGTCTGCAGATGGGGTGCGTGTCCTTGAGCGAGCGCTTCTTCCGCGACGGCAAGATCTCCGCGCGGCGCTTCGAACGCGCGCGGCTGGCGGCGCGGCTGGAACTCGAACCGGTGCAGGCGGCTTTCCGCCGCCGCGGCTGGCAGCGTTCCGCCGGCAGCTCTGGCACCGTGCGCGCGATCGGCGAAGTCATCCACGCGCTCGATCCGCGGGCGCATTCCATCACGCCCGCCGGCATCAATCGCGCGATCGAGTACTGCGTGGACGCCGGCCACACACGCGAGCTCGCGCTCGAGCCCATCACGGAGGACCGCAGACCCGTATTCCCCGGGGGACTGGCGATCCTCGCGGAAGTGTTCAGCGTGCTCGGGGTGAAGGAGATGCGCATCGCGGACGGTGCGATGCGCGAGGGGCTGCTGTACGACATGCTTGGCCGCTTCCGGCACGAGGATGCGCGCGACCGCACGGTGCGCGCCATGCAGCAGCGCTACCACGTCGATGGCGGACAGGCCGAGCGCGTCGAGGCGTCGGTGCTTAAGTTCCTGTGGCAGACACGCGAGGCATGGCGCCTCGAGGACCCGCTGGCGGAGAAATCCCTGAAGTGGGCGGCAGGGCTGCACGAGATCGGCCTGGATGTCTCGCACAGCGGTTACCACCGCCACGGCGCTTACCTTTTGGAAAACGCCGACATGCCGGGCTTTCCGCGCGAGGAGCAGCGGCTGCTTGCGCGCCTGGTCGGCGCGCATCGCAGAAAGCTCACGCTCGAGGGCGTCGAGGAGCTGGTGCCGCCCTGGGACCGCAGCGCCGTGCACCTGATTGTGTTGTTGCGGCTGGCGGTGCTGTTACATCGCGGCCGCAGTTCCACCGCGCTGCCGCCGATTGAGCTCGCCGCCACGCCGCGCTCGCTCGAAGTGCGGTTCCCCGCACGCTGGTTCAAGGAGCATCCGCTGACTTCGACCGATCTGCAGCAGGAAGTGAATTACCTGCGCGCCAGCGGCTTTCGGCTGCGGGTACTCAGCGGCGGGCGCTAACTTCAGGCTACTGCGCCGCCAGCGCCCCGGCGGCATACACCGCCANNCCATCCGGCAGTAACTTCCACGCCTGGCAGTTGTCCTTCAGGCACACGTCCAGATCGCGCAGGATCCGCTCCGCCAGCTCAGGGGTGCGGATCGGAAAGGCTACTTCCACACGGCGGAAGAAGTTGCGCTCCATCCAGTCGGCGCTGGCGCAGAACAGTTCCGACTCCCCGCCGTTCTCGAAGTAAAACACACGCGAGTGTTCAAGAAAGCGTCCGACGATCGAACGCACCGCGATGTTCTCTGATACCCCCGGCACCCCGGGCCGCAGCGCGCACACCCCGCGAATGATGAGATCGATTTTCACCCCGGCGCACGAGGCGCGGTAGAGCGCTTCGATAGCCTGCGGTTCCACCAGGGCGTTCATCTTGGCGATGATGCGTGCCGGCCGGCCGGCACGGGCGTGCTCGGCTTCGCGTGCGAGCTTGGCGAGCACCATCTCGTGCATGCCGAAGGGCGACTGGGTGAGGCGTGCGAGCTTGGGCGTTTGCGTGAGGCTCGTGAGCTGCAGGAACAGCTCATGTACGTCGTGACCGATCTCGTCCTCGCAGGTGAACAGCCCGTAGTCGGTGTAGGCGCGCGCCGTGCGCGGATGGTAATTGCCGGTGCCCAGGTGGCAGTAGCGGCGCATGCCGCTGGTCTCGCGCCGTACGACCAGGGTGAGCTTGGCGTGGGTCTTGTAGCCCACGACCCCATACATGACGTGGGCCCCGGCTTCCTGCAGACGGTTGGAGAGCTCGATGTTGGCCTCCTCGTCGAAGCGCGCGCGCAGCTCCACGATCACCGTCACGTCCTTGCCGGCGTGCGCGGCCGCGACCAGCGCATCCACCAGCGGGGAGTCATGGCCGGCGCGGTAGAGCGTCTGCTTGATCGCGAGCACCTGCGGGTCGGCGGCCGCCTGGCGCAGGAAATCCATGACCGGCGCGAAGCTCTGGTAGGGGTGAAACAGCAGCACGTCCTGCTGGCGGATGGCGGCAAAAAGGTCGGTGCTGCCGACCAGGCGCTTGGGTAACCCGGGCGTGAAGATCGGGTACTTGAGATCGGGCCGCTGCACCAGGTCGTACACCGCCGAGAGGCGATTGAGATTGACCGGACCCGAGACGTGATAGGTATCCAGCACGTTGGAGGAGAACTGCGCCTGCAGGAACTTCACCAGGTCATCCGGGCAGTCGCTGGAGGTCTCCAGGCGCACCGCCGAGCCATAGCGCCGGTGCGCGAGCTCGCCCTCGAGCGCACGCCGCAGATCGTCGATTTCTTCCTCGTCGACGAACAGGTCGCTGTTGCGTGTGATGCGGAACTGGTAGCAGCCGATCACCTTGATGCCGGTGAAGAGCTTGTGTACGAACGCCTGCACGATCGTGGACAGGAGCACGCAGGCGCGCCCCGAGCCCACCCCCGGTAACGGCACCACGCGCGGCAGCGAACGTGGCGCCTGCACGATGGCGAGCTCGCTGTCGCGGTCGAAGGCGTCCTTGCCTTCCAGGCGCACGATGAAGTTAAGGCTCTTGTTCTGAATACGCGGGAAGGGTCGGGCGGGGTCCAGCCCCAGGGGGCTCAAGACCGGCTCTACCTCGCGCTCGAAGTACTGCTCAAGCCACTGCGCCGCCTGCGGGGTCCACTGCGGCCGTTCCAGAAGCGGCACGCCCTCCGCGGCCAGCGCCGGCAGCAGGAGGTCATTGAGGCAGCGGTACTGCTCCGCCACCAGGCGTGTGGCGCGCTCGTGCAGCGCTGTCAGCTGTTCGGGGATGGACATACCGTCGGCCGCGGGCGGGGCGCCGCCGAGCTCCTGCAACTGCTTCAGTCCCGCCACCCGGATCTCGAAGAACTCGTCCAGGTTGCTGCAGGAGATGCACAGGAAATTCAGGCGCTCCAGCAGCGGCACCGTGACGTCGAAAGCCTGGTCGAGGACCCGCTGGTTGAACTCGAGGAACGACAGTTCCCGGTTGATGTATTGCTGCGGCGCTTTGAGATCGGGGGTATCCATCGGACTGCCAAGGATACCAGCGCAAAACGACGGTTCGGTTAAGAACCCTCCGGCACGCCGGTGGCGGGCTAGCGCGAAACCAGCTGCGGCCCCAGCGGCACTTCCAGCGAGGCCAGCAGCGGCGCCGAATGAGCGAGGAAGTCGGCGCGCCAGCGGGCATCCATGGGCTCAGCCCCGGGCAGCACCACGGTCTGCGGGTTTTTGAACACCCCGTTCACGCGGTATTCGTAGTGCAGGTGCGGGCCCGTCGCAAGCCCGGTCATACCGACATAGGCGATGACGTCGCCCTGGGTGACGTGCGCGCCAACGCGCGTGCCACGCGCAAAGCGCGACAAGTGGCCGTAGACCGTGACAATGCTCCTGGAATGCTCGATCTCGACCAGGTTGCCGTAGCCGCCCTTTACGCCGGCGAAACGGATGCGGCCATCCCCCGCGGCGCGCACCGGTGTGCCCGTGGGGGCCGCGTAGTCGACGCCCTGGTGGGCGCGGATGCGGTTGAGGATCGGATGAAAGCGCGCGGAGTTGAAGCGCGAGCTGACGCGCGTGAACTCAACCGGCGCGCGCAGAAAGGCCTTGTGCAGGCTGCGCCCGTCGGGCGTGTAGTAGTGCGAACCACCCTGCGGGTCGGTGTAGCGCACGGCCTGGAATTCCTTACCCTGGTTCATGAACGCGGCGGCGAGGATGGGACCGTCCTTCACGTAGGCCCCGTCGCGCCACACTTCCGGATAAGTGACCACGAAAGAGTCCCCGGGCCGCACGTCGAGCACGAAGTCGATGTCCCAGCCGAAAATGTCCGCGAGTTGCACCGCGGTCTGGTCATGGGCGCCGGCGGCCTCGACCGCCTCGAAGAGCGAGCTGGTGATGACGCCGCGCACGGTGCGCTGACGCATCTCAAGCGGGCTTTGCAGCACGGTCGCCTTGAGTCCCGAGGGCTCGCGCACCACCTGCAGTGTCTCGCTCTCGTTCAGGCGGCGCTCGAGGCCGAAGAGCTGGCCGTCCTTGTGCGTCAACCGCAGCGATTCCCCGGGACGCAGGTTGTCCAGGCCCGCGCGCAGGCCCGGGAGGCTGCGCAGGGAGGCGAGGTCGGCGAGATTGAGCTTAAGGCGCCTGAAAATCCGGTCCAGAGTGTCATTGTGGGTGACGATTACGTCGATGCGCGATAGCGCCAGGCCCAGGGAAGGCGTGGCGGCAAGCTGCGCACCGTCGGTAAGCGCGGGCGTGGCGGCAGATGCGGGCGTGGCGCTGGCGGATGCGGAAACATCAGCTGGCGCGGCGCCCGCTGGCCCATCGACCGGCGCAACCGCAAGGGCTCCGTGCAGCACTGACCAGGCCACAATCGCGCAAGCGGCGGTCTGTAACCAGAAAATCAGGGGGGGCATCCGGAGGGTTTTGAAGGGAAACGCCATCGACAACTCTTATCCGGATGATTTAAAAGGGCGAAACGTACCGGAGTCGAGACCCTCGGGTCAATGTATGTTAAACGCCGGAACGCGAACTAATGACAACTTACCTGCTGCGCCGGATCGGTTCCTAGGCGCGCTTCACGGGAATGAGATGAATTTCGAGGACCAGATCGCAGAGCTCGAGCGGGGTGCGCACGAAGTGCTCACCGTCGTGGATCTGAGGAAGAAGCTAGCGCGCGGCGTGCCGCTGAAAGTAAAGGCAGGCTTTGATCCGACCGCGCCGGATCTGCATCTCGGGCACACGGTGCTGCTCAACAAGATGCGCCAGTTCCAGCAGCTGGGTCACGAGGTGACCTTCCTCATCGGGGATTTCACCGGGCTCATTGGCGACCCCACCGGCCGCAATGCGACGCGCCCGCCGCTCACGCCTGAGGAGATTCAGCAGAACGCGCGCACCTACGAACGCCAGGTGTTCAAGGTGCTCGACGCCAAGCGCACCCGCATCGATTTCAATTCCCGCTGGCTCTCGGGGCTTAAGGCGCCGGACGTCGTGAAGCTCGCGGCCCACTACACCGTGGCGCGCATGCTCGAGCGCGACGACTTCTCCAGGCGCTACAAGGCCGGGCAGCCTATTGCCATCCACGAATTCCTGTATCCCCTGGCGCAGGGGTACGACTCAGTCGCGATGCAGGCGGACGTGGAGCTCGGCGGCACTGACCAGAAATTCAACCTCCTGGTCGGGCGCACGCTGCAGGAAGCATACGGGCAGGAAGCGCAGGTGGTTCTCACCATGCCGCTGCTGGAAGGCACCGATGGCCTCAACAAGATGTCGAAGTCCTTAGGGAACTACATCGGCATCGCCGAAGAGCCGGACAGCATGTTCGGCAAGCTCATGTCGATCTCGGACACGCTCATGTGGCGCTACTTCGAGCTGCTGTCATTCCGGCCGCTCACCGAAATCGCGGCGCTCAGGCGTGCGGCTGGTGAGGGCCGCAATCCGCGCGATATCAAGTTCGAGCTGGCGGGCGAGATCGTCACGCGCTTTCACGACGCAGCCAGCGCCCAGCGCGCGCAGCAGAACTTCACCGCGCGCGTGAGTGACAAGGCGGTGCCGGATGATCTGCCGGTGAAGGTGATTCAGGTGGATGCCGCGGGCGTGCGGGTCGCGAATCTGCTCAAGGAGGCGGGGCTTGCGGCCAGTACCTCCGAAGCCAACCGCAAGATAGAAGAGGGCGCGGTGCGCATCGATGGGGCGAAGATCGCCGATCGGGGGCTCATCCTGAGTGCCGGCGCCGAACACGTCTTCCAGGTGGGTAGCCGGCGATTTGCCAGGCTTAAGCTCGAGCAAAAACCGTAGGCCGGAATCCGGCTCCCGGGCCTTGAGCCACGGCACTGCCGCCCCCTATATAAGGGAGCGCGCGGGGCGGGAAAGGACACCGCTTCGTCGCCCAAAAAGCCATCATTACAATGCGTTGACAAGCCCCGAATCGGGGCTATACTGCGCGCCCCTTGCAGCCTAAGGCCGCCAACGGTCTCGGGTGCAAATTCGTGGGCGTTTTTCCCCCAGCCAATAAGCGCTGCGGGGTGCTCTTTAAAAGTTTGGCAGGTAATTTGTGTGGGGACTCGCGTCTTTGGCCTTTAGTGCAAATGACCGAGTGACCAAATTGAAGTCCAGCAGTGAAGTTGGAGCCATTTTGATTACTCTTTTCGATTGTTGATGTTCAAAATCTTCAAGTGAAGAGTTTGATCCTGGCTCAGATTGAACGCTGGCGGCGTGCTTAACACATGCAAGTCGAGCGGTAACAGGTGTAGCAATACATGCTGACGAGCGGCGAACGGGTGAGTAATGCTTCGGAATCTACCCAATGGTGTGGAATAACCAGCCGAAAGGTTGGCTAATACCGCATGAGCCCTACGGGGGAAAGCAGGGGATCGCAAGACCTTGCGCCGATGGATGAGCCGAAGTCGGATTAGCTAGTTGGTAGGGTAACGGCCTACCAAGGCGACAATCCGTAGCTGGTCTGAGAGGACGACCAGCCACACTGGGACTGAGACACGGCCCAGACTCCTACGGGAGGCAGCAGT
>PLEC01000050.1 GCA_003136935.1 Gammaproteobacteria bacterium
TACCTGCCCGATCTGCCGCGTACGCTCGACTACGTGCGTGACACCTGTGCGCGCTACGGCGAGCTTGCGCCACTCGCAGGGCTGCTCGCGGCGCGCGTCACGGCGCAGCTGCCCCTTGCCAACGCGCGTGAGACGCCGCGCGCCGGCCGCGGCGCCCCGCAGCGCGTATGAAGGCGATGCTGCTCGCGGCGGGACGCGGTGAGCGGTTGCGGCCCATCACCGACACCTTGCCGAAGGCGCTGGTGCCGGTGGGTGGCAAGCCGCTGATTGCCTGGCACCTGGCGGCGCTCGCACGCGCCGGCATTCGTGATGTTGTCATCAACCTGTCCTGGCTCGGCGAGCAGCTGCATGCGGCGCTCGGGGACGGTCGCGACTTTGGCGTCAGGATCACCTGGAGCGAAGAGGGGCCGGTGGCGCTGGAAACCGGCGGCGGGATCTTTCGGGCCCTGCCGCTGCTCGGGCCCGAGCCATTCCTCGTTGTCAGCGCTGACATCTGGACCGACATCGACTTCAGCCGCGTAAAGCTCGAGCCCGACGCGCTCGCGCATCTCGTACTTATCAGCAATCCGCCGCACCATCCGCGCGGGGACTTTGGCCTGGACGGAAACCTGGTGGTCGAGCGGGACAGCGAGCGCCTCACCTACGCGAACGTCGGGGTTTACCGCCCCGAGTTCTTTGACGGCTGCACAGCGGGGCGATTCCCGCTGCTGCGGCCCCTGCAGCGGGCTATTGCAGGGCGCCGCGTGCGCGGCGAGCTGCACCGCGGGCAGTGGAGCGACGTCGGCACGGCCGAGCGCCTCGCTGACCTGACCGCGCGCCTGCCTGCGTTACAATGACGCCATGGCGCAATTCAAGGATATCCCGCTGGTCACGCAGGGGACCCACAGCCGCAGCGGCGAGAAATACCTGACCCCACAGGGCTTCACGGCCATCCGTGACGGCGTTAAGTCCCGCAGCGAGAGCCGCGCGGCGCAGCCGGTGCGCAAGCCGCCGTGGCTCAAGGCTCGTGCCCCGACGGGTGCGGGTTTCCAGAGCGTGCGCGCACTCGTCAAGGAGCACCGCCTCGCGACGGTGTGCGAAGAGGCCAAGTGCCCCAACATCGGGGAGTGCTGGAACGCGGGCACCGCCACCATCATGCTCATGGGAGCGGTGTGCACGCGCGCCTGCCGTTTCTGCTCGGTCGACACCGGCAATCCGCATGGTTGGCTCGATGCGGATGAGCCGGAAAACGCGGCGCGCACCGTGGAGCTCATGAAGCTCAGGTACGTGGTCCTGACTTCCGTCGACCGCGACGATCTCGCCGACGGCGGCGCGGCGCACTACGCGGCGTGCGTGCGTGCCATCAAGCGCCGCAATCCGCACACCGCGGTGGAGGCGCTCACGCCGGACTTCCAGGGGGTGCTCGCGGACGTCGCGACCGTGGTCGACTCCGGCATCGAGGTGTTTGCCCAGAACATCGAAACCGTGCGGCGGCTCACCCATCCGGTGCGCGACCCGCGTGCCGGCTACGAACAGACGCTCGCCGTGCTCGCGCACGCCAGGCGGCACCGCGTGGGACTGCTCACCAAGAGCAGCCTCATGTTAGGTCTCGGGGAGACCGATGCGGAGATCACCGCGACCCTCGCTGACCTGCGCGCCGCCGGCGTGGATATCGTGACCCTCGGGCAGTATCTGCGCCCGACGCTCAATCACCTGCCGGTGGAGCGCTTCGTGACGCCGCAGGAGTTCGATCACTATCGCGAAGCGGCGCTCGCCCTCGGCTTCCTCGAGTGCGTATCGGGACCGCTGGTGCGCTCCAGCTACCGCGCGGAGCAGGCCCTGAATCGCAACAACGCCGGTCTCGATAACCGGCAGCTCGCAACATGAATGCCAGCGCGGCCGACACGGGTTTCGCCGCTAGGGCGGTGCCAGCAGCGGTGCCGGCGCCGGTGATTCGCCATCTGGGACTGGTGGAGTACGAGCCCACCTGGCGTGCCATGCAGCGTTTCACCGAGGAGCGCAGCGCGGCGACCCCGGACGAGATCTGGTTCCTCGAGCATCCGCCGGTCTTCACCCTGGGACTGAACGCGAGCCGCGCGCACCTACTCGCGCCGGGCGACATCCCCGTGGTACAGATCGATCGCGGCGGACAGGTGACCTATCACGGACCGGGGCAGCTGGTCGTGTATCCGCTGATTGATCTTAAGCGCGCGGGTCTTGGGATCCGCGATTTCGTCACGGCGCTCGAACGCGGCGTTATTGATCTTGCAGCGCACTTCGGGATCGCGGCCGCGTGCCGCCGCGCCGCGCCCGGGGTGTACGTCGCGGGGAGAAAACTTGCGAGCCTCGGAGTGCGGGTGCGCCGCGGCGGCAGCTACCACGGGCTGGCGCTCAACGTGACACTGGACCTCGAGCCCTTCCAGCGCATCAATCCGTGCGGTTATCAGGGGCTGCAGATGACGCGGCTTGCAGACCTCGGGGGGCCGGCTTCAGTCGCCACCTGCGCCGCGGCGCTCGAACCGCTGCTCCTCAAGGCGCTGGGATTTGCCGCGCCCTGACATGTACCGGCTGCGCAACTGCTCGTGCAGCGCGTTGCGCCTAGGGCTGTGCGCGTTCGCGCTGGCGCTGCTCAGCTCCTGCAACGGACACTTCGCGCCGCCCGCCAGCAGTTCACGCGTGACGCTGTTGAATGTGTCGTACGACCCGACACGCGAACTGTACGTCGAGTTCAACGCCGCCTTTGCCCGCTACTGGAAAGCCAGGACCGGCCAGGACGTGCGCGTGGATCAGTCGCACGGCGGCTCAGGCAAGCAGGCGCGCTCGGTCATTGAGGGCCTCGCCGCCGATGTCGTCACGCTGGCGCTGGCGGCCGATATCGATGCCATCGCCACCCAGGGGCAGCTGCTGCCGATCAACTGGCAGAGCCGTCTGCCGGACAATAGCTCTCCCTATACCTCCACCATCGTGTTCGTGGTCCGCGCCGGCAACCCCAAGGGCATACACGACTGGGGCGATCTGGTGCGTCCCGGCATCGCGGTGATAACGCCTAACCCTAAGACCTCCGGGGGCGCGCGCTGGAACTATCTTGCCGCCTGGTCGTGGGCCCGCGCGCAGCCGGACGGGAGCGAGGCGCGCGCGCGCGAGTTCGTGCGACGCCTGTACCACAACGTGCCGGTGCTCGATACCGGCGCGCGCGGCTCGACCACCACGTTCGCGCAGCGCGGACTCGGGGATGTGCTGATCACCTGGGAGAACGAGGCGCTGCTGGCGGTGCGCGAACTCGGCGCCGACAAGCTGCAGATCGTGGTGCCCGCCTTAAGCATTCTCGCGGAACCCCCGGTGGCGGTGGTTGATAAGGTGGCGCTGCGCCACGGCACGCGCGAGGTGGCCATGGCGTATGTGCAGTACCTCTACAGCAAGGAGGGTCAGGACATCGTCGCGCGGCACGACTACCGGCCGCGCGACCCGGAAGTGGCGGCGCGCTACGCCGCGCGTTTCCCGACGCTTAAGCTCACGAGCATTGCGGACTTCGGCGGCTGGGCGAACGCGCAACGCGTGCACTTTGCGGACGGCGCCGTGTTCGACCAGATTTCCGGCCAGTAGGCACGCTCGCCGGCAGTGTCTCGCGCGCCGCGCGTCACGCCTGAGGCGCCGGCAGCTCCTCGATCAACGCGAGACATTCCCTGAGGGTTGGAGTCTTGAGCCCGGCGACCTTGCCCTGATCGTCCCAGTGGCGCAGGCGCACCGCGTCTGCGCCAAAACGCTCGGCCTCGAACTGCGCCACGGCCTGCGCCGACATCGGACCGCCTTGCAACTTCAAGGTGTGCACTGACGCCGGACTCAGTCGCGAGAGGTACTGCGCATCGGTGGCGCACAGATAGCGCTTGGCCGCAACATGTAGACGCACCGGTTCGGAGACTTCGGTTGGGAAGCGTTGTGCGAGCCACCGTGCTCCCGCTGCCTCATGGTGTGCGTCGGTCGTCCAGTCCTCGAGCGCGTCGGGCACCGGTTCAATCAGGTGGCCGATATCGTGCAGCAAGGCGGCGACCACGAGCGCCTTCGGCGCCCCGCTGAGCTGCGCAAAGTACGCTGCCTGCAGGCCGTGCTCGGTCATAGTTACGCGCTCGCCGAAGTAGGCGGCCGCGCCGCGCGCCTGGTAGATCGCGAGAATGTCTTCGGTCAGGTTCATGGGGTGCTATTCCGCGGTAGCCTGGCGCCGCAACAGCGCCGCCGCACTGTAGACACTGTCACGGGTGAGGTAGCAGCCCTGCAGATGCCGTGAGTGCTTCGCCGAGGCGAAGGCGGTACGGCCGTGCAGCGTGCGCTGGTTGTCGAACACGACGAGCGTGCCGTTCCCGAGCTGCGTGCGCAGCTGGAACCGGGGATCGCGCAGCAACACCGCGAAGCGCCGATAGGCGTCGTAGAAGCGGGAGGTGTCGCCGGGGGCGACATCCAGTGGTGCGATGGAGCGGTTGTTGTAGTGAACCGCCGCGACTTCACCGCGCGGCGAGAGCTGAATCAGCGGCCGCTCGGCATACAGGTCCGCGTCGCTCGAGCGATAGTGAAACGGTACTGCCGTGCCGGTTAGTCGCGCAAACTCATCCGGCGCACTGACACGCAGGTGTTCGGCCAGGGCGAAACCGTCGGCGAACAGGCTCGCGCCGCCTTCGCTCGAGGCGCTGATCACATGCAGCGCCTGAAAACCCGGCACCGGCTCGCGATAGGGATTGTCGGTATGCAGGCCGAGGCCGAGATCAGAGTAGGCGAGATTCTCAGGCTGCGGTACCGAGCGCACGACAAAAGTCAGGCCGTAGTTGGTCTCGAGCACGCGCCCGATGAGCGGCATGGTCGTCAGGAGCGCTGTTTCCGTCGCCGGCACGTCGCGCAAGAAAGCGAGGCCATCCTGCAAGAGCCGGGTGAGCCAGTCGAGACGCAAGCCCGGCTGGGTGCGCAGTTCCTCGACGCTTGCCCATGCGAAGTCCCGGCCGGCATCGAGTCTGGCGCCCTCCAGCCAGCGCCGTATCTCGAGCTCGGGGCGGCGCGGGCCGCGATTGAAAGCGTGGGCCGCGAGCCAGGCGAGGTCGAAAGACACCGGTCGCGGCTCGCCTTCCCACTCGATGCGCACCGTGCCGCCCTGTGTGACCGCCGAGCGGATGCGGGGGTGCTCCGGAAGGTCGGCGATATCCACGAGCCGCTGTCCGCTGTATGTATCGCGGTCCTCGGCGCGATTGTCGCGCAGCCACAGGCTCGCAAACTCGCTCATCCCGCCGTCCGCCCATTCGATGGTGAGCACATGTGGAGCCGCAGTCACGCGTCTGGGCTCGGTAAGGTGGTCAGGCATGGACGCTCCTGGTGGCGGCAGTGTTAAGTCTGTGCAAGACGCCGGCGCACACCGCGGCCAGCGCGCTCACCGCTGCCAGGGTAACGAATACGCCGTCCCAGCCAAAGGCGGCGGCGAGCCGCGCGACGCTGTCTCCCGCCAGAATGCCGCCGAGATACCCGATGCCGTCGATGATGCCGGAGGACGCCGCGCTCGCCTGCTTGCCGCCGAAGTCGAGCGCAAAGGCGCCGCCGAGATAGGAATACGGTCCGAGCAGGCAGAAGGCGACCACGCCGATCGTCAGTACGGGGAGCAGCGAGCCGGAAATTCCCGCCGGCACCGACATGAGCACCAGCAGCGCGGCCGCGGTCGCCCCGAGACCCAGGAACATCAGCAACGAGCGACCGTTGAGGCCAAGCCGGTCGCTGAGCCAACCGGCAGCCAGTACCGACAGCGCGCCGACGCCCGGGAAGACCGCGCTCATGGTGGCCGCGTGACTCATGCTGTAGCCGAGATGGTCGTGCAGATACTGCGGGCTCCAGGTATTGAACGTCTCACGCACGATCGTGCATGCGAACGACAACGCGCAAACGAGCAGAAAGGCTCGGCTGCGCAGCAACGGCAGGAGTAGCGCGCTTATCCCGGCTGGCGGCGATTCCGTGGCCGCGAACAGACTCAGCGGATTTGGGATCGCTTCCGGATGGCCGGCTTCGGTGCGTGACTCCCGCAGCCACAGGAAGCTCGCCAACAGCATGACGCCTGCGACGATCGCGGCGAACAGGAACAGCGCGCGCCAGCCGTAGCCGCGCTCAATCAGCATGCCCATTTGCTGGCGCGCCAGCGCGTCCCCGACGAGGTAGCTGACGCTCAGAATGCCGATGATCGATCCGTAGGAGGAATAGTTGAACCACTTCGACGAGACCTTGATGAGCCCCGCCCAGCCGATGGACTGCGTCAGGCGGTTGCCGAGCCAGGCGAGCGTGAATACGGGGAAAGTGCCGCCGGCAGCAAACAGCAGCGTGAAGAGTGTCGCGCCGCCTACGCCGATGAGAAAATTGCGCCGCCCGCCCCAGTAGTCCCCCAGTCCAGTGAGAAACAGCTTGCCGAGGGCATAGGCCAGAACGCCCAGGGAGCTCATCGTGCCGATGTGGACGAGTGCTTCGGCGTGGCTGACACCGCGCTGGCCCAGCTCTTCGGCCAGGAGCGGCGTCGCCACCGACAGGTCGGCGCGGCAGTAGTAACAGGCGGCGTAGCCGCCGAATAGCAGCAGCAAAGTTCTTATCTGCGCGAGACGCAGTGGCCGCGTACCCTGATACCGCATCGCTGCTCTGCCGCGATGACGCTAAACCTTCAGAACCAACTTGCCGGTATTCTCACCCCGGAACAGCATGAGCAGAGCCTCCGGAAACGTCTCGAGTCCGGTGACGATGTGCTCGCGGCTCTTGAGCCTTCCGGCTGCAAGCCATCCGCCCAGCTCGCGCACCGCTTCCGTGTAGCGGGCCGCGTAGTCGAAGACCACCATGCCTTTCATGCTCGCCCGGTTGACGAGCAGCGACAGGTAGTTCGCGGGTCCTTTCACCGGCGTGGTGCTGTTGTACTGTGAAATTGCGCCGCAGATCACGATGCGCGCGCCGCGCGCGAGCTGCGTGAGCGCGCTGTCGAGAATATCCCCGCCGACATTGTCAAAGTACACGTCGATGCCCTTGGGGCAATGCTCGCGCAGCGCTTTTTTCACGTCCTGTGCCTTGTAGTCGATCGCCGCGTCAAAACCGAGCTCCTTCACCAGCCATGCGCACTTGTCCGCACCGCCGGCGATGCCGACGACACGGCACTCCCTGATCTTCGCGATCTGGCCGACCACCGTTCCCACGGCTCCCGCGGCTGCGGAGACCACCACGGTATCGCCGTTCCTGAGTTCGCCCACCTCCAGCAGGCCGAAGTAGGCGGTCATGCCGGGCATCCCCAGCGTTCCGAGGTACACAGGCAGCGGCGCGAGTTTTGGATTCACCTTGACCACGCCCTTGCCGTCCGAGAGCGCGTAATCCTGCACGCCGAAGGTGCCGCTCACCTGGTCGCCGACCGCGAACCCCGTATGGCGCGAGGCGATCACACAACCAACAGCCGCGGCGCGCATCACCTCACCGATGCCGACCGGTGCGATGTAGGACTTACCCTCGTTCATCCAGCCTCGCATCGCCGGATCAAGTGAGATGTACTGCACTTCGACGACGAACTGGCCGTCGCGGGGCTCCTCGACAGGTACGGAATCGAGCCTCCAGTCGCTGGAGGTGGGCAGGCCGACCGGCCGGGCGGCAAGATGATAGCGGCGATTCACCAGGTTCATGGTTGGCTCCAGATCCACGATCAGCGTCGATCTTACGTCAGCGCGTCGCCGTCGCCATCCTCAATGGACGATTGCGAGCGCCACGCCGCCCAGCAGCGCAGCCCCGCCGGCGAGCGCGGCCAAACACACGGTTCTGGTTGAGCATGACGTACATGCCGTCAGTCAACGACCAGCTTGTAACCCGCCGCGGCGGTGCGCAGCAGCGCCGGCGCTGCGGGATCGGCCTCGATTTTCTGCCGCAGGCGGTGCACCAGCTGCTTTAACAGCTGGCGGTCGCCACCGCTCTTGTGACCCCATACCTGTATCAGGAGGCGCTCGGATGTGACCGTGCGCCCGGCGTTCGCCGCCAGCATCTGCAGCAGGCGCAGTTCCAGCGGCGTGAGGCGCACGGGTGAGCCCGCATCGATGGCCACGGTGTGTTCGCTGAGGTCGAGGACCACGCGGCCGGCGGCCAGCGGCGCGGCGGCATCCATGCCGGCGCGGCGCAGCAGTGCCGCGGCGCGCGCGAGCAGGGTGCGCGGGCTGAAGGGCTTGGTGAGGTAGTCATCGGCCCCGAGGCCGAGCGCGCGCACCAGGTCCTCTTCCTCACCCCGCACGGTGAGCATCATCACCGGGACGCGCGAATCACGCCGGATGGCTTCGCACACCTGGAATCCTGACAGCCCCGGCATGTTGACATCGAGTACCACCAGGTCGGGGGCCTCCGCCTGGAAATGCCGCACGGCTGCCGGGCCGTCGCCCGCCTTGATCACGAAGTAGCCCGCCTGGGTGAGCGTGAAGGCGATGAGCTCGCGCAGGTCCGCGTCGTCGTCGGCCACCAGCACCTTCATGTGCCGCTCTCTGCCGGCAGAGCGAGCGTGAAGCGTGTGCGGGCCGCCGCCGTGCGCTCAAAGGCGACGCTGCCGCCGTGGCGCTCGATGATCGATTTCACGAGCCACAGCCCCAGGCCCAGCCCCGCTGGTTCCGGCTCAGTGCCGCCGCGCCGGAAGCGCGCGAACAGTGACTGCCCGTCGGCTGCGGCGGGACCCGCGCCTTCGTCTTCCACCCACGCCTGCACCCCGCCGTCGCGCGCCGCGGCCCCTATGCGCACCACGCTCCCCTCGGGGGCGAACTTGTTGGCATTGGCGAGGAGATTGACGAACACCTGCGTGAGACGCGTCTTGTCGCCGCTCACGGCGGGCAGGTCAGCGGGCACAGCGACATCCAGGCTCTGGTGGCGCTGCGCCAGCAGCGCGCCCACCAGTTCGCGCGCCTCCCCAACCACCTCGGCGAGCGCCACGCTCTGGTGGCGAATGGCGAGCTGCCCGGATTCGATGCGCACGCTTTCCAGGAGATTGTCGATGAGCTGCGTCAGGCGCAGGGTACCGCGCTCGAGCGAGGTGACGAGCTCGCGCTGCTGCGCGGCACCCATGTGATCCATGCCGGCAAGCAGCAGCTCGATGGAGGCGAGTTGCGCGGCGAGCGGCGTGCGGAATTCGTGCGAGATGTTGGCGAGCACCGAGTCGCGCGCGCGGCGCACCGCCTCGAGCTCGGTCTCGTCGCGGATGACCTGCACCTGCAGGCCTTCCACCTGCGGGGCGCTGGTAATCACCGTGGTGCGCGGCGCCGCTGGCGGCGCACCCAGATGTTCGATCGCCTTGGCGCTGCCGGCGCCGCGCGCCTGCACGATCGGGCAGCGGAAATCACAGGGTCGGCGGCCGTCTTCGTCGCGCGGCTTCAGGACATCGCCGCAGAAGCGGCCCACGGCCGCGGCGGGCTCGACACCCAGGAGGCGCGCGGCCTGCGGGTTGAGATAGCGGATTACGCGCTCCCGGTCCACCGCGTAGACCCCCTCGACGATTCCGCCCAGTACGGCCTGCGCCTCGGCCTCGCTGCGC
>PLEC01000160.1 GCA_003136935.1 Gammaproteobacteria bacterium
GCTATTCCGGTCAAGGTTACACCGGTGGGCATTGGCAGGGTCAGCAGTTCAATTACAACACCGCGGTGAGCCACGTGAATGTCACCAACATTCACAACACGTACACTCAGACGATAGTCAATACCACCACGGTCAACCGGGCCAGCTTCAACGGCGGAACAGGCGGCGTCACGGCGCGGCCGACGGCCGCGGAGCAGACTGCCGCGCGCGCGCCGCACCAGCCGGCAACGGCGGTACAGATGCAGCATCGCCAAGCGTCGATGGCCAATCACGCTCTCTTGGCGTCGGTCAACCACGGCAAACCGGAGACTGCCGCGACATCCAAGCCGAGCGAACTCAACGGCCACGGTGTCGTCAACGCGAACTCGGCCGGATCACCACAGAGAGCCCCCCCAAAGACGGCTGTGGACGCACCCACCGAAACGCGCGTCCCGATACATGTCGCAGACTTGCCCCCGGTCGCCCACCAAGCGGCCTCAAGTACCGGAAATGTTGAACGCGACAAGGTGAATCAGCGAGCACAGGATGACTTGCGTAATGGCCAGGAAAAACAACGGCAGGAACTGCAGCAGAAGCAAGCAGCCGATCACGAACTGGCCGCGAAACAGCCGGCTGCAAGCGCCAACTTGAAGGCGCTTGAGCTGCAGCACCAGGCGCAGACGCAGGCGCTGGCGCAACGCCACACGACGGAGCAAAAAACACTACAGGAAACCCAAGCTAAGAAGCCGGAGGGAAAAGGCGAGGCGGCACCACACACGTAGTACTGCCGGCCGGATGTCTCCATGTCATGCGAATCAAAGAGGCAGCGGCGTAGGATCAATATCCTACTGGCGATACTTGTCGTGCTGGCCGCGACAGCCGCGAACGCGGGGGCACCCGCCGCCATGCCCCCAGCGAATACGCCGGAGCTGATTCGCCCGCACTTATTGGATCTCGCCGCCCCGCAACAGCGACCCGTGAGCGAGCTCGGACGGCCGCTGCGGTTCGATCAGGCGCGTGCATCGTCCGCAACCGCTAATGCGACGCGTCAGTTCACGCAGACTAATCTCGATGTCGAGTTCCGTCCGCAGTCAGCATTTGTGATTCACTGGACCAAGCCTGAATTGGAAATCATCACACGCAACTTTCGGCGTAGCGGTCTGCCGGTTGTTACTCTCTGGCACGCGAGTGGTGGCGCTCGTGGCCTGCTTGCTCTGGGTCTAAGCCCGCGCGGAGTACCGGGAATCTACTTCACGCAAAAGGCCCGAGACTAAGGCGGACTCACCAACACAGACATCTACCAAACATACGGGACCAGACGATGTCTCACCCGCACCATGTAGTCGGCATAGCTCGCGGTCTGTACCCGCACCACCGTTGATAAGTAAGAATTTTCCCGAAAGGTAGGAAGAAGAGATAGAAGGAGCAGGACGAGCGCCCCCGCGACCTGGAGCCACACCGGCTCAGGCGCCCAGTGAAAGCGAACGGCGTCCACGGATATGAACGACGAGCAGTTTCGTATTGACTCGCATGCAACACCTCTTCCGCAGCGGACGAGGGTACCGGGGCGCGGGCGCTGTATGCCGGGGTGGCGCCTGCAGCGGCGTTCCCTGTTCGTGCGCTCGAAGTGATCGCGGCTATCTGACTGGCTGATTCGTCTGCGCGACCGTTGACTGCAGGTTCACCCACGAAGGGTCGATGACATTCTTGATGTCCTGGCACTGCGAGAGCGTGGCGCCCGTGTAGCCGTCCACCGGGAAGTACTTGACCTGCCAGCTTGCGAAGCCCCAAACGTCAAGACCGACCTTGACGTACTTGCTGGCACGCTCGGCAGCCTCGCAGTCGTACTGGGACCGGTGCAGGTGCTGCTGAGTCTCGGTGAGCAGTTCGGCGCGAGCTCTTGCTTCGGACCGCTGTACCAGCGTCTCCTTGAGACTCTCAGCATGGTGCGAGCGGCGGTGAACCTGAAAATCCGGATCCGCGTACGGGTCGACGTCCTGTGCCGTCGCCCCTGAGGGATCAGCCTCGGGTGCTGTGGCAGGTGCTGCTGCCACGAGCGCGGTGCCCCGCGTGCCCGCCGATTCGGTTACACCGGTTGCCGGTTCGAAGGTGTCGGCTATCGCGGCGCTGTGTGCAGATCTGGTCGCCAGGTAGTCTTTGACCGACCACACGCCGAAGGTGATCAGAGCAGCGCTGGCTCCTATCAGACCTGCGTGCCTGATGAAGGCGCCGATCAAGTCTGATTCTCGTGAGGGCGCCAGCTCGCTAATCCGCTGACGCACCTGGTCGCGCTGAAGCCAACCAATACTGCCCCTGATGCCATAGAGCGCGCCCTGGGCAACGAAGAAGCCCAGGGCGGTGCCGATGATGAGTTGGCTCATGTTCATTGGAATGCGGTGCTCCCGCAGGTCGCCTATTAAGAAGGCATTCTGCGGGTCACTTCGGCAGCCATCCGTGAGCCGGATCACGCAGCCGGCACACATTGCGGGGTACGCAGCACGCAATCGAGCACGCGCGGGTCGGCTGGCCCGCCAGCAGCGCAGTTTCTAATTATTGGGTGAACCGCAAAAAATGGCACTGAAGCGAGAAAACGATGCTATTTCAGCAGGTTGTCTGGGGTAAGCAGGGGTAGGCGGCCGATCGGGCGTGCAGCTCAACGCAACATAGCCCCCGCAGGGCGGTCGTTGCATCGCTCAGCCGGCCGGCGCTACCGCCGCGACCGGCGCTGCCGCTAGAATTCGCCCCGGGGACGATCCCCTACAACAACAACCGGGATCTGCTTGTGGTCCCGCAACCAGGAGAAAGACCTTGGTGCACTACATGTGGATGTTCATCGTGGGCATCGTCGTCGGCCTGATTGCCCGCTTCATCATGCCGGGCGCTGCGCACATGGGAATGCTCATGACGGGGGTGCTCGGCATCGTGGGGTCCTTCGTCGGCGGATTCATCGCCCGCATATTCAGCAAGCCCCCGGTAGGCGCGCCGTTCCACCCGGCGGGAATCATCATGTCGATCATCGGCGCGCTCATCGTGCTGTTTATCTACGGCAAGGTGATGGGCTGATCCCTAAAGCGTTCGGGGTGGCGGCGTCACGGGACGTCGCCACCGCCCGGCCCGAGCCGCTAAGTCAGTGCTTAAGAGGCCTGAATCTGCGCGCACGCTGCGGACAGGTCGCAGGTTTTCGGGGGTGTGGTAGGATGCGCGCCCCCCGACGGGCCAGTTTCCCGCGGTGCGCCCGTAGCTCAGTTGGATAGAGCGCCTGGCTACGAACCAGGAGGTCGGGAGTTCGAATCTCTCCGGGCGCGCCAATCAAACAAGCACTTACCGCTCACCGGCAGTTGCTCAGTTGACCGAACGTAGCGAAAACGTAGCAGACGCCGCTACGTTTTGGCCGCGCGGCGCGTCTTCAGAAGTCGCAGCCGGTGGCCGCTCGATGCGCCTGGCGACGGAGCTCAGTTTCTCCGGCGCCAGGTGCGCATAGCGCAGCACCATCTCATACGACTTCCAGAAACCGGTCGTTGGTGAGTGTCCGCAGTGGGTCCAAAACCGCACATCGCACTGGGAGTGGAGCCGTTAATTTCCTGGTGATATATCTATACCCCCTAACAATCGTTGGAGGGGTCCGTGAACGGTCGGTGGTTACGCGCCGCGGGCGCGGGAAGACAGTGTGCGCCGGCGGCGCCTGTCCGGCGTGGTCGTCCGGCCCCTCAACTTTACCGTTAGGTAGCGGGTTCCGTGGCCAGATATTGGTGGCAGTGCATCTCGTGCGGTGACAGACCAGCTTGGCTGAGCGTCTGCCACTCACGCAGCATAGCCGCCTTCATCTGGGATGAGATGGCACCCAGCGGCTGGGATCAGCGCCTTCTGCGCCGTAGGTGCAAGTGCAAGCGCAGCTCGCTGCGCATCACGTACCGGTTTCGGCGCGGCGATCCCGAGAGGGTCAGTATCAAGCACATTGTTGGGCTCGGCCCGGATGGCGACTTTCTCCCGATGCTCTGGGAGACCTTTCGGCATTCGCGTCCTCGGACGCATTGGATCGACTTCAAGTACCAAAGGGGCCGCAGCCCTTGGGGTCTCACCAAACGGCTGGTTCTGGAGAAGGCACAGCTTACGCGTCTGCTGCGAGCGTACGAACACGCGACTGGTCTGGCGATCGTGCGGCGACCTAACTTGAGTTCGAGCGGACGCGCTGCAGCGCGCCGCTCAACATGACGTTAGGTGCAGCCGGTGAGCCTCGTTAGCGTGTTACGCCTGAGTCCGAACTGCCGATGCCGGAGCGCGCTCCCAAAACTGAGTCGCCGCCACCCCAGTCTCGCTAATTTCACCAAATCGGCCACAGCATTCGTGGCGGTGTTGAGAAGCAGCGCCTGACGCGACGTCGAACGTAACCTGAGTGGAACGGGAGTCGAAGCTCACTGCAAGACCGCCGCCCAGGCGATGCAATGCGCCGCCTCCTCCTGCCGTGGATCGCCCATATGGGCCTCAAAGGCGTGATTGAAGTCCTTTAAATGTCCTGCGCATGTTGCGGAAGACGGCTGCGAACCGATGGGGGCAGCTCGGAGTTGTGGCTATATGGCACGGCAGCTGCTTCTGTCCTCCTCGATCTTCCGGGCCGGCGTGTCGCTACTTGTTCAAACCCATCTTGCCGTTCGGCCGCGTGCACACCTGCTCGCGCTCGAACATGCCGGTTTTCTTGCTATACGCGAGCTTCTTGTCGTGGAAGGGCAGTGGTGACTCCCCGCGGAACCCAGGCACGAGACCGTGCTTCCAGCTCGCCGGACACACCGCCGCCAGGGTGATGAGAAACGCCGTCGTCCCCCGTAGCCGTGGCACCCCGAACGCTACCAGCGCGCCGGTCTCCGGCACGAGATCCAGATTCGCGATGCACTCTACCTGCGGATAGCCGTTCGACAGGATCCAGTCTTCCGACACCAGCGTCGGGGTCGTGTCGGTGTCCATGCCCTCGTGAGCGTGGAAGAGGATCTTGCGCTCCTCGTGCAGGTAGCGGATTGCCTCGATGCGGATTCCGGGGAAGCGTCCGTCTTCGGCGAGGAAGCGCTGCGGATTCTCGTCCCAGTTCTTGTACCAGTCGCTGCGCACCGCCACGACCGAGCCCGCCGGCACCGCCCCGTGCTTTTTCTCCCACGCGTGCACGTCATCCAAGGTCATCTGATACGCGATGTCGTGCCTGGCCTGCTCGGCGATCGAGATCACCACCAGCTTGCGCAGCGTATAGGTTGGCGGAATCTCCTCCATCGCCGCCTGGCACGGATGGAACTCCGCCGGTGCATCCATGTGCGTGCCCCAGTCGGTGCCCGGGATCTCCACGCGGTACGACCCGTGTCCGTCCTGGTCCCAGTTCTCGTCGTGCCAGCTCTTGCCGCGATCATCCGTGATGAGTGCCGGTTTGAAGGAGGGTGGGTGCTGCGGGTTACGGAACCCATACCACAGCGGCGAGTCGGGCGTGAGCACGTGGGTCAGGTACACGTACTTGGCGCGCGCGAAGTACGCATCCCACACGCTCCACAGGTTCTGCCCGTCTACGCGCGGGCTGTCCTCAGCCCCGGCTGCGACCCCGAGCGCCGCCGCACCAGCCACACCGCCCAAGGCACCCAGTAGCCACTCGCGCCGTCCCACCGTGCCGGCGCGCACCGTGATAACACCTCGTGCGCTCATACCCTCAGCCCCTAGAACCGGACGTCGAGCTGCGCGCCGATCGTCAACGGCTGCAGCGTGGACACCCGGATCAGCTCCGGAATATTGAACTGGAAGCTCGTATTGTTGGCCGACAGCCACGGCTCCTTGTTGGTCAGGTTGTTTGCGAACAGGGCCGCCGTCCAGCGGCCCGAGTCGGGGCTGTAGCCGACCCTGAAGTTCATGATGCTGTAGCCCGGCAGCTCAACCGTGCTGAAGGCGGTGTCGATCTGGTAACCCACGTAGCTGTCGGTGAGACGCGCGGTGATGCGGCCGCCAAAGGCCTGGGTATTGAACTCGACAGCGGCCGTGGCGGTCTGTTTAGGCACGTTCAGGATCGGGATCGAGCAGTTAGATGCACTCGGGCAGCTCCCGAAGTTGTAGCTGGTCGAGGCGTAAGCCGCGTAGGCCGGGGTCGGGCTGGTGATGTAGGAGTTGTTTATCGTCCCGTTGAGTGACAGCAGCCAGTGATCTGTCAGGCGCGCCTCGAGTTCGATCTCAGGTCCGTAGCTGCGCCCCGTGCCCGCATTCGTCATGTACTGGTAGCCGCACGCGAGCAGCGCGGTCTGCTGCACATCGTTCCAGTGGATGTAGAACACGTCCGCGTTGATCTTGAGCCGTCCCTCGAGCAGCCGCGCCTTCTCGCCAAGCTCGTAGTCCCACACCGTGTCCGGATCGAACTTGATCGGCGCCGCCCCGCACAGCTGCGGCGGCACTGCCATGTTGGCGCCGCCCGGCCGGAAGCCCTTGGCGATCGAGCCGTAGACGGTCAGGTTCTTGCTCGGCAGGTATGAGAGGTCGACGCGCGGATCCAACCCGCTCGCCGAGGCACTCGTGCCCGGCGGGTTGGGATTCGACGCGAAGGTATTTGGGAAGCCATAGTAGCCCCACTCGTTGTTGTGCGCCTGCGTCGTGTAGCGGAAATAGCGCAGTCCCGCCTCCGCCTGCCATGCGTCGGCGAACCTCCACGATCCGTCCGCGAACAGCGCCGACTGCTCGAGCTCATAGGGGTTGTCGGCCGCAAACACCGCGCCCGACGGGTTCACGCCCGGTGACGTCAGCGCCGCCACCGCGGGGTTGGCCGTGTACTCGATCCAGGTCGAGCGCAGGCGCGAGTAGAAGACGCCGCTGACCCAGTGCACCGTATCGCTGTTGTTGGACGACAGCCGCAGCTCCTCGCTGAACTGGTGCGACAGGTCGGTCTCCTGGTAGGGGAAGTAGAGGATGTCCGGCACCGTGCCCGACGGAAAGGAGGGCACCACAAACTGCGAGGTTGACTCGGAGGCATCCTGCCACTGCGTCTCCGAACGGTTCCAGTAGCCGGTCGCGCTAGTGACGTCGAAGTAGGGGAGCCTCGCCTTCAAGGTCACCGAGAACACCGATGCCTGATCGTTCACCGACTCGGCGAACGGGTAGGCCTCGTAATGCGTGAGGTAATTTCCCCCCGGGGGCACGTCGTACTGGTCATAGCCGCCCATTTGCATATGCTGCTCAAGGGCGAGCACGTCCACCGAGAACACATCGTTGGGTTGCACCAGGAGGTCCACTCTGCCCGAAGCCAGGTGCTCACCGTTCACGTCCTTGGCGACGCTCGCCACCGGTGCTGCGGTCACATCACCGCGCACGTACGGCGCTCCCGCGGCGAGGGGCGTATCCGGCGGGAAGGGGTTCAGCACCGTACGGTCGATCCAGCCGCTTCGGTACTCATCGCTCGCAACGATCCGCACCGCAGTGATGTCGCCCAGCGGCAGATTCAGCATGCCGTTCGCCGCACCATTCGTCCCGCCGCCGTCGGTTCCCGAGCCCACGAGGTCTCCCGTGGCCGAGAACTTCTGCATCTGCGGCTCGGGCAGCACCAGCCGGATCGTGGCGCCCATGGAGCTCGCGCCGTACAGCGTTCCCTGCGGACCGCGCAGCACCTCGACGCGGTCGAGGTCATAGAGGTTAGGATCGATCACGACCTTGCCGATCTGCGCGAGCGCAGGCGGGGAAAGCGGAACATCCCCCAGATAGAACCCCACGGTCGGCGAGTTGCCGCCATTGGAGGCGAGTCCCCGCGCCTCGTACTCGCTTTGCCCCGGGCCCGCGGTGCGCATCGACAGCCCCGGCACATCGCGCGTCACGTCCTCGATCGTCGTGAGGCCCTGATTCAGGAGTTGCTCGCCCGACACCGCCGAGATGCTGAGCGGGGTCTCCTGGATGGTGGAAGTGCGCTTCTCGGCGGTGATGACGATCTGCGTCAGTGCCGAACTCTCACTCGGCGGCGCCTGGTCGTCACTTGCGGCGCTCACTGCCGCGGATGCGCTGAATGCGATGAAGGCAGCGGCCGTGAGGCTCGCCGGTCTTGAAATCAACATGGTTTCTTCCCGTGCGCCCGGCGCACACCAAGCCACCGGCCGCTCGCGTAGGCTCACCGCGCGGCCTTGTATGCCCGAGCGTATTTAAGTCCCGGCGCCATTGCAAGACGGCGGGATGTGAGACGGTGGGATGTGAGGATTGTTGCCGGGGCGGCCCCGCGGACGGATGATGACAACCAACCAGACCTATGCGCTCGGCAGCGGACTTGTCGTCGAAATGGACGCGCGCTGTGTGGAGGCATTGGAGGCATGAGATGCACCCAAACGGTGCGGAGGACTCGTGAGCAGTCTCGACCAGAGTTTGATCAACAGGCGATGCGCCCTCATCGGCCGGCGCGAATACCTGGCGATGATGGCCGGCGCGTTTGCACTCGGCGCCGCAGACACGCGCGCGAAGGGCGCGGTGGGCCCTGCGGGCGCCGCGGCAACCGCCGGCACCGTGGCAGGTGCGGCCCCCACCAACGCCTCATCGGTGGCAAGCGCCCCGCGCGCGCTTGGCCTGTGGCGCACTTGGGATGAGACCTTCGCCCACGCGCGCTACGTGTGCCTCTCCCACGTGCTCGCCCCGGGCGCACCGCTCTGGGCCGGCTTCAAGCCGAACAGCCGCTTCGATCTCGCGCAGGTGAAGCCCGACGAGAAGTCGGCCTACGTCCCCGCCAGCTACGACACCGTCGGCTGGACTTCCTACAGCGTGCGCCTCGCGAGCGAGAATTGGGGCACACACCTCGATGCCCCCGCGCACTTTCATCCCTGCCAGACCGGGAGCGACGAGATCCCCGCGACCTACGCGCTGCGCAAGCTCGCCGTCATCTCGATCCTGGAGAAAGTGAAGTCCAACAAGGGCTACCAGATGACGGTTGACGACATCCACGAGTGGGAGGGGCGCCACGGCGAGATCCCCGCGGGCTGCGTCGTCATGATTCGCAGCGACTGGTCCAAGCTTTGGGACTCAGACCCCAAAGCTTACATGGCCGAGGACGGCCAGTTCCCCGGCGTCACCCTCGAGGCCGTGAAGTTCCTGCACCTGAAGCGCCATATCCTCTATCACGGGCACGAGGCGATGGACACCGACACCACACCTACTCTCGTCAGCGAGGACTGGCTGATGTCCAACGGCTTCCCTCAGGCCGAGTGTGTCGCGAATCTCGACCAGGTGCCCGAGACCGGCGCCCTGATTGCCTTTGGCCTGCCCAAGATAAAGGGCGCAGTGGCTGGCATGCTGGTACTGCACGCGATCTGTCCCGCCGACTGGCACTTCGGCATCGTGCCCGGCGAGGTGCCCGAGTCCCCGCTCCCGTTCCACGACAGGAAACTCGTCTACGACTCGGCGAAGGGGGTGCGCCTGCGCTCGGCGGTCTGCGACCGCCCGGCGGGCGTGATGAGTCTTAACAAGAATACACCGTGAGAGCCGGGAAAAATGTCACGACTGCGATCACGCACGCATAGGCGCGCTTCGACCGTTTCGAATGCTAGAGCCGGATTCTGCGAAGGACCGTCGACTCGCCGACCAGCTGATCGACAGCATCGCAGCCATCGTGCGACGCAGCGCGCAAACCAGCCCGCAAACCCTCGTCAACTGATGTCGGAAGCAGTACAAATGGACCTAAGCTGAGGGGTAGCGGGGGACCTATTACGTAGTCGCTTTTCGCGATCTGTACCCCGAGTAGTGGTGCCGGGGATCAGGCGGCATGTGGCGGCGCGGGGTGGGGCGGTAGCTTAGCTGCAGGGGGTCTCCGCCTGCCAACCGCGCGGTGGCGAGAAACAGACTACCGGCGGCAACCGGCCAAAAGGCGCCGGTCACGACGCCAGAATGCTCGTGGGAAGGCAGCCATTCAACGTTTCGGCAGGCAGAGCTTACGGC